>JBJEMB010000195.1:0-44373 GCA_051879455.1 Lachnospiraceae bacterium
CTCTCAACAGAACTACGGATCATATGACATATTTTTATGTATCCGTCATATGTCTCAACAATTCCGACATTGAGAGAACTCTCAACAAGACCCTGAAGCTTGCGGCTAAATCCCTGAACTCCACAAGGGCTAATCATAAGATAATTAATGATCTTCTCTGTACTTTCTCTGTCTAATGTCTTTTTACTCTCATTTGCCTTTAAAGAAGCTTCTACAGCAAGTGTAGGTTCGTCGCCCATAAACTCATGATCCCAGACTGCTTTCATCTCTTCTGTCACTTTAACTATCTTTTCAGCATCCTTTTCTGCAACCAGGATTCTTGCAGTATTATTCATAGGGATAACATTATCTTTAGAGCCCCCTTCGATATCTACAAGAGAAATCTGTGCTTCTTTTTCAATTGCATTCAAAAGGCGCCCCATCATTTTATGAGCATTTCCACGCTGCCTATGTATCTCAATACCTGAATGTCCTCCCTGAAGTCCACTGATTGTCAACGTCACTAATGTTCCGCTCGTTTCTTCTCTCTGAACCGGTATTTCTGTAACAAGACTGATTCCTCCTGCACACCCTGTCGTAAGAATTCCTTCTACTTCTGAATCAATATTTAACAGTTTTCTTCCCTTTAATACAGAAAGATCAATTGCATTTGCACCACCCATTCCAGTCTCTTCATCTGTTGTAAATACTGCTTCAATCGGAGGATGTGCAATATCTTCGCTATCCAGAACAGCCATTGCCATTGCAATCGCAATTCCATTATCTCCGCCAAGAGACGTGTCTTTTGCTTTTACATAACCATCTTCTACATAAAGGTCAAGTGGATCATTCTTGAAATCATGTGCGGAATCCGGTGTTTTTTCACAGACCATGTCAAGATGTCCCTGAAGAATGATCGGTTCACTGTTTTCATATCCTTTTGTTCCACTTTTTTTTATGATTACATTATTTGCTTCATCCTGAATTACTTCCAGTTCACGCTCTTTTGCAAACTCTACACAATAATCACTGATACGTTTAGTATCAAAAGTTCCATGTGGAATCTGACATAATTTTTCAAAAAAATAAAATACTTTTTTCGGTTCAAGATTTTCTAATACTGCCATTGTTGTTACCTCTCTTTTTGACATATTTTACATAATATGTTTTATCTATCCATCATTATGGTACACAATTCATAAAAAATCAACCTGTTCCATAGAATATTTTAAGAACATTTCAAAACACGATACTATTTGTCAATCCTGTTTTTCTGAGGTATTTCTATGAATAGATCTTTATATTTTAGTATGCTTTTAAAAAGATTCTCATTGCCTATACTCCTTATCTCACTTTTTTTCTCCATGCTTCTTTTCCCTAAAGCAGTCTTTTCAGGCGCTGCAAACGGGCTCCTTTTGTGGTTTCATACGGTTCTTCCTACTCTCTTTCCCTTTATCTTTATTTGCAATTTATTGATAGAAACCGGTACGATCCGTTATCTCCTTCGTATTACCAGCCCTTTTCTCTGTGGTCTTTTTCATGTAACACCTTACGGATCCTTTGCTGTACTTACAGGTTTCTTGTGTGGTTATCCAATGGGAAGCAAAGTAGCCTCTGACTTATACCGCTGTGGTCATATAACGAAATCAGAATGTAATTATCTCGTTTCTTTCTGCAATAATACGAGCCCTATGTTTATTATCAGTTTTCTTGTAATGCAAAATTTTAAAAACCAGGCTTTAACAGTTCCGACCCTTTTTATCTTATGTTTATCACCGGTACTTTGCAGTTTTCTATTCCGATTAATCTATAAAAGAGACAAGGATTATGAGCAGGAAAAATTAGAGATATATGAGAAAGAAAATGTTTCTTCAAATGTTTTTTTAGATAATTCTATTTCTAATGCTTTAGAATCCATCACAAAAGTTGGAGCTTACATCATTGTATTTTCTGTTCTGATACAGCTTTTTTTAGAAATTCCTTTTCCAGAATCAGATATAAATATTTTTCTTATTTCCTGCCTGGAGATCACTACCGGAATCACTCTCCTTTGTAAATGTTCAATGTCCGGGAAACTAATCTATATACTTTGCCTTTTTCTCACATCTTTCGGCGGTTTTTGCGCTGCAGCACAGACCCAGTCTATGCTTAAAGGAACCGGAATATCTCTCTCCTCTTATTTGATAAAAAAACTGGTTACCGCTTTGGTAACCAGTCTGTTAGCATTCATTTACTTAACTATATTTACATAATGATCTTATTCTTCACTTTCAAAATCATATTGTGGCTCTTCTTCCTCAAGACTTCCGTATTCTGCCTCAAGACCTCTCTGAGACTGTTCTGGGATTTCAAGCTCTGCACGATTATTATGAACCATATCATAACATTCCTGAAGAGAATTAACAAGACCGTCATATTTTGTAGTATAACTGTCCAGTGTATGTCCAATAATACTTTCAGCATTAGCAAGAAGATCATCTGTATACTGCATAGCACCGATACGGATATCATTTGCATCACTGGTAGCATTGTCAAGAATCTGCTGTGCCTGCTCTGTGGCAGCAGTTACGATCTCATTTGCCTGTGCATATGCCTGCTGCATAATCTCATGCTCACTTACAAGCTCATTTGTATGAATCTGAGCCTCTTCGATCAAACTGTCTGCTTTCGCCTGCGCATCAGCTAAAATAGCGTCTTTATTTGCAATGATCTTTTGATATCTCTTTATCTCGTCAGGAGTTTTCATACGCAGTTCCCGGAGCAATTCATCCATCTGATCTTTATTGACAATAATTTTAGATGTGGATAACGGCTGAAACTTACAACTGTCAATATACTCCTCAATTTCTTCAATAATCTGTTCAATACGACTGCTCATTATTTACACTCTCCTTTTTCTATTTTCTTCTCTTGTATTCTGCGCTCAACAATCTCAGGCACAAACTGAGAAATATCTCCTCCAAAAGCCGCTACTTCTTTTACAACCGTAGAGCTTAAATATGCATATTCCAGACTGGTTGTTAAAAAAACAGTCTCAACCTTTGGCGATAATTTATGATTAGTCTGCGCCATCTTAAGCTCATTTTCAAAATCTGTAATCGCACGAAGACCTCTCACAACCATTCCGGCATCCATCTTCTCAGCAAAATCTATCAATAATCCTTCGAACGGAACAACCTTTACATTTTCTATATCTTTTGTCACTTCTTCTAACATTTTAACACGTTCTTCAACGGAAAACAACGGGGTTTTTGCGTTATTATTCAATACTCCAACAATTAATTCATCCACAAGCTTTGATGACCTCTCAATAATATCAAGATGTCCATACGTAACCGGGTCAAAACTTCCCGGATAAATCGCTCTTAACATAATGCTCCTCCCAGTTCAAATAATAAAAAAATCTATTTTATGAATAAAGGCTCCTTTTTAAGCAATATCATTTCCGTCCTTTTCAAGAAAAACATGCTTATTCGTTTTATATATCTTACTTTTAATCAAAGTATATCCCAATTCTTCAATGTAATCAAACGGTGTCTCCAACGATGCTTCCACAATAATAATTCCGTCTTCAGAGAGTAATTCTGAATCAGCAAGATATTCGAGTACCTTTCTCTCCAGTTCCCTGTCATAAGGAGGATCCATAAAAATATAATCAAACTCATATTTCCCTTCCATCCTCGACAACGCACTGATGACATCCATCTGCATCGTCTCTGCGAAATCCGCTAGTCTGGTATGTATAAGATTCTCTTTTATACAGGTCATAGCTTTCGGATTCTTCTCCACAAAAACAGCCTTTTTAGCTCCCCGGCTCAATGCCTCAATTCCGATCCCGCCACTTCCTGCAAAGAGATCAAGAAAAGAACATTCCAGAAGTCCCTGAGAAATCATGTTAAATAAAGTCTCTTTAATCCTGTCTGTCGTCGGTCTCGTCTCCATACCATCCAACGTTTTCAATTGTAATCTTCTCGCACTACCCGCAATCACACGCATAATAAAATCCTCATATTCACACAAGTTTTCTCGTCCATTATAAATTTGAGGCAGAAAAATGTCAATTGGAGACACCATATTTTTCATTTTGTGACAGGGAAAAAACGTAATTTAGGACGTAATATTAAAAATACTACGCCCCAAATTTACATTTACTTATTTCCCAGCCATCTGTTTTTCCTGCTGTTCAATCATTTTCTTGACCATATATCCGCCAACAGAACCGTTCTGTCTGGATGTCAGGTCTCCATTGTATCCGTCTGATAACGGTACTCCTAATTCGCTTGCAACCTCATATTTGAATTTATCAAGTGCACCTTTTGCTTCAGGTACGGCTGCTCTGTTAGATGAACGACTTGCCATTTTACTCTCCTCCTTTTGGTAACTTTGTAACTTTGTTTTTGTTACATCCATAGTATATGGAGGATTTAGATTATTACACTAGAAGGTTCTTCATATTCTGGAAGTTTTTTCAACCATTCTGAATTTGATGAAATCAGCATATCAGCAGCTTCATTTGCCATTTGAAGTATCTTCGCATCCTGGTAAACATCTGCAATTTTAAAATTCATTAGTCCGCTTTGACGAATCCCGAATAAATCTCCCGGACCTCGAAGCCTCAAATCTTCGCTTGCGATTTTGAAGCCGTCATTTGTGTGATTGAGAATATCCAGCCGTTCCTTTGTCTCTTTTGATTTTGAAGCTGTCATAAAAATACAGTAAGACTGATATTTCCCTCTTCCGACACGTCCGCGAAGCTGGTGAAGCTGTGCAAGACCGAATCTTTCTGAATTTTCAATAAGCATAACTGTTGCATTTGGCACATCAATCCCGACTTCAATTACAGTCGTCGATACAAGAACCTGGCTCTCATTTCTGCTAAAACGCTCCATGATCATATCTTTCTGTGCCTGCTTCATTTTCCCATGCAGGAAATCAACTGTAATTTCTTCTCCAAGAGCTTCTTGTAAAGTGACTGCATAATCAATGACATTTTCTGCTTCCATGTTCTCACTTTCTTCTACCATCGGACAGATCACATAGCATTGCCGGCCTTCTGCAATCTGCTTTTTCATAAATGTATAGGCTGTGTTTCGATATCCAGTGTCAACCACACAGTTTTTAATCGGGAGACGATTAGCCGGAAGTTCATCAATGACTGAGATATCCAGATCCCCATACAAAATAATGGCCAACGTTCGCGGAATTGGTGTTGCACTCATAACAAGAACGTGCGGAACACCTCCTTTTCTGGCAAATGTCTCCCGCTGCTTTACACCAAATCTGTGTTGTTCGTCTGTCACCACCAGAGCCAGATTATCATAGTTTACCCGATCCTGAATAAGCGCATGTGTACCAATAATGATTTTCGCAAGCCCACATTCGATTCTATCGTACGCTTTCCGTTTTTCTTTTGCTGTCATAGAACCCGTAAGAAGTACTACTTTTATGGGTATATTGTAGGTTTCAAAAAGTGAAGTAATGGATTCATAGTGCTGTCTTGCCAGAACTTCTGTAGGCGCCATCATCGCTGCCTGATATCCATTCAATGCCGCGTTCATCAACGCAAGGACTGCAACGATTGTTTTCCCGGATCCAACATCACCCTGAACAAGTCTTGACATCACAATGTCTGACTCCATATTTGTCATTATTTCATTCCATACTTTTTTCTGTGCGCTTGTCAATTCAAATGGTAGATTTTCTATAAATGTATCAATTCTTTCATCTTTATGAATAACATATTCATTTCTTAACTTTTCATTTCCATCTTTCAGTTTTCTAAGCGCAAGGATAAATTCAAGAAATTCTTCAAATACAAGCCTCTTTCTGGCCTGATAAAATACTTCTTTATCCTCCGGAAAATGTATCCCCCTCACTGCATAATTATATTCTGCCAACCCATATTTTAAACGGAGCTCATCTGGCAATGTTTCTTTTGAAAGATCCAGTTCACATAAAGCCTGTTTCATAGCCTTCATAATAGCATTATTTGTAAGTCCGGACGTCAATCCATACACAGGCTGAAGGGTGTGTAGTTTCTCTTCATATTTAAAAGATGGATAAAAAATTTCCGGATGTTCCATGACCATTCCATTTTTCTTATTTACAACACGCCCACGTACTGTAATCATTCCACCCTGAGCTAACGTGTTTCTAAGAAATGGCATCCGAAACCAGATCACTCGGAGTGTCCCAGTCAAATCTTTTATATGGGCCGTTGTAATCTGCATTTTCTGCGATCCACCTACCTGAACTTTCCCATACAATGCTCCTTTTACTGTCACTATTTTTCCTTCTTCAATATCACTGATTGGAACTGCCTCTTCATATACATCATATCCTTTTGGATAATACTTAATCAAATCTCCGACGGTTTCTATACCGATTTTTGCAAATAATTTTTCTGTCTTTTCTCCGATTCCCTTTAATTCTTTAATTTTTGTTGCTTTGATCATAGTTTCCTCTATAAAAAGAGAGACTACTATCCTTGCCGGTCAAACTTTGTCCCCTCAGCCAAGAACTATAGTCTCTCTTTTGTATGTTAAATTTACTCAACCGCTAATACATAATAATAAATAGGCTGTCCGCCAAAATGTGCATCTACATCCACATCCGGATATTTCTCTTCTACTTTTGCGATAAATTCCTGAGCCTCTTCTTCTTTTACTTCTTCACCATAATACAGACTGATCAGTTCCGAATCCTCATCGACCAGTGCTTCAAGAAGTTCAAGGGTTGTTTCCTCTACATCTTTTCCCACTGCAAGAATTCCTTTGTCACCAATACCCATAATATCACCTTCATGGATCTCTTTATCATCAATATGGGTATCTCTTACAGCATATGTCACCTGTCCCGTCTTTACATTCTGGATTTCTTCCAGCATAGTTTCTTCATTTGTCTTTACGTCCGAATCAGGCATAAAGTTAATGATTGCCGTAATTCCCTGCGGAACAGTCTTTGTAGGAATCACCACGATCTCCTTATCCTCTACCAATGCCTTTGCCTGATTTGCAGCAAGAACAATATTTTTATTATTCGGAAGGATAAATACAGAATCAGCATTTACCTGATCAATTGCATTCAGCATATCCTCTGTACTTGGGTTCATCGTCTGACCACCCTCAATGATGTAATCTACGCCAAGTTCTCTAAAGATACCATTAACACCTTCTCCAATGGAAACAGCAATAAATCCAATTGGTTTTCTAGGTTCCTGTGATTTCTTAGCTTCCTGCTCTGCTGCGAGCTTTTCTGCATCACGGATCAGTTTCTCCTGATGTTCCTCACGCATATTATCAATCTTCATTCGGGAAAGCTGTCCAAATGTAAGTGCTTTCTGAATCGCAAGTCCAGGATCATTTGTATGAACATGAATCTTTACTACATCATCATCTGCCACACATACAATAGAATCACCAATGGATGACAGATAAGCTTTAAACTCCTGCTCATCTTTTTCTGTAAATTCTTTCTCTGTCAGAATAATGAATTCTGTACAGTAACCAAATTTGATATCTGCCGCTTCCTGTGATGTTACTTTTGTAATTCCAGCACCTGAACCTGAACCAATCGCTGTATAGTCAACCTCTTTACCCTGGAATGCGTCATACGCACCTTTAATCACTTCAAGAAGTCCTTGTCCGCCAGAATCCACAACACCCGCCTCTTTTAATACCGGAAGCATGTCCGGTGTCTTTGCGAGCACTTCCTCTGCATATTTGATTACCTCAGGAATAAATACTCCCAGATCATCTGTCTCCTGAGCCATCTCAGCAGCTTTCTCTGCAATACCGCTTGCAACTGTAAGAATGGTGCCTTCCTTTGGCTTCATAACTGCCTTGTATGCAGTCTCTTTCGCTCTTGTACATGCAGCGGCAAGTGTAATAGCATCAATCTCTTTCTCCTCACGGATTGCTTTTGTAAATCCACGAAGAAGCTGTGAGAGGATAACACCTGAGTTACCTCTGGCACCTCGAAGTGAGCCAGATGAAATAGCTTTTGCCAGATCCTTCATCACGGGTTTATCAAGTGCCGCAACTTCTTTGGCAGCAGCCATGATTGTGAGTGACATATTTGTTCCGGTATCACCATCCGGCACCGGGAAAACATTCAGCTCATTAATAAACTCTTTTTTCGCCTCAATATTCTGTGCACCTGCCAAAAACATCTTCGCAAGCATCTCCACATTAATCGTTCTTGTAGCCACTTTCTATGTTCCTCCTTAGCTTAGTCGATGACTCTTACGCCTTCTATATAAATATTGATCTTATCTACAGGCATACCGGTAAATTCTTCAACTTTATACTGTACATTACTAATTAAGTTTTCCGTAACTGCAGAAATACTTACACCATATGCAACAATAATATGAAAATCAAGAGCAATATGATTATCATCGGATATTGACACCTGAATTCCTCTGGTCAAGCTTTCCTTCTTCAACAAGTGAACCAGGCCGTCTTTCATATTAACAGCCGCCATACCAACGATACCGAAACATTCAACTGCAACTGTACCTGCATATTTGGCAATCACTTCCGGATCAATTGTAATAATGCCAAGATCTGTATTCATGCATCCCTTCATATCTGAAACCTCCATTTTCTATATCGTTAAAGCTGCAATAACCACATTTAACATATGTATTATACTCTGTTTTAAGATACTTTACAATGCAATTGTAGCAAAAAAATCCCTTTCCGGCAGGTAATAAACAAAATTCAGGCTATATTTTGTTATTTCAGGGCGCAAAAAAGACCAGATTCCAACGAACCTGATCCTATGCATCCGTTCTCAATTATGCACGCTCTACTCTACCGGATTTCAAACAAGAAGTACATACATACATCTTCTTTGTTCCGCCGTTCTCTGTTTTAACACGAACAGATTTTACGTTTGATTTCCACATCTTTGGTGATTTTCTATTAGAGTGACTAACATTATTTCCAAAGTGAGCACCCTTTTCGCAAATAGCACATTTTGCCATGACTGCACCTCCTAACGCTCATAATAAGTCCAATAATGGACTCGCAACACTAGATATTGTATCAGATGAATTATAAAAAAGCAAGTCTTATTTCATATTTTATCTACATATTTATCAATATATTTCAAATATATTTTAAAACCTTTTGGCAGGACACATCAACCATTGTATTTTAACAGCAAAACAGACTATATCCGGCAAGAATACAAAGAATTATGCCTATTACTTTTATAAAAGTATTGGGAAGTATTAAGGATATAATGATTCCCACTGCTATCCAGAACAGTGCAAATCCAATTAATCGTTTCATAATAAATGCACCCGTTCTCTTTTATATTATTTTATGCACATTCTTCCTGTTTTGTAACTTGACCATCCTGAGTTTTATACATTCATTTCAAAAATTACGCATTATCACTTCTTACAATGATTCCTCTGAATCAAGGATATCTGCAATATCTTGCTCTGTCACCTCATCATTCTTATCTGAGGTGAATTTATCTACAACATCCGGAACCATATCAAGAATCTTTGTAATCGTATCCTGATTTTTAATATTAACAAGTTTTGTCTTTCCATTCTGGATCACAAGAACCGCACAAGGAGTAATCTTTCCACCAATACCGCCGGCACCTTTTTCTTTTTTATCTCCATTAAACGCACCGGCACCAACTGCAAACGACACATCAACTAACGGCAATATAATAGTATCACCGATGTGAATTGCATCACCTACAACTGTTTTTGATGAGATTACTCCGTTCATTCCTGAAAAAAGAGCCTCTACCGTTCCTTTAAAATTGCCCTCTGCCATATGATTATTTCCTCCTTCTGCTTATAATTCAAAATTTTTTATATCTTTATATGTGATACGTATATTCTTACATAATAAAAGTCTGCACGCAAGCGCTGCAAAATGACAGCACCTGATATATCCTTTTATATGAAGTTTTCCTTTTAAAATACTTTTTTCAAAATCCGGTACCACTTCTATATTATCTTCAAAAAAAGGATACAAAACTGCAAGAAACGCCAATACCTGTCCCGTTCTCTGAGGATCGTCAAATCCGAAGATTGCTTTCAGATTAAATTCTTTTGGCTTTAATATCTTTATAATTCTAAAAGCTTCTGATTTAACTTTCAGGAAAGCATTCACATGTACCTCATTCTGAATAAATTCTGTTATTTTTTCTTTTTTCTCTAATAATGATTTTATTTTATCACATATTTTTTTTAAAGTATATTTTATCTTAGAAAAGACACCCTTTATCTTTTTATATATTTTTTCAATTCTTCCGCTTTCTTTGTCGCTTTCTTTTGAAATCTGCTCCCCATGCTTTTCAGACGGCGTTTTATCATCGGGTTTTTCTTCTTCCAGAACTTCTGAAGCTTCTTTGCATTCTTTCGAAATTTCTTTTTGTTCTTCACAAGTTTTTTCAAGTTCTTCTGAAGTTTTTTCATTGATTTCAGTTTTCCGATTTTTTTCAGTCTTTTCTTCTGAAGTTGTTTCTTTAGCTTCTTGAAGTTCTTTACTCTCGCATTCATCCTTTACATCCTCCTTATGATCATAAGAATTTCCAAATTTTTCCCCGCCAGTTATCTTTTTCCATGCAATTCTTACACGCCATCTTAGTTTTTTTTCTTTATAGTAAACATCTGCTCTCACGAAATGAAGCAGCCATGTCACTGTTATTTTTGCTTTAAGCGTGCCAATACTTCCTTTGCATACACCATCTGCTTCATATCGGATTGGGGCAAAAAGCACAATACAAACCAGCAATACAAGTATGCCCAGTATCACTGCCAATATAATCCCTATGATTTTTAAGATCAACAACAATATATGTAGCATCTTACCCTTCCCGCTCTTTATTCAGAATATAGGAACGAATCCCAGCTCCTTTTGTCTCATTATACACTTCCTGAACAATTTCTTCCACCATTTCTAACGCGCCAAAATAATCTTTTGCGATTCCGACAATGAAATATTCCTCTTTTGGGTAATTTTTTTGTAAAAACAGATTTGGATTTATAATCTCAAGGTGATTGTTCCCGTTTACGGATAAAATAATCAGGTGAATACCTGGCTGAATTTTATTTTCCTCTAATTTTTTGATAATTTTATCTTTTTTCTTTTCCAATCCTTCTTCCAGATACAGATATTTATAATACTTCATAGAACCCTCTCCTGTGCTTAATAGTAAGCATCAAACACTTTTTTGGCTACATTCACAGCTTTAGATGTTCCATCAGAAGCTTCAATAACCACACTAATGACGAGATCCGGATTGTCTGTATTTGACATTCCGATAAACCATGAATGGTCTTTCTCTTTATCAGAACTATATTCAGCTGTACCTGTTTTTCCTGCAGTCGTATAACTTGCGCCACTCAATACGGAAGCTGTACCGTACTCTGTAACGCTCGACATATATTCTTTAAGCTGCTTAGCTTCTTCAGCTGTCATAAGTTCCTTATACTCTTCAGGTTTATTTTTACTGATGATCGTTCCCGTATAATTTGTGATCGAATCCACCAGATATGGTTTCATCAATGTACCGCTATTTGCAATTGCAGAAGTAATGAGTGCCATGTGATATGGGCTTACCTGAGTTTGCCCCTGTCCCATAGATGTCATCATACGTTCAGCTACTCCGGCATCGCTGTTTAGTGAGAATTTACTCTTTTTATACTGTAATTCACAAGGAAGTTTAGAATCAAACAAAAGACTTTTTGCTGTCTTTTTAAATTCACTGACATCCAGATTGCTTCCAATATTACAAAAAGAAGTATTACAGGAATAAGCAAGACTGTCTCGCAGATCTACCTCTCCATGAACATGCCCGCCATAACAGTGAATGGTATTGCTTCCCGCTTCTATCTTTCCTGAACAATTATAAGAGTAACTATCATAGTCGGAATTTTCACGCATAAATTCTAGCGCTGTAATAATTTTAAATGTAGACCCTGGTGCATAATGACCTTGTGTCACGCGGTTTACCAATACTCCCTCTTCGTCTGTACTCAGTTTATCCCAGTCTTCACCAACTGTATTCGGGTCAAAGTCGGGCTTCGAAACCATAGCCAGGATTTTTCCTGTACTGGGCTCCATCACCACAACTGCTCCTTTTGAACTGCCAAGGGCATCATATGCTGCTTCCTGTAAATTCACATCCAAAGTCGTCACTACATTATCTCCGACATTTTTCTCATTCTGGAACTCTTTCTTAATTTTTTCCAGAAAAAATGCATTCGAAGTAAGCAACGCTGAATTTTCCACAGACTCAAGCCCTGTCTTTCCATTCGCAGTATATCCTACAACATGAGCAAACATATTCCCATATGGGTAACTTCGATATTCTTTTCCATTTTCAGTTGTCTTAGTCTCAGCAAGAACCTTCCCACTTCTATCCAGTATTTTTCCCCGGACGATTCTATCAGCAAGAGAATCCTGTCTCTGATTATACGGACTTCTCACAAACTCTTCACTTTTTACCAGATTAAAGTATACGATATATCCCATCATGACAAGGAACAGCGTTACAAAAATATATGTAACTCTAGCGAATTCTTTGTTGCGGGCGCGCTTTCTCCTTGCCCGTCGTCTGTCTTCTCGGTCTGCTGTCTTTCTGTCTTTCCTTGACATCTGACGTTTTTCTTCTCTTCGCTGCTGTTTCTTTAACGCTTCTCTTTGCTCGTAGCTTTTCCTGTCTCTTTCTTTCAATCGCTTCCTCCTCGTCTTCCCTCAGGATATAAAGACCCTGAATAATCGCAAACATAATCAAAGTACTGATCAGTGAACTTCCGCCGTAACTTACCAGCGGAAGAGTTACTCCGGTGAGGGGAATAAACTTTGTCTCTCCACCAATCGTAAGGAACACCTGAAATATGTAACATGTTCCAAGTCCCAGTGCCACCAGTTTATAAAAGACACTTCGAAGCTGCATAGCAATATTCAGGAACATGACATAACAACTAACACAGATCAGTATCATACACAAAGCAAAAATCAATCCCATTTCTTCTGAAATCGCCGCAAAAATGCAATCTGACGTAGCAACCGGGATCGTTTCCGGAGCTCCCTGAAAAAGCCCCATTCCGAACCATCCACCAGTTCCGATTGCAAATAAAGACTGTGCAATCTGATATCCTCCAATGTCATAAGCTGCCAAAGGATCTTTCCAGGCAACGACTCTGACCCGCACATGATTAAACAAATGATATGCTACAACTGACGCCAGACTTCCAGCTCCGAGACCGACCACCACATAGAGCGGCTGTCTCGTTGCAACATACAGCATCACAAGATACACGACAAAAATGATCAATGCCGCACCTAAGTCCTTTGATACTACAAGTATCAGCACATGAAACGCTGCCAGAGCTGTTGTGATCACAATATTCTTAAACTCTAATGAAAGCTTAAAACTGGAAGCAACAAAAAACACAAAAATTATCTTTACAATTTCTGATGGCTGAACACTGATTCCTCCAATGTCAAATCCCAGCATAGCACCTTTGGTCACTCTTCCTACAACAAGGACAATTCCCAGCGAAATGATTCCTGCAATTGCATAAAAATTTTTCCATTCTGAAAGGAATTTAAACTTTCGAATAATTACAGGGACTAATAAACTCAGTGCGATTGCCGCTGCAGCAATAACAAACTGTTTGACTGCACTGGTATAATCCAGTCTTGTAAGCATGATCATACCGATACAAAGAAGCATGCACATATTATTTACAACAAGTCTTGATACCTTCGGATAAATTATCGTATAAAGCAGAATCGTTGCCGCAAATAAAATGACCTGCATCAGATAAAATGCCAACATTTTAATATCCCCAGTTGCCAGATACATGGATAAAAATGCCAGAATATGTATCATAAACATGAGCACATTTTGTCTCTTCAGCAAACTTTTCTTTTTTTCCGGATCCTGATATCCAAAGATACTGAAACACAAAAATGTGTACATTGTAATCAATATGATCATCAAATATTTTGATAATTGTATAATAATATTCGCCAAATTTTCACCTACTTTACGCCCCGTTTGAAATGACCTCTTGTAAAATCCATATCCGGCATCTCAACTGGCTCATTCTTTTTAAAACATGTCCAGTATAGCTCAATCAGCTGCTCTGTCTCTTCTTTTTTCTCTGTCAGAAAATCCATTCTTATTTCATGTGGATTCAGCGTTTTAATCTCCTCCTGCTGTGACAAAAGCACAAGAGGCTGACAATTGTAAATTACATTATAGCAGTAATTACAACAATTTTTAACAGCAAATTTCTTATGATATCTGTCTGTCAGATAAAGAAAACCTTCCTTATGTCTGCAACCTGCCGTATTTTTCTGTATACAGTTTGCTGTAATCATAACAGGCTGATATCCATAAACGATCAAAGTACCTTCATTAATACCCAATTCAAGAAGCTCTTTGTAATTCAACTCACATGGCGCACAAAATCTATTGATGCCACTTTTCTTTAATACATCTTTGCTTCTTTGATTGAACGCATATACATTATAGTCTGAACGGATTTCTCCTGTATATCCGTGTTTTTGAAGCCACACCAAGCTCTCATAATTTCGAATAAGAATTCCATCAAACATTTTTACTATCTTCTCATACAATACTTCATATGTCTGTATCGTATTTTCCCGGAAAATATATGGCATTGCAAGAAATATACTCTGATTTTCTCTTCCTTTTTCTACAATATATTTTTCAGTTGCCGCAGAAAACGCAAAGTCAGACTCAATATAGACTGTATCAATGCGCGGATCCCCAAGTACTTGTCCCAAATGTATTTCATCCGACACAAGAACTGAAAGCTCTTTTAAATTATCTGAGTCCTCAGGAAAAATATTCTTCTTTTCATCCACATAAACCGGTTTTCTCATCGCAGACGATTTTCTATAGGAAGAAATGATCTTTTCTTCCAATCTATAAATTGCCTCTCTTCGAAGTTCATTCAGCGCCTGCATAGGCAGGAAAATATCATGATCCATAATAATATCAAGTTTTTCAAACTCAAATTCGGTCATCCCAGTCTTTCTCATCTGTTTTTCAACGCGTGCATAATCAAGGGGCTGTTTCTTTGCCTCCTGAACTTCTGCGCCTTCACACATAACGGTGATTCCATTATAAAACAAGTATAGTTTAACATGCTCTCCTTTGGAAATTATTAACTTCCCATTAAATTTTTCTTTAATTTTCGTTTCATACGTTACATCTTTTTGGGTATCTGTCTCTTTCGGACGTTTCAAAGATAACATATCTTTTCCGTTATGCTGTTTATAATATCCCTTCGTATACCCACGCCTTCTGTATACGTTTTCCAGCTTTTTCCTATCATCTTCTGAAATATGAAAACCTTTTTTTCCATGTTTGTAGTATAAATCCACATATTTCCGATACATACTCACAACAGTATACACATAATCCGGCTGCTTCATACGTCCTTCAATCTTAAAAGAATCAATACCTGTTTCAATAAGTTCCGGAATCATATCAATGGTACACAAATCTTTAAGGCTTAAAATATCCAGTTTTTGACTTTTTTTTACAGAATATGGCAATCTGCACGGCTGAGCACATTGCCCGCGGTTACCGCTTCGACCGCCAATCATGCTGCTAAGGAGACATTGTCCTGAATAACAATAACAGAGCGCACCATGCACAAAACACTCAATCTCCAGTCCAGTTTTTTCCTTCATTTGTTTTACTTCTGTTATATTCAATTCTCTTGCAGGTACAATACGCTGTACACCCATCTTTTTAAAATATTCTGCACTCAATACATTTGTGACTGTTGCCTGTGTACTGACATGTATTGCAAGGTCCGAAAAGCAGGAATGAATATATTCCATTACACCTACATCCTGGACAATAACTGCATCCAGTCCCCGCTCATAATACGGAAGGAGATAATCATATAACTCTTCAAGCTCACAATCTTTTATTAGTGTATTTACTGTCAGAAAAATCTTTCTACCGTGAAAATGTATATAATCAATTGCATTTAAAAGCTCTTCCTCTGACAAATTGTCCGCATATGCTCTGGCTCCAAAACGACTGCCACCAATATAAACTGCATCTGCCCCTGCATTTACAGCAGCAACAAGACTTTCCCATGATCCCGCAGGCGCAAGAATCTCAACTAATTTACTCATATTTCAAAACTCCTTAATTATCAATTGTTCTGACAGAGTGAAAAAGGCTGTCAAATGACAGCCTTACTTACGCTTATTTTTCATCTCAGTTTCTAACTGAACAATTTTCATCTGAAGTTCCTTATTCTCTTCTTTCAGCTTGTCCATTGCTTTTTCTGCATTTTCAAGTTTAATCTGTACAGAAATCAGATCGTGCTTCAGATCATACATCTCTTTATCTTTTGCTTCGATATCATTCTCCAGTGAAATCCCCTGCTTTTTCGCTTTAAAATAATCATCCGCAATATTCAACGCAAGCAGAACACTTCTTGTATCTGAACTCTGTTTACGATAACTGTCATTACTGCTACACTCTTCAATCTTATGGTTCAGATAAGTGGATACCTTCTGTAAATAATCCTCACTTTCAAAACCACCCAGATTAAAAACTTTCCCACCTATTAATACTTCTGTAAAATTTTTTGATGATGCCATATAAGCCTCCCTCAAACTTAATGCTTTTCAAACTTTTAGTTTATTATAAACTAATCTTGTTCAAAAACCAACTATTTTTATTCATTTTCATATGAAATTCCTAAATGCGCATAAGCTTTGTCCGTAATAACTCTTCCTCGCGGTGTCCGCTGTATAAATCCATGTTTCAGAAGATACGGTTCGTATACATCCTCAATAGTCCCCGAATCTTCGCCTATAGATGCTGCCAGAGTATCAAGCCCTACAGGTCCTCCCTGAAACTTTTCAATAATCGTATTCAGAAGATCCCTGTCAGTCTGATCCAGACCTTCTTTATCAACGTCAAGTAAATCCAGTGCATAATTTGCCACTTCAGCAGTAATATACCCATCATACTTTACCTGCGCAAAATCACGGACACGTTTTAATAACCTGTTTGCCAGACGCGGTGTTCCACGGGACCGTCTTGCAAGTGCATATGCACCTTGTTCATCAATTCCAACATCCAGCACCTTTGCGGAACGCAAAATAATCGTCTTCAATTCCTCCACCGTATAAAATTCCAGACGATGCACAACTCCAAACCGGTCACGGAGCGGAGCCGTAAGCATGCCCGCCCTCGTCGTAGCTCCAACAAGTGTAAACTTTGGCAGATCCAGACGGATAGATCTGGCCGTCGCACCTTTCCCGATCATAATGTCAATCGCATAATCTTCCATTGCAGGATACAATACTTCCTCTACCTGTCTGTTGAGTCTGTGTATCTCATCAACAAAGAGAACATCTCCCTCCTGAAGATTATTTAAAATCGCTGCCATCTCTCCCGGTTTTTCAATCGCAGGCCCCGATGTGATCTTAATATTCACACCCATCTCATTCGCAATGATTCCCGCAAGCGTTGTTTTACCAAGACCCGGCGGACCATAAAAAAGCACATGATCCAGTGCTTCTTTTCTTTCTTTAGCTGCCTTTATATAAATCTTTAATGTTTCCTTCGCCTTTTCCTGCCCGATGTAATCATCGAGCATCTGTGGGCGAAGATGATTTTCAATCTTTATATCTTCTTCCAGATTTTCAGTTGTAATAATTCTTCTGCCCATAC
The DNA here is from genome assembly GCA_051879455.1 of Lachnospiraceae bacterium. GTDB lineage: Bacteria > Bacillota > Clostridia > Lachnospirales > Lachnospiraceae > MD308. Next base: position 17,707 of record JBJEMB010000195.1, read on the forward strand.
ATTCACCTTAATCAAAGCATATATTTCAATGCCTGTTTTAATACAGTCTCAACATCTGTATCTTCAGCTATCTCAACCTGCTTTACTGCTTTTAAAGCCTCTGTATTTCCGTATCCTAAAGCTGTCAGTGCCTGAACAGCCTCACTCTGGACACCATTCACATGACCGGATATTGTACCGGCAGCCTCCTCTCTGGAAACGGCATGCTCCAGAGCATCCTCAATACTTAGCTTGTCTCTCAGTTCCAAAATAAGTTTTTCTGCTGTTTTTTTCCCTATACCAGGCGCCGCCGAGATTGCTTTTACATCATTTGACATTACCGCAAATCTCAGATCATCTGGAGTAAGAACAGATAGGATTGCCTGCCCTCCCTTAGGACCGATACCACTGACACCAATCAATAATTTGAATACCTTCAGATCATCCTTTGTGAGAAATCCAAATAATTGCATAGCATCTTCTTTTACATTAAGATACGTATAAATCTTTACCTCAGACCCTGTTTGCGGAAGTCTGCTCATAGCCTGCACCGACATAAAAATGCCGTATCCCACTCCATTTACATCTACTATGACCCTGTCTTCTTCAACCGAAATAAGTTCTCCCCTTATAAACTGAATCATATCTCCTCCTAAAATTCAAGATTCACAAGTCTTTTTAACATCTCTTTTGCGGTGATCCCTATCAGAAATCCTGTAAGAAGTCCGGCAATCAAAAGTACTGGAAAATAATAAACTACTTGAAATGTTTCAACAACAAACATCGCTACAATCAATTGACCAATATTATGAAATACACCACCTGCAATACTGATTCCAGCTACGCTGAATCCACCGGTTTTCTTTAAAACCGCCATAACGGACAGACTGAGTAATCCCCCGGCAAGGCTATATAAAATGCTAAAATAATTGCCAAATAAAAATCCCGAGAGCAATACTTTCACGACACATAGCAGATACACTTGTGAAAGAGGCATCTTATACAATGCAATTACAATAATCAGATTGGCAAGTCCAAGTTTTACCCCAGGAATACCAATTGAAAACGGTATCAGAGATTCAACATAACTGAAAATCAACGCTAACGCTGAAAACACTCCAAAATAGGCAACTCTGTTCTTCACTACATTGTCCTCCTACTGAGCCACTGCATCATATTCACTGTTTTCACTACTGTCAATTGTTACAGCCACTTTATTAGGAAGACAGATGATACTTTCTCCATTTTTTGAAATAGCTTTCTGATTCACACACAATTTATCCGGACAGTCTGCCTGAATCATATCTGCCCTGCCATTTTTGATCATTAAAATATTTGTTCCGCCATTAATTTCAATCTCCTGATCCTCAGAAAGATTGTAGACACCGGTTATCTCTCCTTCAACTTTTACAGTTACACAGCCGGCACCTTTACCGCCAACCACCTCATGTAACAGAAATGACATCAATGCGGCAAAGATAATAATAATGATCAAAAGCACATCTTTTTTTGTCAGTTTTTTATTAATTTTTATATTATCCTCTACCTTATTCATCATACTTTTAACCTCTCTACGCAATATTCTAGCACAACAAGTTTTCATTCGCAACCACATGTTCGATTGCATATCTTCTTTTTGGTTGTTATAATAATAAAGATTTAATACACATACTATATAAATACTTATTTCATAGAGGTATGTCAATACAAATCAAACATTTAATAAAATGTATATGACTGAACGAGGTGTTATATGAAATTCAAAAAAATGATTGCATTTACAGCTGCTCTGTCGCTTCTATTAAGTGGCTGTTCCAGACTGGACAACAAAAAGGACCAGACTTATACAGATACTCTGTTTGACACTGTTATTAGTGTACAGATCCTTGATCCGGTAGATGAAAGTGTTATAAAAGGATGTGAAAAGCTTTGTAAAGAATATGACACAAAATTTTCTACGACAAATGAAGAAAGCGAAATCTATAAGATTAACAAAGCAAAAGGAAAAGCTGTAGAAGTTTCTGATGATACTATTACGATTATTAAAAAAGGAATCTATTACAGTGAACTATCCAGAGGAGCATTTGATATTACGATTGGTTCAGTTTCCAGATTATGGGATTTTCATTCCGAAGAAGCTTCTGTTCCATCTTCCAAAAAAATCACCAGTGCCGTTTCACATGTCAATTATAGAAATATCGTTATTAGAGACAACACAGTAAGACTCACTGATTCCAAGGCCCGACTGGATGTTGGCGCAATAGCGAAAGGCTATATTGCAGACCGTTTAAAAGCGTATCTTAAAGAAAATGATGTAAAACATGCCATTATCAATTTGGGTGGAAATGTACAGACACTCGGCACAAAAACGGATGGCTCCGATTATAATATCGGTATACAGAAGCCTTTTGATGAAAGCGGGCAACCAATTACATCCGTGAAAGTATCGGATAAATCCGTAGTAACAACCGGTACTTATCAGCGCTATTTTAAGAAAGACGGAAAACTGTATCATCATATTTTAGACCCATCCACAGGTTATCCATGCGAAAACAATCTGTCAAGTGTTACAATAATTACCAGTTCTTCGCTGACCGCTGATGCACTTAGCACCACCTGTTTCCTTTTAGGATATGAGGATGGAATGAAAATTGTAAATCAGCTTGACAATGTAGATGCAGTGTTTATCACAGACGATAACAAAATACATTATTCAGACAACTTTATGAAAAAGTAATAAAACTGAAACTGAATCTATGCTATACTCTTCGTTTAATAGCACAGATTCAGTTTCTTAAGTTTGTAATATTTTTCTTTTACATATTTCCGCCGCTTATAAATGCGATTCCAAAAACAAGAACTAAAATCAGATAAAGCACAAATACTCCTGCCATAATAATCAAATTAGCGCGGCAAAAATTTCTTCGATTGATATTCCCTGTTTTCCCAAATGCCCATACAAAATACAGAACAATACCTGCACACGGAATCATTGAAACAAGAATGGTAAGAAGCCAGTCTCCCATTGACATCGGCGAAGTGTCCATGCCCTGATCATAATTTTGCGCATAATTACGACTACTGGATGTATTATAATCATAATTGCTCTGGTATTGATTATTCTGATACTGATTATTCTGGTACTGATTATCCTGTCCATAATTATACTGAAATCCATCTCTCTGTTCTTCGGGCTCTGGCTTTACGCCCTCATTCGGATCCGTGTAAACGGGCTGTGAACTGCTCTGAGTATTTTGCTCCGGTTCACTTTCAAATCTATCTTCCATTGATATTACCTCCTTATGTTTATGAAACTGGTGATATTTTAACACTTAACTATATAATTTTCAATTATCTATCTAACAGCATGCCAAATATAGTTTAAAACATTATGCCGATAGTATGTCATCGGAGGTACATCAGGGAAATATTTCACCATCCTCCATATATAAAACAAAACCATGCCTGTTATAATCAATATGGCACTCCATTTTAACATGGTCATTTTCTTTTTTTGCATAATATATCGTTCAATCGCAAAAAGAATTGCAATCAAAAGAATTGGATAAATAAAAGGGTGTATTCTGAACGCTCCTGCGAAATCAAAACGGAGCACTTTAAATCCCGCCCGGGTAAGTCCACAGGCCGGACACGGAAATCCCGTGAATAATACCATCGGACAGATCGTGTAAAAATAGTTTCTTAGAATTACAAAATAGGCGACTATTAACATAATCGCCCATTTTGCAGAGTTTATATCTTTACAAAATAATTTCCATCCATCCGATATGATTTTTTTGTTATCTCTTTTCATACTAAACAGAACTTTAAATTATATTGTTTTATAAACTGCTTCACATTATAAAATAATCTTCTTCGGACATTTTTCTGCACAAGCACCGCAGTTTGTACATTTTTCAGGATCAATGTACGCTATGTTATCAGTTACTTTTACAGCATCAAACTGACACATCTTTTCACACATCTTACATCCGATACATCCAACAGAACATGCCTTCATAACATCTTTACCTTTGTCTTTAGAACTGCACTGTACAAGATGCTTCTGGTCATAAGGAACAAGCTCAATTAAATGTTTCGGACATACTGCAACACATTTTCCACATGCCTTACATGCTTCTTTATCTACAACTGCAACTCCATCTACAACATGAATCGCATCAAAAGGACATGCCTTCACACATGTTCCCTCTCCGAGACAACCATAATTACAGGATTTCGGTCCTCCGTTCTGCATCATATTAACCATGATACAATCACCAAGACCATGATATTCATAATCCTGTTTTGCTTTTTCACAAGTTCCGGCACATTTTACAAATGCAACCTGATGCACCTGCTCGCCTGCTTCCTGTCCCATGATCTTTCCAATCTCAGCAGCTACCGGGGCTCCGCCTACCGGACATCCGCCGATTTCGGCCTCACCTTTTACAATCGCAGCAGCAAGACCGGAACATCCTGCATATCCGCATCCTCCACAGTTGTTTCCAGGAAGGACACCTACGATTGCTTCTTCTCTCTCATCAACTTCTACCGCAAACTTCGTTCCGGCAAATCCAAGGAACACACCAATGAATAAGCCAGTTCCGCCTACAATTGCAGCAGCAATAATAATACCTGTTATACTCATAGTCTGCTTCCTCCTATATTAATCCTGAGAATCCAAAGAACGCGATTGCCATAAGTGCTGCAGTAATCAGCACGATTGGAGTTCCCTGGAAGGATTCTGAAATATCATTGTACTCCATTTTTTCACGAAGACCTGCCAGAATCACGATAGAAATCAGGAATCCGACAGATGTTCCAAGTCCATTAATAACACCACTTAAAATAGAATATTCTTTCTGAACATTTGTAAGAGCTACACCTAAAACTGCACAGTTTGTTGTGATAAGCGGAAGGTATACACCAAGTGCCTGATACAGTCCCGGCATGGATTTTTTCAAAAACATCTCAACAAACTGAACAAGACAAGCAATAACAAGAATAAATACAATTGTCTGCAAATATACAAGTTTGCCGTCTAAGATTGCTTTATTTGCCAAAATAAACTTATTAATAACGCCTGTTACAAAAGATGCAATCGTAATAACGAATACTACCGCAGCTCCCATTCCGGCTGCAGTCTCAACTTTCTTGGAAACACCAAGGAACGGACAGATTCCGAGGAACTGGCTGAGTACAACGTTATTTACAAGCGCTGAACCTATTGCAATAATCAATAAATCTCTCATCTATGTACTCCTCCTATTCTTTCTCATTTCCTGTCGGAAATACTTTACCGCTGCAAGCGCTGTTTCCACAGGATGCACATCCTTCTCCGCATCCCACTGTCTCTACAACTTTCTTACCTTTCTTCTTTGCATTGTTCTTCACTTTGTTCTGAAGTGCAGTAAGACCAGCAAGAACAAGGAACGCTCCAGGTGCAAGAATAAAAATTGTTACTGGAACATATCCGCCTTTTCCGGCAGCAGCATCTGCCAGTGGAAGAAGCTGGAATCCGAAGATTTTACCGGAACCAATCACTTCACGGACAATACCGATAGAAGTAAGACCTACCGTAAAACCAAGACCCATACCGATACCATCGAAAATAGATGGAAGTACCGGATTCTTGGATGCGTAACTCTCAGCACGACCAAGGATGATACAGTTAACAACAATCAAAGGAATATAGATTCCAAGTGAATCATAAAGACTCGGAACAAAACCTTCCAGCAAAAACTGTACAATAGTTACGAATGATGCTACAACCACGATAAATGCCGGAATACGAAGAGAATCCGGAATCACCTTACGCAGCAGAGAAATCATAAGGTTTGACAGTACAAGTACGACTGTCGTAGAAAGTCCCATACCCAGACCGTTGATGGCTGATGTAGTTACCGCCAAAGTCGGACACATACCAAGCATCAACACGAAGGTAGGATTTTCTTTTATAATACCGTTGTATAAACGTTCAGTACATTTATTCATTTTCACTACCCCCTAAAACGCATTCTGGAAATAACCAAGTGCTGCATTTACAGCGCCGGTCATTGCTCTGGATGTAATAGTCGCTCCACTTAATGCATCGATTGGCTCACCATCTCCGCCATCTTTGGATACATAAAACTTCTCAGCCTGTTTGGCCTGATACTGCTCATAGAAAGAAGGATCAGTTGCTCTCATACCAAGACCGGCTGTCTCACTGATAGACAGGATAGAAACACCATTTACAGTTCCATCGGCTGTAATACCTACTGTAATCTGAATATCTCCGCCGTATCCTTCTTTATCAGTCGTTGTAATAACATATCCGTCCTCACCGACTTTACATACCTCATCAATTGTTGCATTTACGCCCATTGCCTTAACAGCTTCGTCAGCAGCTTTCTGATCAACATCAATCTGTTCGAAATCATCCAAAGATGCCTCAGGGAATACTGCCTGCCATGCTTCTTTTTTCGCTGCATCCTGAGCCTGTGCGATCGGATCTTTTGTAATCTCATAAACAAACCCGAGTGCAAGTCCGGCAATCAGTGTAATAATTGTAAGAATCAATGTATTTTTCAAAATCTTATTATTCATTATTTTTCTCCTCCTTTACCAAATGGTTTTGGAAGAGTAACCCTCTCGATCAACGGAACTAAAAGGTTACTGATGATAATTGCATAGGATACTCCTTCTGCAGAACCACCGAACAGACGGAAAAGTCCGGTCAGGATACCAAGAAGTGCTCCATATACATACTGCCCTTTTTTTGTGATCGGTGATGTAACATAGTCTGTAGCCATAAACCATGCTCCAAGCATCAGACCGCCTCCGCAAAGGTGTGCAGTAATATACTGAGGATCAAAAAGACCTACATCAGCTTTTGTAAACTGTCCGAAAATACCAACAAAAATAACAAATGTTACAATATAAGTTCCCGGAATACGAAGATCAATAATTCCTATAAGAATCAGGAAAATTGCACCAATGATAATCGCGATCACAGATGTCTCACCGATCGTACCAGGAATCTTACCAATCAGCATATTCATAGTATCTACAGACTGACCATCTTTCAGAAGCGCAAGTGGTGTAGGACCTGTTACTCCATCGTAAATAAATGATGTCATCTGTCCTGTAAATGAAATCAACAGGAAACATCTTGCTCCAAGAGCAGGGTTCATGAAGTTCTGTCCAAGACCTCCGAATAACTGTTTTACAACAAGGATACCAAACACACTACCAAGAGCACCCATCCACATAGGAGCTGTCGGAGGCATATTTAATCCCAACAATAATCCTGTAACAACTGCACTAAAATCACCTATTGTAATTTTCTTGTGCATTAATTTTTCATATATGTACTCTGTCAGAACAGCGGTAAGGGTTGTTGTAACCAACATTCCCAACGCTGGCAGTCCAAAGTTCCATACACCAAATGCCGATGCCGGTAACAGTGCAATGGTAACCATAAGCATAATATTGCTTGAGGTAACTTTGGATCGAATATGTGGTGAAGATGACATTTTTAATTTGTAATCACTCACGTTAATTCACCTCTTCCTCTCTTATTACTTATTTCTTTTTGCGGTTAGCTAACGCAATTTTTCTCATAGAACCGATTGCCTGTTTCAGTTGACGTTTTGCAGGACATACAAAACTACAGGAACCACATTCCATACATTCCAGACCTTCATGGGCAGTAAATGCTGCTTCATCATGATGCTCTGCATAATCGGCAAGTCTTGACGGAATCAATCTACTTGGACATGCGTCTACACAACGGCCGCAATTAATACATGCTGTAGGTTCATTCATTGCAACTTCATCTTTTGTAAGGCAAAGAATAGATGAAGAAGTCTTTGTAATCGGAACATTTAAAGTGAACATAGAGAATCCCATCATTGGACCTCCCGAAATCATCTTCTCAGGTTCCACTTTAAATCCACCGGCTGCCTCAACAACTTCAGCCTGGTTCATGCCAAACGGAACAAGGAAATTACCCGGCTCTTTTATAGCATCTCCACTTACTGTTACCACACGTTCAACAGACGGTTTTCCCTCTGCTACCGCACGGTAAATATTAATCATTGTTTCTACGTTATCCACAACACATCCTGCATCTGCCGGAAGCATAGCAGAATTGATTGCTCTTCCTGTTGTAGCATAAATGAGCTGACGCTCACCACCCTGCGGATACTTGGTCTTTAATGCAAGTACTTCCATACGTGGCTCATCTTTTGTAAGTTCTTTTAATTTTGCGATACAATCCGGTTTGTTATCTTCAACACCGAAAATACCTTTTGCATTATCAAACAGTTTCAGAACGATCTTCATTCCTCCTACAAGTTTTTCAGGAGTTTCCATCATTCTTCTGTAATCCGCAGTAATATACGGCTCACATTCTGCACAGTTTGCAATAATGTAATCAATCTTATCCGGCTCTTTTGGTGAAAGCTTTACCCTTGTTGGGAAACCAGCTCCACCCATACCAACTACCCCTGCTTCTCCAATTGCATTGAGAATCTCTTCTTTGGACATCTCATCCAATGGTTTCACAGCCGGATATTCTACTTCTTCATATTCCCCATCATTTTCAACCACAATACTCTTAATTGTGGCTCCTGTCGGATTCATATGTGGCTCAATAGCCTTAACTGTTCCGGATACAGATGCGTAAACCGGTGCAGACACAAAACCTCCGGCTTCAGCGATTTTCTGTCCTCTAAGTACACGCTGTCCAACTTCTACGATCGGATTTGCAGGCGCACCAATATGCTGAGAAACAAGATAAACCAGATCACCTTGCGGTTTCAATTCGACAATCGCCTTATCTTTCGCCAGGCTCTTGCCGTCATCCGGGTGAATACCACCCTTAAATGTTAACAATGCCATCCTTTTGTTCCTTCCTTCCTTAATTAGACTCATAATATAACTATACAAGAAAATGCCCGTTTTTTCCAGTAAATGAGGGCAATTCTTTGTATATTTACCGAAACATCTCGTTGTTTTTTTAACACATAAAAGATAGAGGCATAGTAGCCTCTATCTTAATAATCATATGTTAATTTGACGCCATGACTATTCTTCTGTCGCCTCAACAACTTCTCCCACACTTTCTGCCGGTGCTGCGGCCGGTTCCAAAACTTTCATGCTCAGGCTGATCTTTTTATCAGCTTCATTCAAATCAACAATCTTTGCTGTAATAACCTGTCCAACTGATAAAACATCAGATGGTTTATCTACATGTGCACGGGAAATCTGTGAAACATGAAGCAGTGCATCAACACCAGGTGCAAGTTCAACAAACGCACCAAAATCTGTCATTCTTGCGACTTTTCCTTCTACGATGGTTCCAACTGCATAATCTTCTGCAGCATTAGCCCATGGATTAGTCTCTGGGAATTTAAGACTCAGCGCAATCTTTGTATCATTGATATCCTTAATAAGAACCTTCAATATCTCTCCAACCTGAAATACCTTTCTTGGATTCTCAACACGTCCCCATGACATCTCAGAGATGTGAAGAAGTCCGTCTACTCCGCCAAGATCAATAAATGCGCCAAAATCTGTTACATTCTTAACAGTTCCTTCTACAGTATCTCCAACTTTTAATTTTGCAAATAACTCTTTCTGCTTTTCAGCTCTATCTGCTACGAGAAGCTGTCTTCTGTCACCGATAATACGATTTCTTCTTGGGTTAAACTCGCTAATTACAAATTCAATTTCCTGATCCTGATATTTGCTCAAATCTTTTTCATATGTGTCCGAAACAAGACTTGCAGGAATAAAGACTCTTGCCTCATCGATAACTACGCTTAAACCACCACCAAGAATCTGTGCAACAGGTGCTTTTAACACTTCATGATTCTCATATGCTTCTTTCAGTCTCTCATTTCCTTTTTCTGCAACCAGTCTCTTATAAGTCAACAGAACCTGACCTTCTCCGTCATTTACTTTTAAAACTTTAACAGTCATAGTATCTCCAACGGAAACCATAGTTGTAAGATCAGCGCTGGAATCATTCGTATATTCATTTTTCATGATGATACCGTCTGCCTTGTAACCTATATTTAAGATGATTTCATCTGGCTTAACGTCGATGACAGTTCCATCTACGACCTCTCCGTTTCTGATAGTTTTAAAAGATTCTTCTAACATTTGTTCAAAAGTTAATTCTGACATAATTTTGAACCTCCTCAATTATATTATTGGGCGTGGATGCCCCTGCTGTAATACCTACTGTTTCCACGGACCTTAATTGATTCCCATTCAAATCGTCAAGTGTCTGTATGTAGTACGTATCCGCACATGCATTACTGCATATTTCAAATAACTTCTGGGTATTAGAACTTTTCTTATCACCTATGACAATCATAGCTTCTACCCTGGATGCAATGTCACGGGCTTCTTCCTGCCGTTCTTTCGTGGCATTACAAATCGTATTTAAAACAATTATATCATACCGCTTTTCCGTAATAATTTCAACTAATTCTTTAAATTTATTGTAATTAAATGTCGTCTGTGATACGATACACAGCTTCTGTTTTTCGTCTTCCAGTTCAAAGGCTTTTGCCTCCTGTGCGTTTTGAATAATAGTCACATTTTCTCCCGCCCATCCACGAATTCCTTCCACCTCCGGATGTGTGCCATTTCCGATGATGATAATGTGTGAACCTTTGGCGCTTTCTTCCTGCACAATCTTATGAATTTTTTTTACGAACGGACAAGTCGCATCTACATACCGAATCCCTTTTTCATCTAAGAGTTCACAGACATATTTCGGAACACCGTGAGAACGGATAATAACTGTGCCTTCGGAAAGATTTTCAAGTTCTTCCTGGCTGTTTAACACGGTCACTGCCTGGCGTTCTAAGTCTTTGATCACTTCATCATTATGAATGATCGGACCATAAGTATAGATTTTTTCACCATTCTGTGACTTTATCTGTGTGTAAACCGTATCCACCGCACGTTTCACACCAAAGCAGAAACCGGCGGTCTTTGCTAATTCCACATTCATAACCTAACTCCTTTTTATTTACAGAGGGAGGTGATTGCGGCTACAACTTCCTCGATGGTCATGTTGGAGCTGTCTACGAGTACTGCGTCGGCTGCCTGTTTGAGTGGTGCGATTTCTCTTGTCATGTCGCGTTCATCTCGTTCTGCGATGTCTTTTGCTATTTCTTTAAGATCACACTCTACTCCTTTTTCGGTCAGCTCATCGAATCTTCTCTTTGCACGGGTTTCAACACTTGCAGTCAAAAATACTTTTACATCTGCATTTGGGAGTACGCATGTACCGATATCTCTTCCATCCATAATCACATCCTGTGTACGCGCAAGTCCCTGCTGAAGTTCCAGAAGCTTTGCTCTTACTTCTGGGATTGGAGAACTTTTCGATGCCATATTTCCGACCTCTTCATCGCGAAGACGACTTGTAATATTTTTTCCGTTCAGATACACCTGTTGAACGCCATCTTCATACTTAATCGTGACTTCAGCGTCTTTGCATGCTTCAATTATCTTTTCTGTCTCTTCTGCCTGAATTCCTTTATCAAGGAAATGAATCGCAAGTCCACGGTACATAGCTCCTGTATCTACATAAATATATCCCTTTTCCTTTGCAACCAGTTTTGCAATCGTGCTTTTACCAGCTCCTGCCGGTCCGTCAATCGCTACATTATATCCCATTGTTTTTTCTCCTTATTCAAATCATGATTTTTTTGACTAGTATTTAATAAATCCTTTTTTTGCTCCTTTACATTTTTCCTCAAGAAATGCTTTTAAGGATTCTGCGTCGCCCTTTGTAAAGGAATCTTTCGGGAAACCGTAAAGACCTTTTTCTCCGGTACTTGGCTGGAGAACCACAAGTGCCATAGCATCATCTGTCTCAATTAGTCTGGTGACATTTGCATAACGGTATGTCTTTGTAAGCGTCTTTGTAATGTTTTCAAAACTATCCTCTCCAAAACGCACACATACCGCAAGAATTTCTCCTTTTCTTCTTTTTGTACGTGTTTCAAACATTTCTTCCCCATCACCAGCGGAAGTCAGCGCAGCAATTTTCTTTCCGAATGTTCTTCCGAAAATTCCTCCTCCAAAATAGGCTGCCACCCAGATTACAAGCGCCTTTAACAAAAATATTACCATGCCTTTGGTAGTCCCTCCTCCGGGGTTCCCATAGGCAATCATCAATCCTGTAATGAACGGAACAGCAATCACTGCAAACATACGGCAATTGATGCTGACTTTATCTGCATTGTATGTCATACAGATTTTTTCCAGAACGTCCTGAGTCTCTTTGTATTTTATCTCAAACTTTGTGTTTGTATCAGATCTGTCAGATTTGTTTTGTATCTCTGCTGCATTTACACCTGTATTTTGCAATTCTTTCTTAGGAACTGCTTTCTTTCCGATATCTTTCTTTTTACTCATTTTCATCCTCCTGCGTGTATATTTTTTCATTTATTCAATACTCATTCCGGCAGCATAACCTGTTGACCATGCAATCTGGAGATTGAACCCTCCGGTCAGCGCATCAAGATCCAGCACTTCACCTGCAAAATACAGTCCTTTTACAAGCTTAGATTCCATCGTTCCAGGATCAATTTCTTTTGTTTTAATACCACCTTTTGTTATAATTGCTTCATTGTAACCCCGAAGACCAGTGATCGTCATGGAAAAATGTTTGATCAAATGTACAAAATAATTTCTCTCTTCTTTGGAAATTACGTTTACTTTCTTTTCAGGATCAATTCCACTTAGTTCAATCATGACAGGCACAAGTTTTGCCGGAAATAACTTTCCAATCGCATTTTTAAACTGTTTATTCTGATTTTCTTCAAAATCTCTCAAAACTCTTTTGTCCAAAGCTTCTATGCTAAGCGCAGGTTTCAGATCAATTTCAAGGCTCAGATGTTTTTCTGAAAGCTTTTTGCCTACGTAACTGCTTGCACTGATCATTAACGGTCCACTCACTCCATAATGTGTAAAAAGCATCTCACCAAATTCATGATACAATTTCTTTTTACCGTCATATATTGTTACATCCACATTGCGTAGTGATAATCCCTGAAGCTCTGTGATCCAGGGCTCTTTCACTTCCATCGGCACAAGAGCCGGCATACATTCTTTTATTGTATGGCCCAGTTTTTCAGCAAATCTATAACCGTCTCCAGTTGATCCTGTAGTCGGATAAGAAAGACCTCCTGTGGCAACAATACATGCATCTCCTTTTATTTTCCTTCCGTCCGCAAGCACAATATGATTGAAATGTCCGTTTTCTTCTTCCACACTTTTTATCTCCGTCCGAAGAAATACCTGTACTCCAAGCCGTTTCATTTCCTGTTCAAGGCATCGAATCACATCCGAAGAATGATCGGATAGTGGGAAAACTCTGTCTCCTCGTTCGACCTTCGTTTTAAGACCAATCTCTTCAAAAAAGTCTATTACATTCTGATTAGTATAACCGTAAAAACTACTATACATAAATTTAGAATTACTGATAACAGAAGAAAAAAGCGTTTCCATATCGCAGGCATTAGTGAGATTACATCTTCCCTTTCCTGTAATAAAAAGTTTTTTACCAAGTTTTTCGTTTTTTTCATATACAAAAACGTCATGACCTTTTCTTGCAGCAGTTATAGCAGCAAACATTCCTGCAGCGCCTCCGCCTACAATTAATACTTTACTCATCCTGTTCCTCTTCACTTTCCATGGGATCTGACAGTTCTATCTTATCGCCAATCATATTCAATTCGTCTTTGCTGTAAACCTGATACTCATCCCAAATATCTTCCAGTGTTTCCAATGTCTTAATTACTTCATCCTGTTTTTTCATGCATAAAGCAACTACAAGAGCATTTACAACACTTAAAGGAGCTACAAGAGAATCTACAATTGATGCCATATCGCTTCGTGCAATCAGATTACAGGAAGAATACAATGTCATTGGAGAATGTACACTGTCTGTAAGTGTGATAACTTTTGCCTGACGATTGCTTGCAAACTCGAGCGCTTTCAATGTACGCATAGAATATCTTGGAAAGCTGATGCCGATAATGACATCATTTTCATTGATCCGAATAAGCTGCTCGAAAATTTCACTGGAACTGTTTGTATTTACAGCAATTACATTATCGCAGATCAAATTAAGATAAAAGCTCAAAAAACTTGCAAGCGGCGCACAGCTTCTAATACCGATTACATAAATTCTTTTCGCATTCAAAATCGTGTCAACCGCCAATTCAAATGCCTCATGATCCATAGCTGCCAAAGTAAGTTTTATCTTTTCAATATCAGACTGAAGTACTGTTTTTAAAATCTCACTCTGACTGATACGCCCATAAGTCACTTCCATTCTCTGTATAGAATTAAGCTTGGTTCTCACAAGTTCTCCAAGCGCTTTTTGAAATCCAGGGTACCCATCATACCCCAGAGCCGTGGCAAACCTTACGACAGTAGACTCACTGACCCCAACTTCCTCTCCCATCTTCGCAGCAGTTAAAAATGCCGCTTTATCATAGTCTTCACGAATAAAATCTGCTAACTTCTTCTGTCCTTTGCTAAATTTCTTATAGTTCTTTTCGAGCTTTTGCAACAACTCATTTTTGTTTCCCATGGTATAATCGTCCTTTTAAAATTCAATCGGGAACAAATTCCCTCAAGATAACATATCTTATACATTATAGATTGGAATCGTGGAATATTCAAGTAGAGATAGAAATTTCTCCTGTATTGTTTTCCGCAAGGGATAAGTGAAGCGTTCCGAAGATCCGTGCCGAAACTGTTAGAGCCCGGGATAGCAATGATTATTCATTACTATCCCGGGCTCTTATAATTTCGTGCACTAGCTGAGGTAAAGCGTAACGTCCTAAACCGGATAACTTCCGTTCTCTGTATCTGCCAAAGTCTGATCTATCTTTGTCTGCTGTGCCTCACGATATTTGAAGAAATCTGTAGCCACCTGCGGGAACAGTGCATAAGATAATACATCTTCATCTTGCTGGCTCCACTGTGCCATTTCATTTCTCAGTGTATCAAGCTCGTCTGGGATAAGATCTGCTGGACGACATGTGATAATTTCCGCATCATCACCAAGTACTTTCTTTCTAACCTCTTCATTAAACGGTTTTACAGTAGCACCATATTTTCCACTTAAGATATCTTTTGTCTCTTTTGTAGCCATCTTGTAACGCTCACCCATAAGAACATTAAATACAGCCTGTGTACCCACAATCTGTGAAGACGGTGTTACAAGTGGTGGTTCTCCAAGGTCTTTACGAACTCTCGGAACTTCCTCAAGAACCTCATAATATTTATCTTCTGCATTCTGTTCTTTGAGCTGTGATGTCAGGTTAGAAAGCATTCCACCCGGTACCTGATAAAGCAGAGTCTTAATGTTAACACCCATATTCTTTGGATTCAGAAGACCGCTGTCAAGTGCTTCGTCACGGATTGGGCGGAAGTAATCAGCAATCTCAGCAAGAAGATTCTGATCAAATCCTGTATCGTACGGTGTTCCTTTAAATGTCTCTACCATAACTTCTGTTGCAGGCTGGGAAGTACCAAGTGCAAACGGTGACATAGCTGTATCAATCACATCAACACCAGCCTCTACAGCTTTCAGATATGTCATGGATGCAACACCTGAAGTGTAGTGTGTATGAAGCTGAATCGGAAGATCCACTGCATCTTTCAAAGCACCGATCAGTTCCGTTGCCTTATATGGAACAAGAAGACCTGCCATATCTTTGATACAGATAGAATTAGCACCCATATCTTCGATTCTCTTGGCAATGTCTACCCAGTAATCCATTGTGTAAGCATCTCCAAGTGTATAAGAAAGTGCTACCTGAGCATGAGCTTTCTCTTTATTTGCTGCTGTAACCGCTGTCTGCAGGTTACGAAGATCATTCAAACAGTCAAAGATACGAATGATATCAATACCATTTGCAACTGATTTCTGAACAAAATATTCTACAACGTCATCTGCATATGGACGATATCCAAGGATATTCTGTCCACGGAACAGCATCTGAAGTTTTGTGTTTTTAAATCCGTCACGGAATTTGCGAAGTCTCTCCCACGGATCTTCCTTAAGGAAACGCAAAGATGCATCAAACGTAGCACCACCCCAGCATTCTACAGAATGATAGCCAACTTTATCCATTTTTTCAACAATCGGGAGCATCTGCTCTGTTGTCATACGTGTTGCGATCAGAGACTGATGCGCATCACGCAGAATCGTTTCTGTAATCTTAATTGGTTTTTTCTCTATTTCTGCCATTTTATATCCTCCATAAATTGTAAGCGAAATAATCGCCTGCCCAAAGGGCCTATATCACTATACTCCAACACCAAAGATCGCCATAAATGTACCGGCTGCTACAGCTGTACCGATAACTCCGGCAACGTTTGGTCCCATCGCATGCATCAGAAGGAAATTCGTTGGATCTGCTTCTGCTCCAACCTTCTGAGATACTCTGGCCGCCATCGGAACTGCGGATACACCGGCAGAACCAATCAGTGGGTTTACTTTACCATGTGTTGCAATGCACATCAGCTTTCCAAAAAGAACTCCGGCTGCTGTACCAAACATAAATGCTACAAGTCCAAGTATTACAATCTTAATTGTATCCCAATTCAGGAATGCTTCCGCACTTGTCGTCGCACCAACTGATGTTCCAAGAAGGATAACTACAATATACATCAGTGCATTGGAAGCAGTCTCTGTAAGCTGTCTTACAACACCACACTCGCGGAACAGATTACCAAGCATCAGCATACCAACAAGAGGTGCTGTCGTAGGAAGAATCGTACAAACTACAATCGTAACAATGATCGGGAAAAGAATTCTTTCCAGTTTGGATACAGGGCGAAGCTGCTCCATCTTGATCTTTCGCTCTTTTTCCGTTGTGAGTAATTTCATGATCGGTGGCTGAATGATCGGAACCAACGACATATAAGAATATGCCGCCACCGCAATCGGTCCCATAATTGCTGTCTGTTGCAGTTTACCGGCAAGGAAGATAGATGTCGGTCCATCTGCACCACCGATAATGGAAATAGCTGCCGCAGCTTTATCAGAAAATCCCATTGCCATAGCTCCAAGATAAGCTGCAAAGATACCGAACTGTGCTGCCGCGCCTAAAAGAAAACTCTTCGGGTTGGCAATCAGCGGTCCAAAGTCTGTCATCGCACCAACACCCATGAAGATCAGAGAAGGTAAGATTGCCCACTCATCTAATACATAAAAGTAATAAAGCAATCCTCCCACACCATTCGCGGATTCATCTGCGTGTAACATAATATCCGGATAAATATTTACAAGCAGCATACCAAACGCAATCGGAACCAGAAGCAATGGCTCGAACCCATGTCGAATTGCTAAATATAGGAAAAAACATGCAACAGCGATCATGATCAGATTTCCACCTGTAAGGTTTAGAAACGCTGTCTGCTGTATGAGGTTTCCTAATGTTGTCATAATATATTCCATTTTTTAACCTCCAGTCGTGTTCAATTCAGAAGGAAAATCCTTCTGACAAATTTCACATTAGTTTAATGTAGCTAATACTGCGCCTGCCTCAATCGGATCACCTACTGCAACATCAATACTTGCAACAGTTCCATCTTCCGGTGCCACAACTGGGATTTCCATCTTCATTGCTTCGATAATAACAACTGCATCACCTTTGCTTACACTCTGTCCAACGTTTGCTTCAATCTTAAACACTTTTCCTGCAGCTCCTGCTTTCACTTCAATAGAACCTGCCCCCGAAGTTGCCTTTGGTGCTGCCGGTGCTGCAGCCGGTGCTACTGCAGGTGCAACCTTTGGTGCCGCTGCAACCGGTGCTGCCCCTGCTGCTTTTTCTTCTACTGTAACATCATATACATTACCATTTACTGTGATAGTATAATTTTTCATCTTAATATCCTCCTAAAGTTTATTTTGAATTCCATTTATTTGACGGACGACGGCGGATACTTCTTACAATAAATCCATCTGTGCTTGTCCCGTCTTGTTTTTCTTCTTCTCTTGCAGCTGCAATAGCAGCGGCGATCACTGCAATCAGTTCGCTGTCATCTGCTGTTTTTTCCGGTACACTTGTCTGCGGCTTTGCTACCTGCTTCTTTTCCGGCTCTGCTACTTTTTTGTCTTTCTTTGAAAATGCTTCCTGAATTACAGGAATATATTTAAACAGAGAAATAATAAATGCAATGATAATCAATACAATAAATACGGTTCCCATTCCGAGCAATGTATTCAGACCAGCTTTCTTAAGAATCTCACCGGTTCCCATCTCTGCATTGATTGTCATACTTTCAAGGTTAGAATTTTCATCAAACATAAACGAAATCGTAGCATTTCGCTTCTCAAATATTGCTTCTGCAGAAACCTCTATATCACCATTTGTCACTTTATAACTATATTCACCATGCTCAATATAGCTTCCACATTCTTCCACACCAGCCTGCCAGCTGGAAAGAACTCCTAAAAAGCTTTCTGAATCAAATGGGATACCTGCTTCGGTAAGCTGCAGATTGATTGCAAAATCTGACATTTCATACCACTGTTCAAAAGTCTCTTCATCCGCATTTGCACAGTAACTGATCAGAAATTCTGTCACCTGCTCTAACTCTGCTTCATCATATTGACTCTCGGTACTCTTATTGCCACATGCGGTAAAGCAAAGTACAGACACAAGCAAACATAATAATACGCTAATTTTTTTCTTCAATTTGCCTCACCCCTCTAAACCGTGCCATGTTTTTTCATCGGACGATCTTCTCTTTTTGTGAATAACATCTCAAATGCTCCGATTGCATACTTTCTTGTATCTTCCGGCGCAATAATTGCATCAACATATCCTCTTCTTGCTGCTGACATGGGATTGGACTGTAGCTCTCTGTATTCTGCTGCTTTTTCATTTAATGTAGCAGTATCAGCTCCGGCATACATAATCTTTGCAGCCAGTTTTGCATCCATCATCCCAATTTCAGCTGTCGGCCATGCATATACCATATCAGCACCTGTTGACTTACTGTTCATTGCAACATAAGCACTTCCAAATGCTTTACCGATTACAATATTAACCTTTGGAACTGTTGCATTTGCAAATGCATAAGTCAGTTCTGCCGCTGCTTTTGCGAGATGTTTTTCATCATATTCGGACGCCTTAAATCCTGATACATTTGTAAGTGAAAGCACTGGTATACCAAACGCATCACAGAATGTAACAAAATCTGCTGCTTTTTTTGCACCATCTGCAGAAAGGGAACCATCAAATGTATCTGTTACATTTGCATTTTCATCATATACTTTCGAACGGTTCGCAACTGCTCCAACTGTCATACCATTCAGGCGGATAAAACCTGTTACCATGTCCTTTGCAAAATCTTTCTTTGTCTCAAAGAAAATGTTACTGTCTGAAATATTCACAAGTGCAATTGCTGTATCTTCTGCAGCATTTTCAATTCCCGGACAAATTCTGTTAAGATTATCTGTGCACTCATCATAAGAAGCATCATCTTCATTATTAGCCGGAAGCATACATAACAAAGTACGAATTCCAGAGAATATTTCTTCTTCTGTTCCCACAACATCTACAAGGCCGGCTTTTTCACTCTGGAATTTAGCCGAAGAAGTATCACATTTAGAAACACTGTTTCCTGGAATCGCATTCGGAGAATTTATAAATAATTTGGCATTCGCGCTCTCCATAAATGTAAAATCTGTAAGAGCAGGAACAACAGAAAGTCCACCTCCACATGTGCCAAAGATAGCTGTAATCTGCGGAACCACACCTGATGCCATCACCTGTTTTGTGTACAGAGTACCAAATGCCTCTAATGCATCTGTTGCCTCCTGAAGTCTAAGGCCTGCACAATCAATAATACCAATGACCGGTGCACCCATTTTCATTGCCATATCATAGATATTTGCAATCTTCTTTGCATGCATCTCACCGATTGCTCCATTTAACACGGAAGCATCCTGGCTATATACATATACCAAATTCCCGTCGATCACACCGTAACCAGTAATGACACCATCTGCCGGGGTTTCTTTTTCCTGTATGTTAAAATCAGTAGCTCTGGCTGTAACAGCTCCACCAATTTCAACAAAGCTTCCTGCATCAAGCAAACTTGCTATTCTGTTGCTTGCTGCATTTCCTGTTGCCATGTTGCCCATAGTCTAGCCCTCCATTTTCCTAACATATTTTAATTGGGTTTTGCTGATTTGCAAAAAGAATAACCAAATTTTCTGCCGATTATATTATATCCTCTTTCACACTTTACTGCAACACTTTTTCTTTATATCACGTTAAACTCTTGTCATTATATTTTCTTATATTACCACTGCACTTCAATATAGTTTTGTTATATATTTTGCATATATAATATGAAGAAACTGCCACAATCTCAAAATTATGGAAAATATTTATTAACTTTTTCTTAACAAAAATATTGTACTCCGGTCTAATCTATGCTATTATATTCTACGGAAAAGTTTTAAATAAAAGTGGTTTTTCTACATATTTAAAACAAAAGACAAATTCATTTAATTGGAGGGTGAAACTTATGGAAACAACAAAAAAGAAATGGCCATTTGGTTTCTATGTATGCTGCCTTTCTTTCACATTTGAAAGACTTGCATACTATGCAGCTAAATGGGGACTTGCCATCTTCATCGTAGTTTCTGCAGCAGAGGGCGGTCTTGGACTGGACAAATCTGTTGGTGCTGCAATGAGCTCTAACTTGGTAGCGTTCACTTACATCACACCTGTTATCGGTGGATACATCGCTGACCGTTGGGTAAGTCCAAGACTTCTGGTACCGTTGGGAGAAATCCTTATGGGTCTCAGTTATTTAATCGCTTGGAAAGCAAACAGTGTTGGAATGCTTTGGGCTATGATCGCTCTTTTGGCTATCGGAACAGGTTTCTTCAAAGGAAACGTATCCGGTATCAACGGACGTCTTTTCCCATTAGCTGACCAGGATACTCTGGATTCTGTATTTAACATCCAGTACTCCTTCGTTAACATTGGTTCTTTCTGCGGAACAACATTCCTTAGCTTACTTGCTCTGTCAAAAGGTTACCGCTTCATGTTCCTTGTTTGTGGTATCTTCCTTTTCATCGACTGTGCATGGTGGATCTTCGGAATGAGATTCTTCGGCGATGCTGGTAAGAAACCATTCCTTGTTGACAACAGAACAGAAGACGTTGAAAAAGCTGACGTAGCAAAAGACAACGCTCCTCTTACAAAACTTGAGAAAAACCGTGTTATCGCAATCCTTATCGTAACACTCTTCTCCGGTATCTTCTGGTTGATCTGGTACATGGCTTACATGCCGGTATACTACGAGTTTGGTCCGGTAAATCAGGGTGGACAAGGATGGGCTAACTGGAACATCGGTTCCTTCACAATGCCTACTGCTTGGTTCGACTCTATGAACGGTCTTCTTTGTATCATTCTTTGTCCTGTATTTGCTGGTATCTGGGCTAAGATGAAACAGAGACCACAGGGTGACTGGGGAATGTTCACAAAGACAGCTATTGGTATTATTATCCTTGGTCTTTGTACAGCATCCATGGTACTTGCTGCTATCATCAGCGGTGAAGGTACAAAAGATCCAGTTGGTATCTGGGTAATCATTTTAACAGCCGTATGTATGACTGTTGGTGAAGTTATCTTCTCACCACTTGGAAACTCCTTCATCAACAAATATGCTCCAAAGAAACTTCTTGGAACTCTGCTTGGTGTATGGCCACTCATCATCTTCTTCTCAGGAAAAGGATATGGACCGCTTTACAACTTCTTAGCACAGTTCTCATTCGTAAAAGCTTATGGTATCGTTACAATCCTCATCATCGGTGTTGGTATCGTTATGTTAGCATTTACTAAGAAGTTTGACGAAATGGTTGGAGGTAAATAAGTCTAATTTAATAAGGCTTTACTCTATGAAGGAAAGGGCTCCCGGGTTCCCGGGAGCCTTTTTTTACACCGAAAGGTATACTGCTTTTCGGATACAAAAAAGCTATAAACAAAAAGGAGGTATGTTATTATGACTGTTGTAGCAGAAAGAGTTGCAAAACTCCGCTCTCTCATGGCAGAAAAAGGTATCGACGCATATGTTGTACCAACTGCTGATTTTCATCAAAGTGAATATGTTGGGGAACATTTCAAGGCAAGGAAATTTATCACAGGATTCAGTGGTTCATATGGTACTGCTGTCATTACAAAGGATGACGGAGGTCTGTGGACAGACGGAAGATATTTCTTCCAGGCTGAGAATGAATTAAAAGGAAGCGGTATCCGTCTTATGAAAATGTTTGTAGGTGATACTCCTTCAGTAACTGAGTATCTCTGCGATGCAATCCCAGAAGGTGGTACTGTTGGATTCGACGGTCGTGTTCTTTCCATGGGTGAAGGTCAGGAATACGAAGAAGCTTTATCCGCAAAAAATATTAACATTGACTATTCTGAAGATTTGATTGATGCAATCTGGGAAGATCGTCCATCTCTTTCCAAAAAGCCTGCTTTCTTCCTGGAAGAAAAATATTCCGGTGAAAGCACAGCATCCAAGCTCTCTCGTGTAAGAAAAGCTATGGAGGAAAATGGTGCTGATACACATATTATTGCTTCACTTGATGATGTATGCTGGCTTCTCAATATACGTGGTGATGATATTGATTTCTTCCCATTACTGCTCTCCTATGCAATCGTAACAATGGATTCTGTAGAGCTTTACGTAGATGATTCCAAACTGAATGACCAGATTCACGAAGAATTGAAGAAAAACAATGTAAATATTCATCCTTACAATGATATTTATGAAGACATTAAGAGCATCAAGTGTGACAGTGTTGCTTTAATTGACCCAATGAAAATGAACTATGCACTTTACAAAAACATTCCTTGTAAAATTGTTGAAGCTGCAAATCCGACTATTCTCATGAAGGCAATGAAGAATGAAGTTGAGCTTGAAAACATCAAAGAAGCTCACATCAAAGACGGTGTTGCAATCACAAAATTCATGTATTGGATCAAAACACGTTATGACAAAGAGCCTATTACTGAATTAAGCTCCGCAGCAAAATTAACAGAACTTCGTGCAGAACAGGAAGGCTATATCCGCGACAGTTTTGAACCACTTTGTGCATTTGCTGATCATGCGGCTATGATGCACTATTCTCCATCTGAAGAATCTGATGTACAGCTCAAATCCGGTGCATTTTTCTTAAATGATACCGGTGGAGGATATAATGAAGGTTCTACAGATATCACAAGAACTTTCGTACTCGGTTCAGTTGATGCCCAGATGAAGAAATACTTCACAGCAGTTGTACGTGCTATGATGCGTCTGTCCCGTGCAAAATTCCTTTATGGATGTTACGGATACAATCTTGACGTACTTGCAAGAGGACCAATCTGGGATCTTGACCTTGACTATCAGTGTGGTACAGGACACGGTGTCGGCTATCTTGGAAATATCCATGAAGCACCAACAGGCTTTCGCTGGTATGTAGTTCCAAGCAAAAATGAACACCACCAGTTAGAAGAAGGCATGGTAATCACAGACGAGCCAGGTATCTATGAAGATGGCCAGTTCGGTATCCGTATCGAAAACGAATTTATCGTAAGAAAAGGTGTACAGAATAAATATGGTCAGTTTATGCACTTCGAAACAATCACATTTGCTCCAATCGACCTTGACGGAATTGATCCGGAAGAAATGAGCCGTGACGAACGCGAATGGCTGAATAATTACCATAAAGATGTATACGAGAAGATCGGGCCACGTCTTACTGAAGAAGAAAGAGAATGGCTGAAAGAGTATACAAGAGCAATTTAATAATAAATAGAACGCGATATCGACAGAATAATCATCTTCGATGCGTTCGACTCTTTTAACTAAACCACGAATCTATAGAGCCCCAAGGATTGACAGAATACTGCCTCTCCTTGGGGCTCGAACATCTTCGGGCTAAATTATATTTTATGAATTCATAATCCTTCGTAAACTGATCTTATTTTTCTTCTTATTCCACTCTTCTTTGCTGTAAATCTGTTTAAAATAATTAATTGTTTTCAACTTTTCTTTTTTTAACAATCCTTTTTCCCGTTTGCAATAGTATACTTCAATTTTGCCAAAGTATGAATCTCTATTTTCGCGCTTATCCAACTGTATCGTTCCTGATGGTGGTGCCATACTTGGTGTGGATGTATCGATGTGTATGAGAAGTGCATATTCCTCGCTTACTGGCTCAAAATCTATGCTTGTGACAATGTATTGGTTTACGCCATTTCTTTTTGCATAATATTTCATCTCGACGTTCTCTTCAACCGCATTTTCTATCATCTTTATTTCATTTCTATCTTCCATGCTGCTCCTCCTTCTCGCTCCATAGTGTGTTTAACTGTCTCTCTGTCTCCTGAGAATCCGTATTTTGCATAGAATTTTTGTGCATCGTCAGTATGTAATACTCCGTACAACTCTCCCACATCTGCCATGATACTGTCCATCAGAAGTGTTCCTAATCCGTTTCCCCTGTAGGCCTCATCAATAATCACATCCATCAGGTAGAAGACTCTCGTATAATCTGTGATGTATCGTGCGAATCCGACCATATAATGATTGTTGTCATATACTCCGTAACATACCGAATGTTCTACAGATTTCCGAATCATCTCTTCCGGTCTGTCTTTTGCCCAGTAGCTTTGTCGTAAAAGAGCAACGATTCGTATAAAATCCAGTTTTTCTCTTTCCTTGCTCACATAAAAGTCTTTTTGATCAACAGATGACGTCTTCTGTATAGCTTCACCCATATTCATAGCCTCCTGAATACCCAAACCAGCCTACTAATATTTATATATTATCATATTATGCACTGATAGCGCCACTGTAATTTAAAGCTCTGCCATTCTATCAAGTACTTCCTGGTAAAAGGCTTCACTATCCCCGGTACGTCTAATATCTTCCAGAATGACTCCGTCCTTTAAAAAAATGATCCGTTTACACAGACTTGCCATTTTGGGATCGTGGGTCACCATTATGACTGTTTTTTTCATCTCTTCATTGATTTTGATAAATTCATCCATGACTACTTTTCCGGATTTTGAATCTAAGTTTCCGGTGGGTTCATCTGCCAGTATGAGATCCGGATTATTGATAAGCGCACGACAGATTGCTGCCCTTTGTTTTTCTCCTCCGGAAAGCTCATATGGATTTTTCTTTAAAAGCTTTGTAAGTCCAAACTGCTCTGCAAGCTTTTCTGCCTTACCGATACATTGCTCTGCTTCTCTTTTATCCAGGATCATTGGCAGCATAATATTTTCTTTCACAGACAGGCTGTCCATAAGATAAAAATCCTGAAATACAAATCCGATTTCTCTGCGTCGGATATCTGCAAGCTCATCAACCCATAGATCTTTCGTATCCTTTCCTTTGAAATACAGATTTCCCTTCGTCGGCTCATCAATAAGTCCCAGAGTTTTGATCAGGGTTGTTTTTCCACATCCGGATTTTCCCATAATTCCCACAAATTCTCCATGATTGACTGTGAGATCAATTCCCTTTAGTACTTGAACGGAATCATTTATCTCTTTCTTTGCACTTATCTTTTCATAACTTCTGTATAATTGATGAGTCTTAATGATTTCTTCCATGATTGCCCTCCACTTTTTTTATAATATAACGCTCCAGACCTTTAATTCCAAGAAATTGTATCGCCACATAGACAACATACAGCACTGCCAGCCCTTTTCCATAGGCCACAATATCTGCCTGTGTATACATTCGTATCTTCCAGATAATTGCTGTATAGACTGCCGACGTTATTGTTGCCGTGACCATTGGCAGCCAAAAGAATGCCTGCATTTCCGAACGGATGACTCGAAGCCTTTCTTTTTTTCGCATTCCCATACACTTTAGGAATTCCTGCTGTCTTTTCTTCTCTCCCATCTCTGACTCTGCTTTCATATATAATAAAACCAGTGTTACGATTGTCATAATTCCTATGACAAACAGGCTGACTGCCAGATTCATAAAACGTTCAGTCTTTCTCTGCATCAGGACATCATCTTTTAAATACCAGGATTTTAGTACGCTGTCAAACTGATCATCAAAAGTATGATTTTCAGAAAATATCTCAAGATGTTTTTCTACCTCTGCCTTTTTATCGTCCTCTACATTCATCAGCACCAGCCTGTCCGGCCAGTGGTGGATCGTCACGCCCTCGATTGCATCTGCGTCACTAACATTCTCTCCGTTATTTAAATTGGTAGTCTTCCATAGATCTTTCACCTTTTCAAAATATTCATCAGAGAAAACGACCAGGTTCTCATGCTCCCCCTGTCTTAGATTGCCGACCAGACATGCAATTTCCATGCCTGCCACTTCTCTTGGCTCATAAAGCTTCTCACGTTTCAAATAATCGTAATATAAAAGTGGCTGTCCTATGTGCAGATAAGGTTTTGTCCGGTCTAGCAGAAAATAGTCAATGGGATGAGCCTTCGCACTCTCATCTTCCTGAAAAACAAGAAATACCTTTTTCCCTTCACTGTCAAGTTCAAAATGCTTCGGAGGATGTCCCACTTTTTCACATAACTTTTTATATGTAGACTCAGAAATGCCGATGTGCTGCCCCTGCGGCATGATTGCAGCCATGATATTCTCAAGTGC
>JBJEMB010000195.1:44473-49719 GCA_051879455.1 Lachnospiraceae bacterium
TGTTTTAAAAACAGATATAATCCAAAAAAGAAAAATCCAATCCACACAATACCTTCTGCTTTCTCACGCTCCGAAAAAGCAGAGACAGATAAAAATATGATCCCCAATCCTAAAGCCAGAAAAACCGGACTGAATTTTCCCGGCATTTTTTCCTTCAAAACATCTTTATATCTGGAAGAAGAAGCTCCCGTATCAATGTAAATATCATGAGTCGCCATAGCTGACACGAGGAAGAGAAGCACACTTATCAAAAGAGTAAAAAGATAAGTCTTCACAGATATACCGTTTAAAACAACAGCCTGTCCCACTCCTTTTTCAATCAGCTTTCGAGCAAGGAATGACAATAGATTTCCGAACAGACATCCCCCTACGATTGATAAAATAATACAGGATAAGATTTCCACTCCGATAAAGAGATAAAGAGTCTGGCTTCTCATGCCGAGATTAATGAATAAAGCATAATTCTTCATATGATTTTTCAGATAAAACATTAACACTGACACAATCAGAAATGCCGATATCAATATTTCTGCCACAAGGAAATTCATTACAATCGTGCCAAGTCCCTGTCCTCTTGCAAAATTATCTGCACCATGAGCACCGGAAAGCATTTCTCTCATTCCGATCCCCGCAAAGATAAAGCTGATGGACATACCGCCTACAAGTACAAAAATCCGGTAAGTCTCCCAACTGGATTTAAAATTTTTCTCAATCACTTTATAGAACAACTTGGAATATTTTCCTTCAAAGGCAAGTCTTTCTTTTCGTTCCTTTTTGACTTCTCTTTCATGTCTTTTGATCCGTCGAACCTCTTCTGTCGCCTCTGCCCAGGAATCAATCATACGAAAACCAACCAGATTGACTCCCCGTAAGATCAGAATCACAAGTAAATAAAGCTTTGGAATCCACCCATCCAAAAAGAAAACCGGCCCTGACGGCATACTGAACAGATTTGCCGAGCAGATTACAAGACAAACAACAGAGAAAAATGCTCTTTTCTCTTTTCGAAATGCAAACAGAATATTGATAAATCCAAAGAACTGTACAAGAACAAGCATGATCAAATGCGCCAAAAACACAAACATCATGGACTGTGTATCTATCATAAAATTTTCTACATTACCGAAATCCGCTTTCATGAGCGACATAGCATTCTCTGCATGATACAACCTGAAAAGATATGTATAAATATTGTATCTGCCGCTTTCCAGTGGAATCCACGGAAGAAGCAGTACAATCTGAATAATTATTTCTGTAAAGATCAGGTAAATTCTGTCTGCGCCAAATTTTTTCTTCATGATGGTCCTCCGATACTCAAGTCATTCTTTTTTCTTACAAGCATAAGACTCTTATCCTATTATAATATGGAATTGTTATTTACGATAGGTTCTTTCAAAATTTAGTTGTTTGTATTTCTGTAATTCTAAACAATCAAGTAACTTTACAGTCAATATTAATTATGCGATTTTCTTATTCATCATTACAACCGAAGACAAAGCCATATAATTCCGCAAATCATAATAACCAATATCTTACTTAAAATAGAAAGACCCGACATCATCCATGAAATCATTCCTGCCTTTTCCTTCTTGTTCTTTACAAAAAAAATCACATCGAATATAGTCCAGAATGCCACAAGTACCATGCCAAGCCACCGATAAATTGCAAAGCCATAAATGAATTCTTCTGACATAGGCATCTCATAATATCCAGCCTGTATATCTAGAATACCCCGATAAAGGAAATAAAAAACTATAATAAGATTTACCGGGATATCAAACTGAACCGCTTTTGCAAAATAATCTTTTTTCACTTCTTTTTTCATCGCTTTTCTACTATCTTTCAAGAGACTTTCCTCCTGAATATATAAATCTTTCTCATCACGACCAATAGAAAGCTCTGTTTTTAAACTTTCCGCAAATTTCCTACACTCCTCACATTCTTTTAAATGTTCCTCTACAAGCTTTCTGCTCGGTTCACTGCAGCAATCATCTATATAAAGTGGCAATAAATCGCGTATCACTTCACATTGCATCATAATCAGCACCTCCTAAACGTTCGATGATCATCCCTTTTGCGCGATAATATGTAACTCTTGCCCAAGACTCTGATTTTCCAAAAAGTAAACTAATATCCCGGTAGGATACATCACCCATAACTCGTAGGGTAAATACTTCCTGATATGGTTCCGGTAACATACTTAATACTTTAAGAATACGAAGTTTTTCATCTTTATCAATCACATCCTCTTCCATACTGCCAGGTTGAGTATAGGATTCAGGAACTTCTTCAAACGAAAAATGTCTGTTTTTTCTACAATACATGAAATATTCATTCTTTGCAATCTGACATAACCACACAGAAATCTTACATCTTCCCTGAAATTGCTCCATATGTTCAAGCGCCTTTGCAAAAGTGGCTTGAGTCAATTCTTCTGCAATATCTGGGTTTCCACTTAGTTTTATTAAAAATTTGTATACATCTTTTACATATCCAGTATATATTTTTTCAAAATCCTTCACTCAGCCACCTCCTTAAAAAACTTCAACGTCTTATCTATATGATTCATTATCTTCGTCTTTTGTTACAAAAAATTATTATTGTGAAAACCCAACTTATTTTCAAAAAAGAACTCAAAGCTTTACCCTAACAGCAATAATAATCGGCAGTCTCTTCGACCGCCGATTATTATAATATAGTCAATTATATAATAATTATATTTTATGAAACTTTCTTGCAAACAAGCTTTTCGATTTCACTATTTACACGATTTCTGAGTGTGATCAGATACATATCTGATTTTGGATATTTCTTAAATGTAATTGGTTCGTCAAGTTCTCCTTCTATGAGCTCCATAACGTGTTCTTTACTTGTAAGACTTTCCAGATACCGAAGAGCACGGAGATCTGTCAATGCTTCATAATGAACCATCATACGAATAGACTCTTCCGGATGTCTGTCCGCTCCCGGATATACAAGAAATGGATCGCCTGCAGGAAATGCATTTCGTGCGTCTGTCACTTCATATGGATTGATATGTTCAATCGAAAACTGACTATTGTAAAAATTATATCCCCAATGAAGAATTCCAATAATATCATATTTATAAAGCTGAATTCCATATATACGATTTCTTGCCGAAGGCATAGACATAAACCGATTGCTCACTTCATAAAACTGTCCGGTACAATAATAGGTCCACATATCCGTAAGGCCATGTGCTAAAAATTCTTCAATCTCGTTATTTCCCGGAATCGGCTTATCAATCAGTCCATGACGATAAAACTCGTAGCTTGATAAAGCATCAAATGTATGAAACCCATCCAGTAAATTTCCAAGGGACTCTTTCGCCGCCTTATATGATTCCAGGTGTTCTTCTCTTGGCTCATCTGAAATATGGAAATAGGTAACCTCTGCAATATCCCATTCTCTAAGCTTGGCAATCAACTGTGGTAAAAACTGGTGTAAAAATCTTGTATATTCTCCCACTGCCGGTGTATGCCATCCAAAAATCTTCTCTTCTTTTCCATCTACCATTGCTACTACTTTTGGCGCATATTTTGCTCCCCACTGTGAGAAAAGATGTGACATTTCGTAATATTCGATGCCACAGGATTTACATAGATCAACCCACCGTTTCATCTTATCAAAACCAAAAATATATTCTCCGTCTTTTACTTCTACATCAATCAGCTGTGTTGTTGTCCTCTCGAGACCAATAGCAGTATCTAAAGGCGATGTAAATAATGGGACGATCATCATATTTCCGCCTCTGTCCACATACTCTTTAAAATAATTCTCCAGAATTTCCCAATG
Organism: Lachnospiraceae bacterium; assembly: GCA_051879455.1. Taxonomy (GTDB): domain Bacteria; phylum Bacillota; class Clostridia; order Lachnospirales; family Lachnospiraceae; genus MD308. The sequence continues at coordinate 48,290 of JBJEMB010000195.1, forward strand.
CTCTTCTGAAAAAACATCTACATGATAATAATCAGCAAGACAATCTGCATGCAGCCACTCCGTATGAATGATTTTCTGCTTTGGCAGTTCTACTCCGATTACTTTTACCCTTTTTACAGCAGAACATATTACTTTATCTTCTTTTAAAAGCTGAATTTCTATGTCATATTCCCCTGATGGGATCTCATCGTTCAGTTTTACATCAACCCAAAGGCTGCTCCATTGATTGGAGCGGATATAAACTTTTCCATCCTGTACATCTCTCAGAAGATCCGGGTATAATCCAGAAGTTGTTTTCAGGTAATTATCATCTACAATTCCATTGGTTGCCCGTCCTACCGGAACACTTTCTACAGTTCTCACACGGACATGCTCTGCAATCGGAGATACCACTTTTAGATCAACTCTCTCCCGCATAAAAAAGTCTCCCGTATAAGCCACCTGGAAAGAAACCGTTTCTCCCCACAAACCACTTAATTTCACACATTCCGGACGATAGACTGGTTCTTCATCCGGAAATACTTTTTCAAGTGAACTAAGTACTTTCATCTGATAATTAATCTCTTTTTGAACTCTCATCTCACACCTCAAAATATTTATTTCATGCCACTCATTGCCAATCCCTTAATAAACTGTTTCTGGAATATAAGGAAGATAATTGTCATCGGCAGCATAATCATTGTTGCAACAGCCATTGTTGCTGCCAGATCAACTCCTGTCTGGCTGTCAAACATGACAAGACCGAGAGGAAGTGTCATATTCTTTACATCATTTAACATCAATAACGGGTTCAGATAGTCATTCCAGACCCTCATAGCCGTAAATATTCCAATAGATCCAATAGCCGGTTTTATATTTGGAAGGATGACATGCCAGTATATTTTCAATGGACCAGCACCATCAATTTTGGCAGCATCACATAAACTGGTCGGCACGTCTTCAATGAACTGCTTGGCCAGATACACTCCAAATACACTCACAATACCCGGAACAATCAAAGCCCAGTAAGTATCATACATATGCAGTTTCTGAATGATCAGATAACGTGGAATCATCGTAATCTGTCCCGGGATCATCATCGTTGCAAGCATCACCGCAAACAAGACTTTTTTCCCTTTAAATTCATACTTTGCAAATACGTAACCAATAAATGTACTTGTCAGAATTACAAGAACAGTTACCGTAACAGTAATAAAAATACTGTTAAAAAACCATTGCCCAATCGGTGCTTTTTCAAATGCATTAATGAATCCTTCCAGAGTAAACTTCTCCGGAAATATTTTCGTACGATTCATTCTGATATCCGCATTCGTTTTAAATGCAGTCATAACTGTCCAGAGCATTGGATACATCATAATGCCACTGAAACCAAGCATAAATATTATAATGATATAATGATATTTTTTATATATTACAATCTCTTTTTCTTT
>JBJEMB010000195.1:49819-51883 GCA_051879455.1 Lachnospiraceae bacterium
GTCATAATTGCTACAAAAGCAAAAGTTCTTCCCATTAGCGGAAGCTTAATAAATAGAAAACGCTGAAGTGGCCCTGCTCCATCAATTGCAGCCGCCTCTTCAAATTCTTTTGGAATATTTTCCACCCCTGCCGAAAACAATACAACATTGTAACCTAAGTCTGCCCAAAGTGTATATACCGCAATAGTTACAAGCATTGGCCATGTTGTCAGATACCAGTTATGTGCAGGTACACCAAAATATCCCAGAAACTGATTCAGGATTCCATCGGTAGCAATAAAACCATGTTTCCAGATCATAGAAGTTCCTACCACAGGCGCAATACAGGGTATAAATAAAATTGTCCGAAACAATGTTTTCCATCTTTTCGAGGGAAGAAGTGATATAATCTCTGCTAAAAACAATGTTATCACAAGATTAAGAACAAGTGCAACCGTTCCAAAAAATACAGTATTTTTCAACGAGAGCCAAAAAACATCATCTTTCAACATTCTTTTATAATTTGCAAGACCCAAAAACAGATTTTCACTATTTGCAGGATTATAATTATATAAAGAAATACCTATTCCATAAATTACCGGGAATATAACAAATACAAAAATAAATAAAAATCCCGGTATCATCACAGCAGCAACAAACCGATTATTTTTCATCAATATCCATTCCTTTCTTTTTGCTTTATTTGGAAACTAATTTCCACACAAAGCAAAAAGGCGGAGAATCCATCTGCGAATCTCCGCCATAAATGCTTATTCCATTGAATAGCTCATCTTACATTCTTTTGTAATCTGCTCAGAAGCTGCTGTTAAGGCACCTTCTACATCACGGCTGTCTTTGTCTGCTTCACAAAGATCAATGAACATATTATTGAAAATTTCACGCATTGCAGATGTATTATATGGTCCCATCCACTGTCCATCCGGAAGGATATCTAATAAGAATGTTACATTCGGCATTGCTTCAATGTATTTTTCATTTGTTAACATAGACTGTCTCGGTGGAAGCTGATTACAAGCGATATTATGCTCAACAAGGTTGTCTTCCTGAATAAAGAAGTTAATGTAATCCCATGCAGCATCTACATTAGCACCATTCTTTGGAACGATAAGTCCCCAGCCTGTCTCAGCGGCAAATGCCATCTTATCGCCATACTGTGGAACCGGAACATACTCAAAATCTTCGCCATATGTAAGATCATAAGATGCACCTTCTCCGATTCCCCAGGATCCTACAGAAGCCATATATCCTTTTCCCTGATATACGTCATTGAAACAATACTCGCCATTAACAAGATTCTCAAGGTCTGTCTCACCGTTATCAATCATGCTGAGGATTTCTTCTAATGCTGTCACACCCTCTTTTGTTGCAAAATTGATGGAGCCATCATCATTCAGATACTGTCCGCCCTGCTGAAGAATCATTGCAAGGTAGTTACAGATCAGGGAATCGCCATCCATCATCTCAAAACCTTCCATAACAGGAACGTCTCCATCCATTTCAGATACATCCTGGGAAACTTTTCTTAAATCTTCCCATGTTGTAGGATATTCAAGATTTGATTCTTCAAATAATTTTTTGTTAACAATCATTCCGCCGTATTCAAGGTTATACTCCATTGCCACACCATAAAGTTGTCCTTCTTTCTGGTAAACACCAATGGTTGGTTCCATATAGTCAGATTTAATATCTTCTGCCATCTCATCCGGCACTGGTGCAAGAGCATCAGATTCAATATAAGACGGAGCCATTCCACCCCATACAGCAATAATATCAGGACCTGCTGTTGACGCAGTAAGTGCTGTCTGAATCTTTTCCGTATATACATTAAACGGATAACTTACAACTTCAACATCATATTCCGGATTTGCTGCTTCAAATTTTTCAGCCATTGCTTCATAGGAAGCAATCCATGGTTCATTTTCATGACACCAGAATGTAAGTTTTGTCTTTTCACTACTTGTTTCTTCTTCTGCTTCTTTTTTTCCGCCACATCCTACTGCTAAAGAAGCAACCATTGCTGTGCATAATAATACACTAAGAAGTTTCTTTTTCATTTTTTTCCTC
>JBJEMB010000196.1:0-1870 GCA_051879455.1 Lachnospiraceae bacterium
GATGAACACTTGTTCTTTTTTGTCTCTCTCAAAATCGGAATTTCCTATAAAGCAAAAAAAGACGCCGCATTCTTCAAAAATGAGCGTCCTTCTACACGTTATCATAATAAAAATATCAGGCCAATGCCAAAACACTTCCGGCTGTAAGAGCCAGGAACAAAATTTGCTGTATTTCTGTGAACCAGAAACACATAAATCAATACATGTTTATTTTATCACTATATATAGTTTGTGTCAACTTTTCAAATACTATATATTGTTTTTATATTTGTACTTCCTTTGCTGAAATATCATCCCGAAACCCTTTAAACACCGGCTGACGAAGAGACTGATTTCGATTCGGCATATACTGTACCACACAGACATGAACGGGCTCCACCCACACTGCATCCTCATTTCCTACCGGGAGCAAACGGAACGGATTGACCCTGGAAAGTTCCAGCATGGATACGGCTTCCCCAGTAACCCCCATGGTAACATGCCCCTTATAGATAAGAAGATCCTGCCTGTATTTCGCCAGGATCAGGCTGTAGGTATGCATTCCTTTTCTGATGTATCCTGCCACAACAAATTCTTCATCTGCCATGCGCTTACATTTGATCCAGTCCTTCGTGCGTTTCCCCATATAGTAAGGACTGTCCTTTTTCTTCGCAACAATACCTTCCAGTTCTTTCAGATCCGCAGCCTGATAGAGTGCTCTTCCCTCTTTTTCAATGAAGCGCGATACTGCGATTCTCGCATCCTCTGCAATGATCTTCTGCAGGCGCATTTTCCTGTTCATAAGTGGTTCCCAGACCAATTCCCGGTTATCCGCATAGATACAATCAAACGCAACAAACGATGCCGGACTTCTCGCAGATTCCAGCTCAATCTTAAACCGGTCAGTCAGCATCGTCCGTTTCTGCAGACGGTAAAAATCGGTCCGGCTGATGCGCGGACATATATGTATAGTACAAAATCCAATAATATTTCTCCCCTTGCGGATGGTATTTCCGCATCAGCTCAACGGATTCATCAATCAGCTTCAAAAAGGAATTGGATTTGCTGATTGCCTCCACCCTGGATCGGATATTGGCTGAGTCCTCGTTTAAATCCATCCCTGCCTGGTACAGAGATTCCAGAAACTCATCCACATCGGTTCCATATTCCTTCTGGAATCGGTGCTTTACCTGCCCAATCTGCACCTGCATTCTCCAGCTGACCGACCGATAAATCTTAAAAAGTACGATGACATTGTGATACGCTTTATTATCCTTATTTTCAACTGTAATAATTCCACTCTTACCCATGGTTATCCTCCAAATTATATTTCTTCTGTTTCAATCGCTTTTGAAATTGCTTTGGAGAAAACCTGGTTACATCGTTACGTTTGTGAAAAGATCCTTTCACTGCTCTATGCCGTGACGGCACAAAGTTTCCAACCAGCTTTATGCCGCAACGGCACAAGGTTCTCTTAGCTACTTTATGCCGCGGCGGCACAAAGCGCACTTCGTTCTTATACGTTGCCGCTTAACTTCCATGATTCCAACAGACCGAAAATGATCTTCTCGATCTGCTCTTTTGTATATCCGGCCGGAAAATAATCCTGTATCTTTTTTGCAGAAATCGTGATTCCGGAGACTCCGGAAGTTTTTGCCAAAATCTCCTTTACACGGTCGACCGTCAATAGACCTGCTTCACTTTCCGCTTTCAATCTTTCTGCTTCCTGTTTGTTTGGGCTTACATGGTTTTCTTCCATTACCTCCTGAAGCATAGCCTGCTCTTTCTCGCTAAGGAAGGATATACATTCAGCAGCCATGACAGGAACCCGGCGCCGATCCACCTGCTCTAAAAGTTCCGGTTTCAGGTAGGTCAATCGGATATACCGATG
>JBJEMB010000197.1:0-1859 GCA_051879455.1 Lachnospiraceae bacterium
AACCCAATTTAATCAGAATTGGTATGTTCTTCTTGTAACATAACCCCGTTACAGGGAAACTGAAGTTTAGGATTTTCGTAATGCAGACAATACCTTTATGCTATTTCAATAAACGTAGTTGCATTAGATACCTTAATCTGTGTATCTAATTCAGTAAGCAAAATATTTCGTTTTTCTTCCAACAGTTCCAGTTTTTTCTTTACATCCAGAGGATCCACAAGTTCTGTGGTATTTTCCTTCACATATGCATCAACCACTCCTAATGGTTTATCATCTTTCGCTTTGGTATCACGTCCTAGAATACTTAATCTCATGCTTTCCGCTGTTGATTGAAGCTGACTGTTTTTCACATCACAAAAGCGTACACGTTCATTGTATTCATTGTTTAACTTATCCTGAAGTTTTCCTTCGAAATCCGCATCACCATCATAGGAATCCATACCACGAAGTCTACTTCTAAGAGAAATAGCACCAGCTACTGTAAAAGTCCCATATGAAGTCTTAATTTCTGTTTTTGCATTGGAATCTACAATAGCAGCATCAATTTTCTGAAAACGTTCAATCAGATCATTAATCTGCTGATAAGCCGCCTCTGCTTCTTTCGCATATTCTGCTTTATCAATTCTCTTTGCATATACCTTGTCTTCATTTGACTTGATAGTATCTACAAAGCTTGCTTTTGCAATTTTATCAGTTATCTTTTTTACTAACAGGTCTCTCTCGTCCAAACCCTGTGTTACCAATATTTTTTCGCTCATAAAAAATCCTCCCTCAAAACATTTCTATACTTACGTCCTGGAAATAATTTTAAGGGAGGATTCCTCATTTGTCATTGAACTTGTAGTATAAAATTTAGTAGCACTCCGCTTTATAATCAATGAATTTCTTTACGAAAATCCGTAACTTTCGCCACGGCTTCTATCCACATTCTTATGCGGCTTTATGTTCATTAATCCTTTCATAATATGCACGAAAGCGCTCGAATTGCGAATGTTGCCTGTTAGCCGAATTATATCGTCTATTTCCGCACAGCATATCATCCACTGGCATTTGAAATAACTCACTGAGTGCATACAAATTGTCAATAGTCGGCATACTAAGTCCATTTAACCAATGATAGACACTCTGTACACTGCCAAGTCCCAGATAATTCTGTACATCTTTTACAGATAATCCACGTTCGTCCATAATTCTTCGCAGGTTGATTCCAGTTTTCTTCTTATTGATTATTGGAAACATGTTTCTTCCCCCTTTTGTGCTACTTACTTAAGTATTGCACCACGTCTTTCATCCCGAACTTTTCCTACATTTAATATATTAAACAATATCTGCTTTTTCGTCAATTTTATCAAACACAATGATGGTGTAAACTTGCCACCAGTAGGCCCTTTATGCGCCTATCCTGGTCTCTATATCTGTATGTACAGCAAGAATTTCTTCCATCGGAACCTGAAATAATGCAGCCAATATCACCAGATTATCTATCGTTGGCATTGCAGTTCCATGCTGCCACTTGTAAATTGCCTGAGGTGTAGCAAATCCAAATATCTCCTGAAGTTCCTTCACGGATAATCCCATCTGCTGTCTTAACCTCATAATATTCTGCCCCGTCTTGACCATATCTATGGTCGGGAAATTAAACATTTCTTCCTCCTGTTCCTGCAATTAAACCGGACAGCTAAGGTTCCGGACTTAATTTGCCTTAAAATTATAAATTGGTTTCAACACTTCAATCACATCTACGGACTCTTTGATCACATCAATAATATCTTCCAGAGACTTATATGCCATTGGTGCCTCGTCTAATGTATTTTCATTTACAGAAGTGGTGTAGACTCCTTCCATCATTTTTCTGTATT
>JBJEMB010000198.1:0-3820 GCA_051879455.1 Lachnospiraceae bacterium
TAATATTTATTTATCCTCAGCCATACACTGTACTGCTGTGATTGCAACTACACCTTCGATATCTTTTGCACTACATCCGCGGGACAAATCATTTACAGGAGCTGCGATACCCTGTGTAAGTGGTCCGTATGCTTCAGCTTTTCCAAGTCTCTGAGCCAGTTTATATCCGATATTTCCTGCATCAAGGTCCGGGAATACAAGTACATTTGCCTTACCTGCAACCGGGCTTCCCGGTGCTTTGGATGCGCCTACTTCCGGTACGATAGCTGCATCAAGCTGGAATTCTCCATCTAAAAGAAGTCCTTCTCTTGCATTCTCTTTTGCGATACGTGTAGCTTCTACTACTTTGTCAACGTCAGGATGTTTTGCACTGCCCTTTGTAGAGTGTGAAAGCATAGCAACGATTGGCTCTTTTCCTGTCAAAAGTTCGAAAGAATCTGCAGATGAAAGTGCGATTGCTGCAAGTTTTTCCGGATCCGGATTCTGCTCAAGACCAGAATCAGCAAATACGAATGTTCCGTCTGCTCCCATATCGCAATCCGGTACTACAATTACGAAAAATGCAGATACAAGCTTTGTGCCTGGTTTTGTCTTCAGAATCTGAAGGCAAGGTCTCAGTGTGTCAGCTGTAGAGTGACAAGCACCACTTACCATACCGTCAGCATCTTTCATCTTAACCATCATAACACCATAGTACAGGTAATTTGTGAGAAGAAGTTCTCTTGCCTGTTCCTCTGTCATACCTTTTTTCTGACGGAGTTCTACAAGCTTAGCGATGTACTCTTCTGTCTTCGGGTTTGTAGCAGGATCTACGATTGTAGCTCCGCTGATATCAAAAGATCCCTTATTCTTAGCAATCTCTTCTTCGCTTCCTACAAGAATCAGGTTTGCTGTTCCTTCTTTTAAAACAGCTTCTGCAGCTTCATAAGTTCTAATGTCTTCTGTCTCCGGAAGAACAATTGTTTTTTTACATGTTTTTGCTTTTGCTTTGATTTCATCTATAAATCCCATTGCGATATAGACTCCTTTCTTTTTCTGTTATTGCCATTATAATACAAAATAATGCGGTATACAAGCCACTCTTGTGTCTCTTTTTACGTACATTTTAACAATCATTAGTTACTTTTTTGTTATTGAGATCACCTATATACACAAAGAAAGCCACAGCAAATGCCATGGCTTTCTCCTTCTTAAAAAGTTTATTCTCTAAAAAGTGTTTCAAGATCCATACAATCCAAATTCTTCAGTAATTATTGCAGATGAAATACTGTACTTACAATTGCAAAATATACACTGATCGTACTGATGTCTACCAGTGTAGAAATCAGCGGTGTTGCCATGATCGCAGGATCCAGTCCTACTTTCTTGGCAATCAGCGGAAGTGTACAACCTACAATCTTTGCGATAATGACTGTACATGCCATTGTAACACCGATTGTAAGTGCCATCAGCGCATCCCCCTGTCCCATGATCATGATACGCAGTCCGTTTACAACTGCAAGGATCAGGCTGACGCAGACCGCCACACGCACTTCTTTCCATATAACCTTAGGAAGATCTCTAAATTCAATCTCTCCGACAGCAAGTCCACGGATCATAAGTGTGGAACTCTGAGAACCACAGTTTCCTCCTGTACCGGTAAGCATCGGAACAAATCCGGTAAGCTGAGGCATCACTGAAATTGCCGCTTCGTAGCTGTTCATAATCATCTGCGTAACGGTTGCAGACAGCATCAGGAATAATAGCCATGGAATACGGCTCTTTACGTGCTCAAATACAGAAGTTCCAAAATAAGATTCATCATTCGGGTTGACACCGGCCATGATACTGATATCTTCTGTTTCCTCTTCCTGCAATACAAGCATAGCGTCATCAACCGTGACGATACCGACCATGCACTGTTCATGATCTACGATTGGAAGGGCGATAAGACCGTATTTGGTAATAGTTCTGGCAACCTCCTCCTGATCATCCGTCGTATGAGCATACAGCATATTTGTATCCATAATTTCTTCAATCATTCTGGACTCACCGGTTGTCAGAAGATCCTTGATATCTACTACACCAATCAGCTTTCTTTTTTCTGTCACATAGCAGGTGTAAATTGTCTCACGGTTCAAACCAACCTGCCTGATCTTAAGAATTGCATCCTCAACTGTCATCTCTTTGCTGAGTGCAATATAGTCTACATTCATCACGCTTCCGGCACTGTCATCCGGATATTGCAGAAGCTGATTGATCTGTACACGTTTTTCCTCGTCTGTCACCATGAGGAGACGGTCTACAACATTCGCAGGCATCTCTTCGAGAACGTCTACCGTATCATCAAGATACATCTCTTCCATGACTTCTTCCAGCTCGGAATCTGTAAGAGCATTGATCAGAATCTCTCTCAGATCGCTGTTCATATAGGTAAATGTCTCAGCCGCCTCTTCCTTGGCAAGAAGTCTGAAGATCAGCACAAGCTGTTTTTCATTTACCTCTTCCAATATATCTGCAAGATCAACAGGGTACATATTGTTAGAGAGTTCTTCTTTCAACTCTTTGAACTGCCTGTTATCAAGCATCTCCTGAATACGTTCAATCGTCAGTTCCTCCCGTTCTTCAGGATAATCATAATCAAACTCGCTCTGCGCGACCGCATGACCCCATTCTTCAGCAGTAACATTACTCAGATTATCTTTAAAACTCATATATACCCTCCTTCCTCACTTTGTTCCATTTTAAAAACAACAATGACACATGCATAATTTGCGAACTCTGTCAAACTATAGTATAATAAATTTTAACCAAATATACAAGGAGATTCTTATGAAAGTAGTCGGGTTAATCGCTGAATACAATCCGTTTCACAACGGACATTTATACCATATAGAAAAAGCAAAAGAGATTACAGGTGCTGATTATGTAATTGTTGTAATGAGTGGAAATTTTGTCCAGCGAGGTGCACCTGCCATCATGCCAAAACACATTCGTGCAGAAGTTGCACTGGAAGCTGGTGTCCCTCTAGTCCTTGAACTTCCTGTTTGTTTTGCGACAGGCAGCGCCGAATATTTTGCCGCCGGAGCAATTTCACTTCTTGAAAACCTCGGATGTGTGGATTCTATTTGTTTCGGAAGTGAATGCGGAGATTATGAGCTGTTAGAAAAGATTGCCCGTGTTACTGCTGACGAACCGGAAGAATATAAGAATTTTCTTAAGAAATATCTCTCAAACGGTTTTTCATTTCCACTTGCAAGGCAGCGGGCACTTCAGGAATATTTTCACGATGATGCACTGGATAAAGTTCTGGAGCAGCCTAATAATATTCTTGGAGTGGAATATATTAAAGCCCTATACAGAACCAAAAGCCATATGAAAGCATACACAATCAAACGTATGGTATCAGGCTATCACGATGACTCGTTAAGCTCCGGCTACAGCTCTGCTTCCGCTATCCGAAAGCTCCTTGCATACACCGGCCGGTCTCTTAGGCTGGAGTCAGACGGAATGTTTGATGAGCCAAGCCTCTCCGAAGTATTAACAAGGCTGGAGACCGAAGTTCCAAAGGAATGTATCCGTTTTCTGGAAGAAACTCATCATACCCGATATCCTATTTATGAAAATGATTTTTCTTCCATTTTAAAATATAAACTTTTGACAGAAACAAAAGAAACATTGACAGAATATCTTGATGTCACAGAAGAAATTGCAAACCGGATCATGAACCATACAAATTATTTCATCACTATCGACCAGTTCTGCAATCTATTAAAAACGAAAGATACTACCTATGCGAGAATCAGCAGATGCCTCTTCCACATTCTTTTAAACATTAAAA
>JBJEMB010000198.1:3920-10230 GCA_051879455.1 Lachnospiraceae bacterium
GCTGTCACACGTCCGCCTTTTTTCAAATATTTTAATGTGTCAACTGTTATATAAATACTGGCTTCCAGCTTTTCGCGCATAAGAACATCCACAATCTCCTGAGAACTCATGCCTTTATTTACCATCTCAACTGCATCTAAAACAGACTGGCGCTGAGTAATAGAGATTCTCTGGTTATCCACTACATGGACTTTTCCGTCATAATCCTGTGATAGTGCCATAGCTGTCTCACAGGAGCTGCTGAGTCCGCTGGACATCGGAATATGGATAATCTCATCATATTCTTTTAATATTCCGTCCCACAATTCCATTACGTCTGCCGGAGAAGGCTGAGATGTAGAGATATCTGCATCTTCATCCAGTTTTTTATAAAACTCTTCCTGCGTCAGAGTGATATCTTCAAAATACATCTTTTCATTAATAAAAAACGGCATTGGGAGGACTCTGATTCCAAGTTCCTCTGCCTGTTTTTGTGTGATTCCGCTGTTACTGTCTGTTACAACTGCTATCTTTCCCATTTTTTTACCTCTCTAATTCTAGATTTGAACACCCACAAATTATCTAATTCTTAAAACTATGTATTGGTGCAGGAATCCTTCCTTTTCTATTTATAAATGCGCTGCAATCGAATTCATTTACCGGCATGATCGGTGCATATCCAAGAAGCCCTCCGAATTCAGCCGTGTCACCTACATCTTTACCGATAACAGGAATAAGACGAACTGCTGTTGTCTTCTGATTCACCATTCCAATCGCCATCTCATCGGCAATAATACCGGATATCGTACTTGCTTTTGTTTTTCCCGGTATTGCTATCATATCAAGCCCTACAGAACATACACAAGTCATTGCCTCTAATTTTTCCAGAGAAAGCGAACCTGCACTTACCGCATCAATCATTCCCTGATCTTCGCTGACCGGAATAAATGCTCCACTTAGGCCACCCACATAAGACGATGCCATAACGCCACCTTTTTTCACCTGATCATTGAGCATTGCAAGCGCAGCGGTCGTCCCTGGGGCTCCGACTCTTTCAAGACCTATCTCTTCCAGAATCTCAGCGACGCTGTCGCCCACTGCCGGTGTAGGGGCGAGGGAAAGATCAACGATTCCAAAAGGAATTCCCATCCGTTTAGATGCCTCTCCGGCTACAAGCTGTCCGACTCTGGTAACTTTAAATGCAGTCTTTTTAATTGTCTCACAAAGTTTTTCAAAGCCTTCACCGCGTACCTGCTCAAGCGCATGTTTTACCACTCCCGGTCCGCTGACACCAACATTGATCACAGCATCTCCTTCAGTAACTCCAAGAAATGCTCCCGCCATAAATGGATTATCATCTGGTGCATTACAGAATATAACAAGCTTCGCACACCCAAGTGAATCATTTTCCTTCGTCTCCTGAGCAGTCTCTTTTACAATCTCTCCACATAAGCGTACGGCATCCATATTAATACCGGTTTTTGTGGAACCTACATTTACAGAGCTGCATACTCTTTCAGTACAAGCAAGAGCTTTCGGGATCGAACGTATCAGCTTTTCATCGCCTGCTGTCATCGCCTTCGATACCAGTGCAGAATAACCGCCAATAAAATTCACTCCGACTTCTTTCGCTGCCTTATCCAGCGTTTTCGCAATGGTCACATAATCCTCAGGGCACGTACATGCGGCTCCTCCTATGAGACCGATTGGAGTGACTGAAATACGCTTATTTACAATAGGAATACCAAATTCCAGTTCAATCCTTTCACCCGTTTCTACCAGATCTTTTGCTAATGTCGTAATTTTTTTATAAATATTTTCATTCAGTCTGTCCAGATCAGAATCAATACAATCCAAAAGGCTAATACCCAGCGTAATTGTTCGCACATCCAGATTTTCCTGACTGATCATCTGCTGCGTTTCTAATACTTCAAATTGATTAATCATGTATATCCTGCCTCTCTATATCCTATAGTCTGTGCATTTTTTCAAAGATCTCTGCTCTCTGGCACTGAATCTTTACCCCAATGGCTACTCCGAGTTCTGCAAGTTCTGTCGATACAACAGCAATCTCTTTTTTACTGTCTGTCGCATCCACAACAGCCATCATGTTAAAATATCCATTTACTATAGTCTGAGAAATATCCAGGATATTAATATTCGCCTCAGCAAGATAAGTGCATACTTTGGCTATGATTCCTACGGTGTCTTTTCCTACTACTGTGATGATACATTTTTTCATCTGCGTCCTCCTTGGTGTAACCTGTTATAATGTAACAATGTCCGAAACAGTATCCCGTTTCGCAACCATAATAGGAATATCCTCTCCTCTGTAGGGATTGTCTCCCATAGTAATCTCCAGCTTTACTGTCTCATAAGCAAGCTGCTCGTAATTGTTCTCCTTGCTGAGATGCCCCAAAATTACTGACTGGAGTTTGTCATGTAGTATATCACAAAGAAGCCTGCCTGACAATTCATTTGAGAGATGCCCTCTATCTCCCATTACCCTCCGTTTCAAAGGATATGGATAAGGTCCTACTTCAAGCATATGAATGTCATGGTTTGCTTCCAGAACTACCGCATTCAGATTTTTTAAATGCTTTACAATATAATCATCATATGTTCCAAGGTCTGTGGCGACTGCCATTGCATTTATTCCATCCTCAATGCGGTACCCGGACGGTTCATTCGCATCATGGGAAATAGCAAATGGCAGAATATCAAGTGACCCTAAGGTAAATTTTTCATCTATTTGAACTTCATGCAAAATTCCCTCAGGCAGCTTCCCGAGAGAATTGCACCTCTTAATTCCTTCAATTGTTCCCTTTGTTGCATAGATCGGGACTTCATATTTCCGGCAGAACACACCTAATCCCTGAATGTGATCAATATGTTCATGGGTGACTAATATACCGTTAAGCTCTTCGCCTTTCACATCGAGCATGCAAAGTCCCTGTTCCACTCTTTTTTTACTGATTCCGGCATCTACGAGAAGATGTGTATGATCATCTCCCACATAGATGCAGTTTCCGCTGCTTCCGCTGGCTATACTGCATAATCTCATATGTAATCCTGTCCGCCTTATAAATCTTTGATAATCTTATCTAACTGCATCATCGTCTCAGCAAAGACACCACTGTTATCAATTACTCTGTCACAGTTTTTCAGGAACATATCTTTCGGGAGCTGAGCTGCAATAATCTCATCAATTTTCTGTGCATCATAACCTCTGGAAAAATAGAGACGGTTTCTTCTTATCTCATCCTCAACATAAATGTACCACAGTTCATCACAGATCTCATCATAATGGTCTTCAATCAAAAGCGCAGATTCCACAACAAAAATATTTGTGTGTTTACGCTCTTCATGAGCGATTTTCTTACGGATTTCTTCTTTTACAGCCGGATGAACGATGCTGTTTAAAAATTCAAGCTCTTCCTGATTGGAAAATACAATACCTGCAAGTCTCTCACGGTCAAGCTCTCCTTTTTCATCCAGGATCTCTTCACCAAAATGCTCCACGATTGCATCAAAACATGCACCACCCTTTTTCTGAAGCTTTTTCCCGACTTTATCTGCCTGACAGATGGTTGCCCCGTACTTATTGTTAAGATATTCAAGAATCTGTGTCTTTCCGGCTCCTACTCCGCCGGTAATCCCTATGATCTTCATTGTTTTCTCCTCCCTGATATTACAGTTTTTCGTATTTCTTCTATACCGTGCAATCTATCTCATGTTATTTTGCCTCATACCAGTTTGTTCCTGTATGCATATCTATCTCCAGCGGCACATGTAAGTTGGCCGCCTGCTCCATCTCTTCTTTCAGTATCTGTTTGACACATTCAAGTTCTGGTTCCCATGCCTCGATCAAAAGTTCATCGTGAACCTGAAGTACAAGTCTCGATTTCATATGATTTTCACGCAGTCTGTTTTCTACACCAATCATCGCAATCTTCATAATATCTGCCGCAGTCCCCTGTATCGGAGAGTTCATGGCAACTCTTTCTCCGAAAGAACGCTGCATGAAATTACTGGAAGAAAGCTCCGGGACGGGTCTTCGTCTTCCAAACAGCGTCGTTACATACCCATCCTTTTTCGCATTTTCAACAGTTCTGTCAAGAAATGCCTTAATTCCAGGATAAGTTTGAAAATAATCTTCAATATACTTTGCCGCTTCTTTTCTGGAAATACTAAGATCCTGACTCAGTCCGAAAGAACTGATTCCATACACAATTCCGAAATTGACCGCTTTCGCATTACGTCTCTGCAGATCTGTCACTTCATCAAACGGTACATGGAATACCTGAGATGCTGTAACCCTGTGAATATCTGCCTCTTCTCTGTAAGCTTTTATCAATTGCTCATCTCCGGAACAATGGGCCAGAACACGGAGCTCAATCTGGGAATAATCTGCATCTACAAACACATATCCTTCCTCCGGAACAAATACTTTACGAATAAGTCTTCCAAGCTCCATCCGGATTGGAATATTCTGAAGGTTCGGTTCTGTACTGCTGATTCTTCCGGTTGCAGTAATTGTCTGATTAAATTTACCATGGATCCTGCCATCTTCGCAAATAAAATTTGCAAGACCGTCTGCATAAGTTGATTTTAACTTTGCAAGCTGTCTGTATTCAAGAATCTTTGCAATCACCGGATAATCCGGTGCCAACTTCTCAAGGACATCAGCCGCAGTAGAATAACCGGTCTTGGTTTTCTTTCCTCCGGGTATTCCCATCTTTTCAAATAAGATTACCCCAAGCTGTTTCGGAGAATTGATGTTAAATGTCTCACCAGCATCTTCATAGATTTCTTTTTCAAGTTCTACAATTCTCTTATAAAGCTGGTCACCATATATTTTCAAAGCTTCTGCTTCAACTTTTACACCATTTTCTTCCATCTCATAGAGCGTAAACACAAGAGGCATCTCAATATCACAAAAAAGCCTGTCCAACCCAGCTTCTGAAAGCTTTTTAAAAAGCTTTTCTGCGGAGGCAAATACCGTATATGCTTCATAACAGATTTTTACATTCTGCTCTGCCTTATCCTCCAGCATCAGATCAAGCTGTTCTCTTGCCACATCTTCCGGTGTATATCCACTGTTCAGCGGATTCAAAAGATATGCAGCGACAAGCACATCAAAACAGTTTTCCCGTTTCTTAATATCGAGATACTTAAGGGCACTCTTTAAGTCAAACATTGCAAACCTGCCTACACTGTCCGCAACCAGAGAAACCTCTTCAAGAAGCCATTCCTCTTCAATGCCATTTCCGCATCTGATGCAATATATATCTTTCTCTGAAAAGCAAAGACCAATTCCACCAAGTCCTGCACTATTTGCAAAAAGGGGAAGAACATTTTCTGTATCTTTAAAGATCACTGCTCCGGCACACTCTGCTGTTTTCGCTTTTTCAAAAATCTTCTCAGCCTCGTTTTTATCTAAAATTATTTTAAAATAATCTTCTATCTTATTTGACGGAGATGACACATCAAAGCGCCCCAGGAGATTTTTAAACTGAAGGCGTTTAAAATATGCATACGCTTCCTCTGTATAAATATTTCCAAGTTTCGCCTCAGAAAAATCATATTCAAAATCTGCATCACATTTTATTGTGGCCAGCTCTTTACTCATCACTGCCAGATCCCAATATTCTTTCAGTGCCTTGGATGCCCGCGGAGGTTTTATCTCGTCCACATGTGCATACGCATTCTCGATAGAATGATACTCTGTGATAATTTTTGTGGCTGTCTTTTCACCTACACTTGGAACTCCGGGAATATTATCAGAAGTATCGCCCATCAGTGCCTTCAGATCAATAAACTCTGTCGGCGTTACCTGATACCGCTCGTGTACATCTTTGGCATAATAATCTTCTACCTCTGTACGTCCCTGTTTTGTCTTTGGAATGCGGATCTTTACATGCTCCGTTGCGAGCTGCAAAAGATCTCTATCACCAGAAATAATAGTCACTTCCATCCCACTCTCTTCCCCACGCTTTGAAAGTGTTCCGAGAAGATCATCTGCCTCAAGCCCTGCAGATTCAATGATTTTAATACCCATAGATCTGAGGACATCTTTCATTACAGGAACCTGCTGGCGAAGTTCCTCCGCCATAGGCTTTCTGGTTCCTTTATACTCTTCATACATTTCATGCCGGAATGTCGGTGCATGTACATCAAAAGCTACTGTTAAATATTCAGGCTTCTCTTCTTCGAGTAATTTAAACATTATATTAAGAAAACCGTAAATCGCATTTGTATGAAGGCCTTCAGAATTTGTGAGGTCCGGAAGCCCATAAAATGCGCGGTTCAAAATACTGTGTCCGTCAAT
>JBJEMB010000199.1:0-1837 GCA_051879455.1 Lachnospiraceae bacterium
TATTAGGCCTTGGCTGGGCCGCGACCCCCGCGGGGCTTAAAGCCATGGAAGAACTGGAAAGATGGACGTAGATCGTGGTGGACTGCAGGGATTTATGTCCCATCAGAGCTTTTATGGTAAGCAGATCCGTTCCATTTTCATACAGGTGTGTACCAAAAGCATGACGGAAGGAATGGCAGGTAAGCCTGCGCTCCCATCCCAGCCTGTCCTCGTGGGCGTGAATGTGCCTTGAGAGAAAGAAGGTATCAATGGGTCTGTCCTCGCCACACTGCTTCGGGAAGAGATATCCCATAGGCCGGTCACACACATTCAAACCAATACTGCCTCAGAAGGTCAAGGCCGCTTTGGAAAGAATGGCATACCGATCTTTTCTGGTTTTCGTGTGTGTGATGTGAAGACGCAGATGGTTGCGGTCGACATCTTCATAACGGAGCCGGCAGACTTCTCCGATGCGAAGACCGGAAGAATACATGAGGGTAACCATGGTTTTAGGCTTAAGATCAGGCATGGAAGAAATAAACTGCCAGGTTTCTTCTTTTGAAGGGACAAAAGGAAGGAATTCATCAAACCTGCGCATAGAAAGCTGAGTATCATCCCAAGATTTATGAAGAACATAAAGAGTGAAGAAACGCAGCTGAGAAATGGCACAGTTGATCGTACGGACCGAAAGGTCTCTGGAGTTCTGAAGCCAGCGGATGTAATCACGGAGTTCATCCCATGAAACCTCTTCAGGTGCTTTGCGAAGAATGTTTGTGAGGTAATCCAGATAAGCCCGGATGTAAGTGCAGTAACTTTTAAGGGTATGGTCAGTAAGGCCGCGAAGGGAAATCATTTCCCTGAAAGAATTATTTAAAAACTGCTATTATTTTTATGAAAAAAGTAGTGGTTTCATGTACCTGGGGCTAGCCGTCGCGCTAGCGACTTGGTACAATTGATTCATACAAAAATAAGAAATCAAGTTTAGAATCGAGTAAACATAATGAAATATTTAGCACATATTAATGAAAATGATTTTAAGAAGATGTACACTGCAAGGATGCTGAGTGAGATGGCGGGTGATTCAAAAGCAGGTTATTTTGTATTGAACACCTTGGATAAATATACAGATGAAATGGGGATTAGTACCAAATGAGGAATTGAAATATCTAAAATTTGATATAATGACTGAAGAATGGCTGGACTTTATTGTCGCATGCAGATTGGGAAATCCTCATACATTTGACATTGTAGAAGGACCAATGGCTGATGATGCAATTTTCAACTATGTGCAGAATTTTATTGATAATAAGATATCGCGAGTGGCATTCTGGGAATTGGCAAAATTTAACCATCCAACTCATCAGATTAGTTTTCATACGATTTCGGCTTTAAATACATTAACGTTTCTTGGAAGTGAGGAAGTATATGGGTACAAAAAATAATAATAAATTGTTTTACACGTGTAGTTTAATTGAATATATTGGGAGAAATCAAAAAAAAGACGGGGACAAATTCTAGATGATCTGGGGAAAGAAACGTTAGGGCGGATTTACGAATATTCTGATGTATTGCACTGTGAGCCAATAGAAAAAGCGGCATCAGAATTTATCAATGAAGGAATCTGGAAAGTATACCATTCATGGATTGATGAAAAAATATCTGATTACAATACAGATTTCTATTTTCAGCCACGTGATTATATTGCAGCATGTTATAAAAAAGGAGAAGTCTTATAAAAATTTCTGTGAAAATGTCAATTGCTCTTTCAGAATTTTTTCCCTATAATTTCATGTTTAGATGAGGTGATAATTACAGGAAAAGGGGAGTTATGGAATGGCAGTACAAAAGGATATGACGG
>JBJEMB010000200.1:0-1815 GCA_051879455.1 Lachnospiraceae bacterium
GTAACAGTTCAGCCTTTTAATTAATTCGATGGATTTAACACCGGCTAAAATATAGCCGGTGTACCCATAAATAACTTTCTTATATTTTCGATTATCCCCATGTCTCTTTTCTTAAGGGTTTCTATTATGCTCATAATGGAGCAGTACATTTGCTGACCGCTTTCTTTGCGGAAGCCGCCTGCCATTTTCTGCCTGTTTTTGGCTTTTCGCAAATCTCTTTCCGAAATGTTATCATCAAATGGTACGGCAAAGTTATGCAGGAACAGAAGATGATTATGGCTATACTTTTTCATCCGGTTAAGCAGTGTTTTTTCCTCCTGCTTTGCATATTTATGAGCAGTTGTCCCGTTTTCTGTTGTTCCAGCCTCCAGCAATGAAAAATATTTCTCCTCGTATTCCCTTATGACTTCAGATGGCAGTCCAGAAGCTCCCTGTTCCATAAATTTCTTCCGTGTCCTGTTCATTTCACACAAAAGCGTGATCATATCATCGGACCATCTATTTCCGGTTTCTTCCGTATTCTTACGCAGATAACGGATGATGTGTACATTGCATTCTGCATGACCTGTCCCAAAATGATATAATGCCGTTTCGTGGTCGTGAAGGAGAATGCCGGCATAATGTTTTAGAAAATCCAGTTCCTTCAGTGCCTTTATGGATTTACTGTTCATTGCATGATAGACTACGGCGTCTTTTACGCTGAGATTGCGTATATAATTCTGTCTTCCATTGACGGTTACGGTTGTGGCATCTGTTGCTACAACTACATGATCCATCAGCTGATTTTCTAGATTTAAGATGCTTGTTTCCGAAGCCTTTGCAAAACTCTTACAGAAACTATAGACACTTCCTTCAGACAATCTCAACTCTCCATTGCCTGCCGCGTTCAAAAATGAAGCAATCCGGTCATTGGACATAACACCTTCGCTGTAAAGGGAAACCGCCAATGCCTTTACATTTGTGCCATAAGTTACATCGCTGCGATATTCGGAAGGAATACGGATCTTTCCGTTTTCATCTGCATAGATACGGATTTCCGTGATAACAGGTTCTGTTTTCAAATCGATCACATATTTTGTAACATAATTCTGTCTGGAGCTATCGCCGATTGTTCGGATCTCATGCCGGCATTTTCCGGATGCGATCTTTTTCTCTATTTCAGCTTTGGTAAGCGTAGTACCCTTGTGTCCTTTCTGTCCGCCTGGTTTGCGCTGCGTTTCCTTTCTTCCATTGAAGGTATTGGCAGGCTTGCCGCCTTTCTTGTCTGTTGATGGTGGAAGTGAAGTATTGGAACTGTCATGATTGATCATGCTTTTTAAACGAGCGTTGTCTTCTTTCAACAGGATGTTTTCTTCTTTTAATATAAGATTTTCTTTTTCAAGAACATCAATCCGGCTGTTGAGACTGTCAATTTTTTGCGCGGAATCCTTTTCAACTGTTTCCAGACGCCCCATGATCTCCATGAGCTGCTGATACATTCCATTGTTATAATCACTGTTTCTTCCCATGAGGCTTCTCCTTCCATCCGTTTCTGATAAACATAGTTTATCAGAAATAGATTGAAAAGAAAAACCTGTCAAAAAAGAGGTTCGTTAAAATGACGGTGCAGAATTTTTTCATGATCAGGAATGGATGTGGAAATCTTTTCCTGTTCTTCTCACAAAAGGCTATTTTTAGAGATTTTTAATCTCTAAATTATCCACAAAAAGCAGGCAACCTGCTAAACAACAGAAATATCTGCTTTGTTGGTGGATAACTACCGTGAAAAACTTTTTTAAATTCTCCCTTTTAACTATGACAAGGCTGAACTGTTAC
>JBJEMB010000201.1:0-10077 GCA_051879455.1 Lachnospiraceae bacterium
AACCATCGCCTATAGGCGATACCGCTCTCCCCCTCGACCTATAGGGCGAGGGGGGGTTTTTCGCGTGGGGAGCAGAGCGGACGAGCGATAGATAATGAGGGAGCGAGCGAAGCGAGCGGACACCGATTTTTTTATGTGCTGATTACTTTTTATTCATTGGCGGTATCGGTGGGACCTGTATTTGTGATAATATCTCAGTTCCTCGAAGAGGATCAGAGATATTATCATCAAAAAGTGTGTTCTGGTTAATACTCGTTTTTTCGCCTAAATCATAGACATTCAGCATTTTATCTATTTCCCTTGATACTTCATCTACTAATGCTGCATAATGGATGGCCATAGACTTATCATAACTGCTCTTAATCTCCTTTGCGGTGATTTGATATTTTCTCATCTTCTTCACCATTTCATGGAGATAAAGCAGTTTGCCTTGTAGTGTGATATTCGTCATTCTATGTTATTTTTTGCTGATTTACTTAAATAAGTGGTATGCAAACAGTAGGATAAGCCAAAAACTGCACCATAGAAGTGTGTATATATCGTGCTTGTCTTCTTGCACTGATTTTACGAAATGATAAAAAATGTGTTTCATCTTATTGATATTTAAATAGTTATATATACTTACGTCCGTAAATCTGCGTCCGTACTACTGTACGGACGTTTTTTCCCGAAAATGTCAGAATGGGCAACCTTGTGGTTGAGGAATTATGCCATATTTGTTCATTAGATATTGAAGCATTAATTTCTCCTGTTCTTCTTTCTTCATTATGTTACATTCTTGCTCGTATCGTGACAATCTGTTTCGGTAGGCTTCAAGTTTGAGCAGTTCTTCTTCTTCTTTGAACTTAATTCCGACAATTTCAATGTTGCATTTATATGTTAGATAGCCTATAATAGTTTCAAAAGCTTCTCTGTATTCTCGGTGATTACCGGGTTTCTTGAGTTCATCTGTGAGCCTATTAATCATTATTTTATATATTCTGTCGGGACGTTTTTTCAATCTCGGCTTGCGGCATGGCTTGTATCTGAGATTGTTGTCGGTGAAGTCGAACAGAATTATTCTCTTGCAGTCATACTTTCTTTTTATCTTATGCTTGCCAGTGCTTCGGTCGGTTGTATATTCACGTCTTCGGAAATCGAAATATTGTGAGTATAGTTCCATGAACCGCATCCATAGTTTTTCCTTTGTATCATAGTCAAACAGATGGAGAGAGAATTTTTCTTTTGAATCACCCTTCTTCTGACGTGCTTGTGCTTGTGCCTTGATGCTGAATTCTATGCGCCATACGTCCTTAGACAAATCAAGACCGCATTGCTTATCCCTATCGCAAATTTCCGATTGGTCGGCATCAGCAGTGGTCCACCATTCGCGAATATATGATTTATCCTCACCATGTTTCATTTCCAAAGTTTTATTATATAGCTTGGTAGATATTGGCGAGGATGGAGAACCCCATTTAAGCGAGTTGAATGAACGGCATCCCCAACTATCAGATCCATGGCATGAAACATTAGTCTGGTTCACCTTTGATATATGCGAGTTCATGTATGAATTGATAAATCTATCTACCGACCATCCATTATCAAAAGAGTTGAAATCAAGACATATATCGATACGGCTGATAGACATATATCTGTAGTTATATGCCATGAGAAATAATCTCAGTATCTCGATAGGATTCTCTTCATAACAAGTTTCGTTTGCAAGTCGAATATGGCATGCATTATCAAGCATAATACCACCTTGCGACTTTTTAGAATATGGGTTTCTGCGTACCTCGATATATGGTCTGCCATTACGTTTTATTGTGAACATTTCTTGGTAAATTGGAGTGCCATATTTTCTTTCCTCGACATCATTTCCTTGCTCCTTGAAATAATCAGCAGTAAGCGGTGTGTCCTGTGGCTCAATGCAATAAACTTCGAGCCAATCAATATTTAGTATCTTCATCTTCTTATGGTGTGTAGTGGTGGATGGCAATTCGCCATCCACCGATGTTATTACTTCTTCTTAGATTTCTTTTCAGTAGTCTGAACTTCTTGGGTGTTCTGTTCTACCTCTTGTTGTTGGTCTTCTTGTTCTTGGTTAACCTGAATAAGTGGACGTACAAATCCATTATCATCAAGAACATATTCTTTGAGATTCTTGTCTCTTAGGATTTGAGAGCCATGACCTTGAACGTTGACCCAATAATGTTTAGTGACATCAAAAACTTCGCCTTGGTCGTTGAATATCTGACGAGGAACATCATCGAAGTTACCGCCGCCGCAAAGTTCAAGTTGGTTGACATTGATTGTTACTCCGCATTCCATACGATGAGTTTTTGGGGATGAGTAAACATCAAGCTTTCCGTTGCCTGACACAAATACCTTGGTTCCCTTTTTAAGATATTCAACAACTTTCTGGCGACCTGTCATGAAACATGAAATCCAAATAGTGTTTTCGACAGTAGAACCATCAGCTTTAGCGAATTTTTCGGAGTGAGCAACTCGGAAGGATATATACTCCTTTCCATTTGTTGTTTGTACTACGGCATCTGCACCGAGATTGCCAATAACATTAATTGTAAACATGGTGTAATAAATTTAAATTGTGAATAAAATGTTTTATCTGACCCTAATCTCTCTGTCCAAGACTTAGGTTTTTTACGTGAGAGGGATAGCACAAAGGTTGTTCATTTGCGGCAGAAATGAGCATGATATTTTTCCTTGAGAAAATTCACATTGTTCTTCTGCTGCAAATATGCGGCATTCAGTGTACGATTTCCGAGCAGATGTGCAATGAATATATCTCTAACACCGCTCTCCATCATTTTAATCGCAAAAGTTGTGCGCAATGTCTGGCTTGATATGCCGTATAAATCGCAGTATGATATAAGGGTGTTACGTACCATCTGTTTAATTTTCGATGGAGTGTTGTATCGGCAAAATAGGCATCCTTCTCTTCTTGGTACCATGTCCATATATTCGAAAAGGTCTGTCTTGCGAATTAATTCAATAGGGAAGAATATGACTTTCTTATCAGTGTGTAAGGTAAGAGTTTGGTTGTCATCGTTGACGATCATTCGCCCATAGCTGATAAGAGATATAGTGTTGCAAGATAGACCACAATACAACATCAGCTTGATGATAACAAATCTTTCGAAATCATCGAGGTTCTCCTTGTTGAAGTCGCAATTTATTATCTTGTCAATAGATTCTTGACCAAGCCACTTAGGCATTCCCTTCTCGCATTTCCGAGTTGGTATTTGCTTAGCAGGATTGTCGGTACGGATACCCTCGTGACGTAAATAATTGTAGAAGCATATAAGAATGCTTCTGTAGTTGTTGATAGTTTGAGGTGTGAGAGTTTCGTAATATCGGCATAGAACTTCTCGCAAGTCGATTGAATCAGCATTGATTAAGCTGACATCTAAATCTTGACCGATTTTGCTGATAGTGAATGAGTAGTTATCAGCAACATCAAAAGAATAATTTCTTGACGATGCTAACCACAATCGCCAATTCTCAATAATGTTTTTAATTCTAAAGTCATCATAATGGCCATAATTACTATTTACCATAATGCCCAAATTGTTTAAATTAATAAATTGGTGTATCTACAAAAAGAGGTGGAACTTGCACTTAGGCAAATCCCACCTCACATGTGATACACCATAAGTGCTCAACCCTCTGTCATACGTTTAGCGGTCGTACCTCTACGTTGCCGCCTATCCTTTGACGTTGCAAATATAGTAATTTATTTTTGTCTGCGCAATATATATGTTATAAAGCGGACAATAAAACGGAAAAACTGAATACTATTTTTCATACATTTAACATTTAATAGTTATAATAATTGTCTATTCGTTGTCTGCGAGGTGTACTAAAGGGGGTCCAAGATACGTGGAAAAAGGACTTTCCGATTAGAAGTTGGTCAAAAGGCAAGTTGCGTGTTATGAAGTCAAGAACATTGTGCATAACAGATGGCGAAACAACACAATCTGCAGCGCATCCATCGAGATGCTGAGACGAGGGAACACCTCCAACTGCCTTGTTAACCTCGTGTGAGCGGAATCCACTCGTGATAGTTATCGGGCATTTGGCGAAATCTCTCATTGGTTGCAAGATACGATGGCATCCCCAACAAATATTGATAATCTGTTGTGTGTTTGGGGTATTTGGAAATGGCTGCTTCGTGTGTGTCAATTCAGCCAAAGTGAAGTTACTTGTTATTCTTAACATAATCAGTCAATTTGCGTACATAATAATCAAGTCCGAATATAGATGCAGCCAATAAGAATGCTTGTGCGATGTACAAAAGAACACCATTAGCTATATCATGACGGCTAATCACCTCAGAGAATGCGAGAATGATTGATGATATGATCAATAATACTGCGCATGAGTATTGTGTAACAATTCTTTTTCCATTCATAATTTTAAATTAAAAATCCCCGAGGGTCAAATCTCGGGGATTACATTAATAATGAGCTTAACTTATTCCTAATTGTGATTATTCGTAAGACTCTTGTGGAGTAACAATCACTGAACCTTCTGGCATAGAGAATTTAACACTCTTAGCAGAAATCTTAGTCACAGACACAGAAGAACCTCCTTCAAGACGAGCAGAGAAAGGCTCAGTAGAATCGAGATTAGCTGAACCAGTGTATGCGACTGTGACTTCTTCACCAACAGCGTACATGCCAAGACCGCTCACATCAGATTCGTATCCGCTTGCAGCCTTAACCTCATACTCATCAGCAGGCTTGTCAATCAGGGTGACAGTTATCTCAACTGGCTCTTGTCTCATTACGAAAGTAACAGAGTTAGATGTGACCGCTTCTGAGTGGCCTGGAACGTTGCTGAACTGAACGAGTTTGCCCGAAGGAACATTGGTGGCAACAAGAGTGACGTTAACACCGGCAGCATAGAAACCTGTGCCGCTGATAACGGCTACTGTCGAGTTGTTAATGGTAACTGCATACTTCTCAGTTGGGGCAGATGGTGCAATTCCCTGTTCACCTCCATTGAGGATATAACTCTCACCTTGTGGATAGCTTAGCAAAGCGGCAGTCCACTTGCTCGCATAGACGGGAGTACCGATTGTCTGATTAAGTGTGGCATTGCTGCGCTTGAATCCCATATCAGATTTCTGGCTGCGGATGGTGGTGTAGAGGGCGGCAGCAGAATTGGTTATGTTGTCAACCTCATCGAAAATGATAGAAGCTGAAACATTGCCATCGAAAGCAACGCTGAATCGCTTGTTGCTCTCGAACTTGATGTTTTCGGCATTGGCTTCAACATCCTCGCTCGGGAGAATCATGCGCAACCACACGAAAATAACCTCAGCGGCAGCATTCTGAGCGAGAGCACATACAGTCACGATGTCACCAAGGTTAACACCAAGTGCATTAGCGATGGCAGAAGTAGAAACCACACCACCATTGTAATTAACATTGAGTGAACCCTCGGCAAAGCTGAGAGAAATTGCATTTGAGGGTATGGGTGACAAGCTACCTTGAGCAATCACGAATTGACCCATGTTTGGGGAAGAATCCCTGTAGGCAGCATAGCCGAATTTTGAAAGATTGTCTGCAGCATAGCGGCGAACGAGTGGGGCATTGACTGCCATGAAGTTGCGCTGCGACATTGCGCCGTAGCTGACACCCTCAAAAGAGTGGTCAACGATAGACTTCAAAGTAGCATATCCGAGCGCAGTAGTCTTTAGGATGCAGCGTTGCTCCATCTGAGCCTTGGAGCGAGGATTTTTAACGTCTGTCACGCGGTCTTTGGTGATTTGCTGACCATCGAGAACAGAGAAAGTAAGGGTCTTAGTACTGCCCTTGCGTAAACCAAAAAATGATTTTGACTTAGCCATAGTAAAAATACGATTTAATATTAATTAATGTGGCCTGCCCATAACCCCAATCGGTGGGGGTATATCGAACCGCTGCAAAGGTAGCAAATCTTTTCGATATGACCAAACTTAGAGTTACCCATGAGCTACCTTTGCATAATTGATAGTAATTTTACATTTTAACAAATGATGTTAATAAAGATTAACGTTTTTAACTTTCGTTATATGCTAAAAAGCATAAAAATAGAAACTAAACTGCTCCTAACTACATACTCTTGCCATACGAGATAAGCAGAGCGGCGCGGGGCGGCGAACCGCCGACAGGCGGTAGGGGGCGTAGCCCACGAGAGGGCATAGCCCTCGCCGCCCCCGACGAACTGCGCTGCTCCTCAACGAGACACTATCGGGGCGAAAAATCATCGCTATGTATTAACATAGATTAACTACCATAATTAATATGTATTAACATAATAATTAGCTATGTATTTGCATAATTGAGAATAAAGTATTAATTTTGCAACCGAAAAGATACATTATTAACCCTTTAAAAAACAGAGAATATGAAGAAAAATGAAATCGCAGTAAACATCGATATTCTTGCACTCGCAAGATATATCACTGCAAAAGTAGTAGCAAGCACAACTTGGGAAAGATTACCTGATGATGAGGGAATACTATTCCACTTCGACAAAAGTGATATGATATTAGATTTCGATGAGTTATCTCTTATCAATGACTTTCTTTCTAAGAGTCCTCTACTTGGAGATGCCCTTGAAGCAATAAATGAAATGTTAACAGAAGATTAGTATTAATCGGGTGTCGTAAGACACCCACAAACAAACCCTCTATTATGATACACCAATTTATCAACTACCTCCGCTATACTAAGAAATATAGCGAAAATACCCTCAGAAGCTACACAACTGCATTATATAGCTTTGTAGAATACCGCCGAAGTTCAGACATGAATGCTCGATGGACAAATACAAAGGCTATAGATGTCCAGAACTATCTTGCTTCAATGGCTCGGGATGGAAAGAGCAATGCTTCCATCTGTTTGCATGCTTCAGCAATTAGGCAAGCATTCCGATTTATCGTCATGAATGGCTGTGAGATTGATAAGGCTATCTATAATGTTGTAACTCCAAAGATAGTCAAATCTGATGCACCTGTAATAGCCAAAGAAGATATAGAGGCTACCATTAATGATGAGACGATAGCTATAGATACACGCATCATCATAGCCATCATTGCTGACTGCGGATTACGCATTTCTGAGGTTCTGAGCCTTCGAAAGAGCTCGTTTGATAAGACTGCAAAGGTCATAATAATTCATGGTAAGGGCGGTAAAACTCGATATGCCTATTATAGCGAAAGAGTTCGTGACCTCCTGAATAAATATAAGTACTCTATCTCTCCTTCTGATTATCTATTTCAGGGCGAAGAACGTATTATCAGATACCGCATCCATATGAGCCTCAGACTTCATTGCAATGCGCCTAAGTTATCACCTCATATAATTCGCCATACCTATGCGACCGAAAGCCTTAATAATGGAATGAATATAGCTGCACTTAAAATGCAACTTGGTCATCGAGATATCAAATCTACCGAATGCTATCTAAACCATTATAGATTGCATAGCTATGAAAGTTACAGGGCTGCTTTATGATGTCGCTTGCGCCCTCGACCTCATTTTTTATTATATAATAGGCATTATCGACCATCGGGAGATAAGCTCTTTATATAATATAAAATGAGGCAAAAAAAAATCATCGGTAAATATATATATATATTATTCACATAAAACATTAATTGATATGAAAAAGGTATATTTTATAACTCATTATTTCAAAACAAGGATAGAAATCAGATTGAGCGATGAAGCCTATAACAAGTTGATTTCTGTAAATCAGTCATACAATCCTTACGAATTGTATTTACACGACACATGGGCGTATAGTAGCCGTGAGAAGATGAATATATTCACTAAATCTCAGATTATGAGATTAAAACGTCTTGTTTATTATGGTGACGTTGTTGATAGTATTGAAGTGGATGGCATAGAATATAATAACAATAATGATTATTGAATTATGAAAGAAAACGATTTATCCAAGTTCACATTTAGAAATGTTGGAAGTGGACATTACAGAGTTACTTACAAAACAGATAGGGGCGATATATATATATCCACTATTATAGACATGCCCATTATCGACAGAATCTCCATGCTGAATGGGCAAAGTATAGCGATATTAAGCATCTTGCTTACTTGGTGCGCAAATATGGAACTCATTATCATAGCGATGGCAAACCATTTATCAACGATGTGCGTTAACATTAGTATTAATTTATAAAACTTAAAAGATTATGGAAAAGAATGAAAAGTCGCAAGAGCGAAAGAAGGGTAGAGTTAAGGGTTCAAGAACTCAAAAGGTTTTTTCCTTCAGATTGGATGAAGACCTCATTGCGTGGTTAGACACTCGTAAAAACAAAGGTCGATACCTAAATGAATTAATAAGGGATGACTTTAGAAAAATCCTACACTAACATTAGCCGCCAGCAATGGTGGCTTTTTTCTTGGCTATCGCAGAGGTCTCAAGGTGAAGCCATGGCAAAAAGGAAACCTCCCCCGAAATTGATAGTTGCGACTTCCACTAACGAAAGGAGGATTAAATAATGTCTCAACCTATTTTTTTTAATTATTATTTTCATTGATCATTCATTTTGTTAATCAAAAATGAAATCTAAGATACAATATCTTATGAAGCGTATAGAGGAGAAAGGGCGCCCCCTTTGGGGGCAGACGGGAAGCGGCTCAGCCTTGGGGAGGGGGCGCAATGGGGCGGCGGCATGCCGGCGACCCACTGGCACCCTCCCCAAGGCTGCGCCGCTGGGTGGGCGGGGGATAAAATAACCCGCGGAGCGACCGCTATATAATGCGAGCAAAGCGAGCTTTGGCGGCATAGACCTGATGGTTGTACTATTGTGCCCCCTTGGGGGCGGAGGGGGCGACCCTAAGGGAGCGAAGGGGACAAATAATGCTATCTCATTGATATAATATATATCTGGAGAGCGGCGCAACGCGGTGCTTTCCAGATATATATTATATCAATGTGATAGACACCTATTTTTGGAGATATTATTTATTTAGATATGGGGTGTACCCCCATAGATAAATATATAATATCGACCTTATATGCGTGCAGACGGCTGTACTATCCATGGTGGATGGTGTATAAAATAACTCGTGGAGAGACCGATATATATTCAGAGCAAAGCGAGCTTCGGCGGTATAGACCTGATTGTTGTACTATAGTGCCCCCTTGGGGGCGGAGGGGGCGACCCAAAGGGAGCGAAGGGGACAAACAATGCTATCTCATTGATATAATATATATGAGGAAAGCGGCGCAACGCGGTGCTCTCCTGATATATATTATATCAATGTGATAGACACCTATTTTAGGAGATATTATTTATTTAGATATGGGGTGTTCCCCCATAGATAAATATATAATATCGACCTCATTAGCGAGCAGACGGATTGCGCATCCATTGTGGATGGAGGATAAATAGACCTGATGGTAGAACTATAGTGCCCCCTTGGGGGCGGAGGGGGCGACCCTAAGGGAGCGAAGGGGACAAATAATGCTATCTCATTGATATAATATATATCTGGAGAGCGGCGCAACGCGGTGCTTTCCAGATATATATTATATCAATGTGATAGACACCTATTTTTGGAGATATTATTTATTTAGATATGGGGTGTTCCCCCATAGATAAATATATAATATCGACCTCATATGCGGACAGACTACGGGCGCGAGGTTGCGATAATCATTATTATCGCTTGCGATAATATAAAAATGATTATCGCCTCTATCTTCAATAACCGCCACAGACATACATGGAAAAACCGCCGTAAATACCGTCGAAAACCAGCGCACTATCAAGGTACTGTGCTAACCAGGGCGCCCCCTTGGGGGCAGACGGGAGAGGGGCGGCGAGGGGCGGCAGCGCGGCATGGGGAGAAGACGCGTGCGGCTTTCCCCCATGCCGTTGTGCCGACACCGCCGAACCTCGGGTGGGCAGGGGATAAAATAACCATCGCCTATAGGCGATACCGCTCTCCCCCTCGACCTATAGGGCGAGGGGGGTTCTTTCCAGGGCGCCCCCTTTGGGGGCAGACGGGAGAGGGGCGGCGAGGGGCGGCAGCGCGGCATGGGGAGAAG
>JBJEMB010000202.1:0-9933 GCA_051879455.1 Lachnospiraceae bacterium
CCGCTTTCCGAGATGTTCGGATACTCTACAGATCTTCGTTCCAGAACACAGGGACGTGGTAACTACTCAATGTTCTTCGAGAAATATGAGCCAGTTCCGAAGTCTGTACAGGAAAAAGTATTATCTAACAAAAACAGCTAATTAAATAGCTAATAAAATAAGAAAAGGCTTGAAAAACTGTATGATTTGAAATATAATCAATCTTAGCCGAGCAAACGTTAATATTAAAATATGCCATAAAGGCGCTATATTTAAGGAGGATATTCAAAATGGCAAAAGCTAAATTTGAAAGAACTAAACCACATTGTAATATTGGTACCATTGGCCACGTTGACCATGGTAAAACAACTCTTACAGCAGCTATCACAAAAGTACTTTCTGAGAGAGTTGCTGGAAACGCAGCTGTAGCATTCGATAACATCGATAAAGCTCCAGAAGAGAGAGAGCGTGGAATCACAATTTCTACAGCTCACGTTGAGTATGAGACAGAGAATCGTCACTATGCACACGTTGACTGCCCAGGACATGCTGACTACGTTAAGAACATGATCACTGGTGCTGCTCAGATGGACGGAGCTATTCTTGTAGTTGCTGCAACAGATGGTGTTATGGCTCAGACAAAAGAGCACATCCTTCTGTCCCGTCAGGTAGGTGTACCTTACATCGTAGTATTCATGAACAAATGTGATATGGTAGATGACGAAGAGCTTCTTGAGTTAGTAGAAATGGAAATCACAGAAGTTCTTGAAGAGTATGAATTCGAAGGATGCCCAATCATCCAGGGATCAGCTCTTAAAGCTCTTGAAGATCCGGCAAGCGAGTGGGGCGACAAGATCATGGAACTTATGGATACAGTAGATTCCTATATTCCAGATCCACAGCGTGCTACAGATCAGCCATTCCTTATGCCTGTAGAGGACGTATTCTCTATCACAGGACGTGGAACAGTTGCTACTGGTAGAGTAGAGCGTGGTGTTCTTCATGTATCTGACGAAGTAGAAATCGTTGGTATTCACGAAGAGACAAGAAAGACAGTTGTAACAGGTGTTGAGATGTTCCGTAAGCTTCTTGATGAGGCTCAGGCTGGTGACAACATCGGTGCTCTTCTTCGTGGTGTTCAGAGAACAGAGATCGAAAGAGGACAGTGTCTGGTTAAACCAGGTTCAGTAACATGTCATACAAAATTCACAGCTCAGGTATACGTTCTGACAAAAGATGAAGGTGGACGTCATACTCCATTCTTCAACAACTATCGTCCACAGTTCTACTTCAGAACAACAGACGTAACAGGTGTTTGCAACCTTCCAGAAGGTGTAGAAATGTGTATGCCTGGTGATAACGTAGAAATGACAGCAGAACTTATTCACCCAGTAGCTATGGAGCAGGGTCTTCGTTTCGCTATCCGTGAAGGTGGACGTACAGTAGGTTCTGGTACAGTTGCTACAATCATCGAATAAAGTTCGCGATGGCAATGAGCCGAGCAAATAAGTAAAAATATAGCCCAGAGGCAAGCTTGCTTGCTCCTGGGTTTATTTTTGCTCATTTTACCCTACTTTTCTTATAAAACATCTCCTCAAGCAATTTCTTCTTGGGGAGATATTAAAAACGTGCTAAAAGTCAGTTCCTCAAAAGAAAATATAAAAAAGGAGATGAATTTTGTCGTAAAAAAATCATTCACTTTCAAGAAAATATTCGAAAGTGAATGATATTCTGGGCTAAATAGATTATAAGCTGTTCATTCTTACACACCTTTAAATTCTAAAAGGATTCCTTCTGGCATTTCTATCCAGTGAGGCTTTCCGGGAGGCTGTCTGCAGCCAAGTTTTACTGCCGCTTCAACAACCTCAGACACATGTTCGGTGAATAATCCAATATGGTCATAGCGTTCTCCGTTTTGGATATTATTATCTTTTTCGTTAAGTTGTATTCCTTCGTTAAACCAGAGTTGACGATTTGGAGAGTCACCTTTTTGGCGTTTTATTGTCATGTCACAGACTGTTTCAAAAAAGGAAACATACCAGTCAAAATCTTTTACGTTCAATGCTATGTGGTTAACTTGTGCTTTCATATTATATTTTCCTCCTACATTTTTATGTGCTTTCGCGTTCTGCCAATGAAGAATCAAAAACAAGATGCTGTGGTGCAGATTTTTTTCCGGTAGGTGCTTCTATATCATCGATCGTCATGCGTGCTGCCTTTGTTCCAATTTCATATGCCGGTATTTCCATAGATGTCATGGCAGTTTCTAACATACCTCCTATGACGTGTCCAGTAAGACTGATAACACGAATTTTGTTTGGAAGATATCCCTTTTCTTTTAGTGCTCTTGTTGCACCGATTCCCTGAACATCTACAGCAACCATAATAGCATCTAATTTAGGATTGCTTTCTAATAATTCTAAAACGCAGTCATATCCATATTCAAGGCTGTTCATATTTGATGGCTGGGGTGATACAACTGTGGTTTCCGGTAACCCAAGCTCTGTAAGAGCTTTGTGATATCCTTCGTAACGCTTTTTATAAGGAGAGAGTTCCATAGGACCATTGATGAGTCCGATCTCTTTACAGCCTTTTGAAGCGAGATATTTGGCAGCTTCATAGCCTATCTTTTTGTAATCTACAATTACGCTATTGATCATTTGATCCTGTTCGCGAATGATCTGCGTACATGCAAGACCACTGGAATGAATATCACGGATCAAGCGTGTATTTTTTCCGGTACCTGCAATAATCAGACCGTCAATAAAACCATTTCTGAGTCGGTTCAGGCATTCTTTTTCTATCTTAGGATCGTCTTCTGTGTGGCAAATTAAAGTGGCATACCCATATTTGCGTGCTTCTTCTTCAATACCTTGTGTAACTTCCGCAAATACAGTCAGAGAAAGCCGTGGAACAACAACACCGATTGTGTTGCGTTTTCCTTGTTTTAATCCTCTGGCAAGAAGATTTGGCTGATAACTCAATTCTTTTACAGCGGCAAAAATACGTGCTTTCGTATCAGAATGTACGTAAGAAGTGTTGTTTAATGCTCTGGATACCGTACTGACGTCTACATTTGCAAGTTTTGCCACATCCTTTAAAGTAGCCATATGTGTACCTCCTTGTTTAATTAAAACGCATAGTGTGCAAACGTTTGCATATAAATAGAGAAAACAGTGCGCAGTGTTTTCTACAGATGAAATGAATGAATGTAAACAGCCATATGGCGAAAGTAAAAAAATTATTGTATAGTAAAGTAGAAAATAATTATGGCAAAAGTAAAAAATTTTAAAACAATCTTCCCGGCAGTTTCCGTACCTTTAAATGATGATTACTCTATTAATGAAGAAGAGTTCCGTGCATATCTTCGCTGGATAAAAAGCTTTTATGATCAGGGAATTCAGGGACTTGTTTGTAACGGACATACAGGAGAGATTACAGGCTTAAGCCGTGCAGAAAGAAAACGTGTTGTTGAGATCTGTGCTGAAGAGTGCGGTGACATCATGACAATTATCTCTGGTGTAAACTGTGAGAATACCATTGAGTCAATCGAAATGGCAAAAGAAGCAAAAGAAGCAGGCGCTGACGGAATCCTTCTTATGCCACCTCACATGTGGCTGCGTTTCGGAATGCACAAAGATGCACCGTTTAACTATGTAAAAGATGTTGCTGAAGGAGCAGATATTGATATTATCATTCACTTATATCCGGCAACAAGCAAAGCCTTCTATCCAGTAGAAACATTGATCAAGATGTGCAAAGAAATTGATCATGTAAAATGTATCAAAATGGGAACACGTGTTACATCTATCTATGAACACGATGTACGTCTTCTTCGTCAGGAATGCCCGGATATCTCCCTGATTACTTGCCATGATGAAACATTGTGTGTAAGTTGGTTCCCGGGAATGGATGGTGCTTTGATTGGTTTTGCTGGTTGTGTACCGGAGTTAATCTGTCCGGCTCGCGAAGTATTTGCAAATCCAGACAAACATACGTTAAAAGAGGCTCAGGACTGGTCTGACAGAATCTATCACATTTCTCAGGCAATTTACGGAGGAGGACAGCCATCCGGTGAAGCTCATGCAAGACTGAAAGAAGCTCTTATACAGCGTGGAATTTTTAAATCAGCTCTTATGAGAAAACCGGTTCTTCCGCTTAATCAGGAAGAAAAAGACTGGATTGCTTTGGGATTAAAGAACAGTGAGCTTCCAAAAGTTGACATGACACAGTACCAAAAATAATTGATTTCGATCAGATGAAGGAGGATTTATGGCAAACGAAAATAATTTTGTTGGAAGCGATGGATTCGATCCTTCAAAAGTAAAAAAACTTTCATTTGTTGAAATTTTAAAGCGAATCGGGCCAGGTATCGTTTTGACCGGTGTTGTTATCGGACCGGGAAATATCACTACTTCTGCAATGATCGGAGCTAATTACGGATATAATCTGTTGTGGCTGATTATCCCCATTCTTTTCATGGGCGTAACATTTATGCTGACATCATATCGGATTTCTATGCTGACTGGGATGCCGATCCTGCATGCGATTCGTTATTACTACGGAAAGGCAGCATCGGCATTCTGCGGAGTAGCATTGTTCCTATCATGTTTGTTTTTTACACTGGGAAATGTATCCGGAACCGGTGCTGGAATGAACTTGATTTTTGGGATTAACTGGAAACTTGGTGCGTTGATTATGCTGGCAGTTCTGCTGGTACTGTATTTTTCCAAAGGTGTTTATTCTAAAGTAGAAAAAGGAATTATGGTATGCATCTTTGGTATGATACTGGCATTTTATGCTACGTTAGTTGCTACAGGGGGACCATCCTGGCAAGAGGTGGGACGTGGACTGACTCACTGGAGCATGCCGGAAGGAAGTATGACAACTGCGCTGGCATATATTAGTACAAACGCAGCTGTAACAGCATGTATTGTATGCTTCGTGTATGGCGGCTCTCCGACACAATTAATCTTTATTGCCAATATTGCAACATCTATTGCTACTCCGGTAGCCGGACTTTTCATCATGCTGATGTTCTGGAAACCAGAAGTGCAGGGGGGATTAAAACCACCGCGTGTGTTGCAGGTGTGTATGACAGTCAGTTATATTTTTACTTTGTTCATGACAGTATCGGCGTTGGCGAACTATATTCCAAAATTGATCGCTTCTTTTACACCATAATTAATATAAAGAGAAAGGCTCAGGCGTTACGTCTGGGTCTTTCTTGTATGTTACAAACTTTTTTTAGAAATTCACTTTTAAAGATAATAGTGGTGAAAATGGTCAAAAATAAGATTAATATTAGGAAGATTAGTAAATGAAAAGAAAAATCAAATATTTTTTATGGAAAACGCAATCTCTTTTTCAATTCTTATACGGAAAAGATTCCCTTATGTAATCGTAGGTAGTATAATAGTCATTAGGATAAAATGATTCGGAGGTACATATCATGTGGTTTGTCTTTGCGTTATCATCTGCTGTGTTTGCAGCGCTTACATCTATATTAGCTAAAATTGGTATTGATGGCATCAATTCCAATCTCGCAACAGCAATCAGAACGGTTGTAGTAGTGTTTATGTCATGGGGAATGGTATTTCTGACCCATGCCCAGACAGGAATTACAGAGTTGAATAAGAAAAACTGGATTTTTTTGATTCTTTCCGGCTTGGCAACGGGGGCATCGTGGTTGTGTTATTATAAGGCACTGCAGGTGGGGCAGGCATCGAAGGTTGTTCCCGTGGATAAGCTGAGTGTTGTGATAACTTTGATACTGGCCTTTGTATTTTTACATGAAGAGTTCACGGTAAAATCTTTGATCGGATGTGTGCTCATAGGAGCCGGAACCCTTATTATGGTTGTTTAGGAGTTAATAGCATGGTAGAATTGAATGAAGCGATGAAAACTTATATGATAAAGATTGGTATGAAAAATATTGTTATATCTGTGGAAGAGTTTACAAGTTGATGTGCACCTCCGTATAAGGAGATATTGGTAAGTTTTACCGATGAGGAAAAGGAAGAGATGCTTTCCAGAGGATATATCTGCGACCAGAGTGAGTTAGGTGATGTGTATTATCCAACGGAGGGAGTAAAGATTGCGGATAAAATCGCAGTGAATTATGTTGTGTATCCCTGGCTGGAAAGGTGCGAGGCGGAAGGGATAGAAATAGAGCGATAATGAAAGCAATTATGTTTATTGTGAAAAAAGGAGACTTGAATTTTCAAGTCTCCCATTGTATAATCTAATCGAGAAAGGAATTCAGATGCAAGATCTGATGCCCTCAGTAAATTTAATGAGTGTTTAAGTCATAGCATCTACTTTGGTCGGGGATGCTATTTCTTATTATGTCGGTTATCTATGTAGGTCAAAGCCGCAAAAATAACTAAAAGTAAAGTAAGTACTTCCATCGTATTCATGGGCATCACCCTTTTTCTGTAAACTAGAGGGCAAAATCGAAATGCATCCATCTTTCTGATTTGATTATGCTATGTAGTATAGCATGACAAATTAATGAAAGCAAGAAATTATAACGAAGGCAAGTGATTTAAAAAGGCAAAGATTAGTGAAGTTAAATTGGGAGGTTTTATGAGTATTCTGAATGTAGAACACTTATCACATGGATTTGGAAACAGGGCGATTTTCGAGGATGTGTCTTTCCGCCTTCTAAAGGGCGAACACATCGGTCTGGTAGGGGCAAACGGCGAAGGAAAATCGACTTTTATGAATATTATTACCGGAAAACTAAAACCGGATGAGGGGAAAATTGAGTGGGCAAAGCACGTGCATGTTGGCTATCTTGACCAGCATGCTGTTTTAACGAAAGGGATGACTATTGGCTCGGTTCTTCGAAGTGCTTTTGATTCTCTGTTTGAGATGGAAGAAAGAATGAATGAAATCTGCGATAAGATGGGAGATGGAGACGAAAAAGAACTGGAAGACTATATGGAGGAGCTTGCGGTCATTCAGGATATTCTGATGAACCGGGATTTTTATCTGATAGATTCAAAAGTGGAAGAAGTTGCAAGAGCACTGGGGCTTTTGGAACTTGGCCTCGAGAAGGATGTGACGGATCTGTCAGGAGGTCAGAGGACAAAGGTTCTGCTTGGAAAGCTTCTTTTGGAAAAGCCTGATATCCTTCTTCTGGACGAGCCTACCAATTATCTTGACGTGGAGCATATTACATGGCTGAAACGATATCTGCAGGAGTATGAAAATGCATTTATTCTCATTTCTCATGATATTCCGTTTTTGAACAGTGTGATAAACCTTATTTATCACATGGATAACTTGAAACTTACGCGGTATGTAGGGGATTATGATAAGTTCCAGGAAGTGTATGCCATGAAAAAGGCGCAGCTTGAGGCGGCGTACAACCGTCAGCAGAAAGAGATTGCGGAACTTAAGAATTTTGTGGCGAGAAATAAGGCTCGTGTGGCAACGAGAAACATGGCAATGTCCCGGCAGAAAAAGCTGGATAATATGGAGATGATTGAGCTCGCGGCAGAAAAACCAAAGCCTCAGTTTCACTTTCAGATGGCAAGAACGCCGGGAAGATACATTTTTACGACAGAGAATCTGGTGATTGGCTATGATGAGGCGTTATCCGCACCGCTTAATCTGTCTATGGAGAGAAACAGTAAGATCGTTCTGACGGGAGCTAACGGAATTGGAAAGACGACATTATTAAAAAGCATTCTTGGACTAATTAAGCCGCTTTCGGGTTCGGTGGAACAGGGAGATTATCTGGAGATTGGATATTTTGAGCAGGAGATGCCACCAGATATTGAGACAACCTGTCTTGAGGAAATCTGGAAAGAATTTCCTGGATTTACCCAGTATGAGGTGCGTTCTGCATTAGCAAAATGCGGACTTACGACCACACATATTGAGAGCAAAGTGAAAGTGCTTTCCGGTGGAGAACAGGCGAAAGTCCGACTGTGTAAACTTATCAACCGACCGTCAAATATTCTTGTGCTGGATGAGCCAACGAATCATCTGGATGTGGATGCAAAAGAAGAATTAAAGCGTGCGCTTACAGAATATAAAGGCAGCATTCTGATGGTATGCCATGAGCCGGAGTTTTACGAAGGACTGGCAACAGATGTCTGGGACTGTACAAAGTGGACGACAAGGCTGGTGTAAAAAATAAAAACTAAAAACTCCTCGGGAATAGTGTGGTTGTATTCCCGAGGAGTTTTATTTAAAAAGTTCACATTGTTTTCACAGTTATGTTAGGGATGAATTAAGTTAATTTTAATGTTATATAGATATACTGCATAGCGAAAATACTATATGAGCATACAGTTTTTATGTAACAGGAGGGAAAACAGTGGGAGAAAAGCTTAAGCAATGGAGAAAGAAAAAGGCATTCAAACTTGGCGCAGGCATTGCCGGAGTGCTTATCATAATTCTTGTCGCCGGAATAGTAATTTACGGAAAAAATTCAGAAAATACACAGGAAGATACAACCGTTAAGTCGGCTCAGGTACAGACAGGAAATATCAGTACAACTGTTGTTGGCACCGGGACATTGGAAAGTGCACAGACAACCGATGTAGTAATACCAGTCGGTATTAAGATTGAAAAGGTGCATGTTGAAAATGGAGAAGTAGTGTCTAAGGGGCAAAAACTGGCTACCGTAAATGAGGCGTCAGTTGCAGAAAAGCTTTTGGAAGTTAATGAAAATATTGATAGCATAGAAGAGGAGATTGATGATCTTTCCAGTGATGCAAGTGTAAGTGGAACAACAGAAAATCTGAAATCAAAAGTTCTGAACGGGCAATTAGAGGATTTGAAAGAGGCACAGGATAAACTGGAAAAATTATTAGATAAAAAAGTAATTACATCTTTCAGTGCAGGGACAATATGCGGAGTTTATGTGTCAGCAGATACAGAAGTTGAGCGGATTTCAGAGAGTACAGGAAGTACCGGTCAGGGATCGGATGGCAGTAACATTTCTGCATCGGCAGATTCATTGACAGAGGAGACGGCAGATGCGGTGCTTGCAAAGGTATCTGTGGGAACAGAAGAAAAGAAAGAAAGTAATCTTCTGTTTTTGAGCACGGATTCTGCAGAAAGTGATTCTGATGCAGGCACAGCTGCAACGACGATCAAGGAGTGCAGTATAGATATTGCGGCACCGGAAGCAGGTAAAAAACCGCAGACAGAGATAGGAGAATCTGAATATTTTACAGGAACAATTTCATGGAACTGTGCGACGGATACATTTCTTGAAGAAACGGTATATATTGCGACAATAAAGCTGACAGCAAAAGAAGGATATGTATTTTCGAAAAATATTATGCCTGAGATTAAGGGTGCCGATGTCACAAGTGAAGTGCTGGCAGGCGATAATGGTGACAGTATTCTGAAGATTAAAGCTCAGTTTGCAAAGACAGCAAAAGTTTCCGGCACAAATGCATCCGGAAGTTCCGACAGTAAACAGTCTTCGGAGAGTAGTTCTCAAAGTACCAATAATACATCACAAAATAATGTACCAGACAGTTCGGCTAAATCAGCTGCCAAAACCTCCGGTGGAAGTGTTTCTG
The DNA here is from genome assembly GCA_051879455.1 of Lachnospiraceae bacterium. Classification (GTDB taxonomy): domain Bacteria; phylum Bacillota; class Clostridia; order Lachnospirales; family Lachnospiraceae; genus MD308. The sequence continues at coordinate 9,531 of JBJEMB010000202.1, forward strand.
CAAATGCATCTGCAGGTGGCGGGGGAAGCTCATCGTCGGGAAGCAGTCAGGGAACTTCCGGAAGCGGCTCATCTTCATCAGATTACAGTATTTATGAGACTGCTGCATTTTCTGTTGCAAGCGAGGATAAGGTTGCCGTGTCAATTAATGTCGATGAGCTGGATATCATTTCTATAAAAGAAGGACAGAGTGCAACGATTACGCTTGATGCACTGGAAGGTGAACAATTTGAAGGAGAGATTACGGATGTTTCATCTGTTGCTTCGACTTCTTCAAGCAGTGTGAAATATCCGGTAAAGATTGTAATGGAGAAGACTGAAAATATGCTCCTTGGAATGAGCGCTTCAGCAACTATCTGCGTGGAAGAGGTGGAAAATGCATTGTGGATTCCGGTTAATGCACT
>JBJEMB010000203.1:0-1777 GCA_051879455.1 Lachnospiraceae bacterium
ACATCGGTAGAAAAAATTACTGTAAAGGAAATCGTGGAAACATGTGGGACAACTAGGCAGACTTTTTACCGGAATTTTCAGGATAAGTATGATTTGATCAACTGGTATTTTGACAAGATACTTCTGGAATCTTTTGAGCATATGGGTGAGGGAAGAACTGTCTATGAAGGATTGGTAAAAAAATTTGAGTTTATTTTGAAAGAGAAACTCTTTTTTCGTGCAGCATTTAAATCAGATGAACAAAATTGCCTGAAAGACCATGATTTTCAGCTGATTACAGAGTTCTATACCAACAAGATAGAGACAAAATCAGGGAAAAAGCTGACGGAAGATTTAAAATTTCTTTTGGAGATGTATTGCCAGGGATCTATATACATGACTGTACAGTGGGTACTCGGTAAGAAGAAAGCTACACCTGAGGAGCTTGCAAAAATATTGGTGGATGCTATGCCTACAGAACTTGCGTCTGTTTTTCGTTCGCTCAATCTGATCTAGAAAAATAATAAGCTAGATGTGACATATTTGCCATTTTGTAACTTTTTATTCTTATCAGAAATTGTTAAAATATAGACAATAAGAAAACAAGAAATAATAAGAAAAGGAGAACACAAAAATGGCAAACAGAATTATGTTGAATGAAACCTCTTATCATGGTGCAGGTGCAATCAAGGAAATTGCAACAGAAGCAAAGGCAAGAGCATTTAAAAAAGCTTTCGTATGTTCAGATCCTGATTTGATCAAATTCGGAGTTACAGGAAAAGTAACAGATGTTCTTGATGAGGCAGGACTTGCTTATGAGATTTATTCAGACATCAAAGCAAATCCAACCATTCAGAATGTACAGAACGGTGTTGCTGCATTCAAGAAAGCTGAGGCAGACTATATTATCGCAATCGGTGGCGGTTCTTCCATGGACACAGCAAAAGCAGTCGGAATCATTATTGCAAATCCTGAGTTCGAGGATGTAAGAAGTCTTGAAGGTGTTGCACCGACAAAGAAACCATGTGTTCCAATCATTGCAGTACCGACAACAGCAGGAACTGCAGCAGAGGTTACTATTAACTATGTTATCACAGACGTTGAGAAAAAGAGAAAATTTGTATGTGTAGACCCACATGATATGCCGGTAATCGCAGTAGTAGATCCTGATATGATGTCTTCTATGCCAAAAGGGCTTACAGCTTCCACAGGTATGGATGCACTGACACATGCCATTGAAGGTTATACAACAAAAGGAGCATGGGAGATGACAGACATGTTCCATTTAAAAGCAATCGAGATCATCAGCAAATCCTTAAGAAGTGCTGTTGCCAATGAAAAAGAAGGACGTGAAGGAATGGCACTTGGACAGTACATTGCAGGAATGGGATTTTCTAATGTTGGACTTGGAATCGCACATTCTATGGCTCACACACTTGGCGCTGTATATGATACACCACACGGTGTTGCATGTGCAATGATGCTTCCAATCGTTATGGAATACAACGCAGAATGCACAGGCGAGAAATATCGCGAGATTGCAAGAGCAATGGGTGTTAAAGGCGTGGATGAAATGTCTGTTGATGAGTACAGAAAGGCAGCAGTCGATGCAGTTCAGAAATTATCAGTAGATGTTGGAATTCCTACAAAGCTTGAGGCTCTGAAAGAAGAAGATTTACAGTTCCTTGCAGAATCCGCATTCGCTGATGCATGTGCACCGGGAAATCCGAAAGATACAAATGTAGAGGATCTTAAGGACCTGTTTAGAAAACTGATGTAAGTTTGAATATAGTAAAAT
>JBJEMB010000204.1:0-9807 GCA_051879455.1 Lachnospiraceae bacterium
CTCCATTTCTTTTTGTTCATATATATTCCGTGCTGTCTCTTTTTATTACAGCTGAATCTTTACTTCTCTGTTCGTTTTATGGTACTCATGATAATTCACTCCTGCTGCATCAAACATTCTCATAGATGCCTTAACCGCAGTAGAATCCGCATATTTGTTAGATCCGTAAATCACTTCTTTGATTCCGCTTTGTATAATGGCTTTTGCGCATTCATTACATGGAAACAGCGAAACATACAGCTTTGCACCTTCCAAACTTCCACCCCGGTAATTAAGGATGGCATTGAGCTCACTATGCACCGTATATACATATTTTGTCTCCAACGGATCCTCCCCTTCTCTGGCCCAGGGGAAATTGTCATCGGAGCACCCTTTCGGCAAGCCATTGTAGCCCATAGACAAAATCTTATTATCCTGACTTACGATGCAGCATCCCACCTGTGTGTTCGGATCTTTTGAGCGCATGCCGGATAAAAGTGCAACACCCATAAAGTACTCATCCCAACTGATATAATCCGTTCTTTTATCTCCCATGTGACAACCTCCTGCTACTTTGTACCAAAAATACGGTCGCCGGCATCTCCTAATCCCGGTACGATATATTTGTGCTCATTTAACCGCTCATCCAATGCCCCGATATACAGATCCACATCCGGATGTTCCCTTTGCATACGCTCCACACCTTCCGGAGCTGCAATAATGCACATAAACCGGATATTTTTTACACCTTTTTCTTTCAAAAGCTGAATTGCCGCCGAACTGGAACCTCCTGTGGCAAGCATCGGATCTACGACAAACACTTCTCTCTCGTCGCAGTCTGCCGGAAGCTTACAATAGTATTCTACCGGCTCGAAAGTCTCAGGATCACGATACAGCCCGATATGTCCAACCTTTGCTGCCGGGATCATACTAAGCATTCCATCTACCATTCCAAGTCCTGCTCTTAAGATCGGAACCACCGCAAGCTTCTTTCCGCTTAACTCTTTTCCGGTCATTTCACAGATAGGTGTTTTAATCTTTACATCCTGAAGCTTTAAATCTCTGGTCGCCTCATAGCACATAAATGCAGCGATCTCTCCGACAATTTCACGAAATTCTTTAGAACCGACTTCTTCTCTTCGAATATAGGTGATCTTGTGCTGAATCAATGGGTGATCCATAATCTGTACTTTTCCCATGATTTTTCCCCCTTTGTTTTATATATGTTATCTTAATATATCTTCCTCTATACATGAATCACATGATGTCCGGCTGCCTTTAAAAGCCGGTTCATGATTGCGTTTCCAATACCGCCTTCTGAAAATGATTCGCTAAATATGACATCTACATTTTCACTGTCAAATTCTCTTAATATCCCATAGAGATGATTTGCAACTGTCGCCTCATCCTGCCTTGTTCCGATACATTTGACAACTCCCTGAAGATAGCGCTCCACTGTCTCTGTCGTGCCAATGATGCCAACCCGCTTTCCGTCTTCCATCTGCTCCTCTACAAGCCTGTTGATCTCAGCCACAACGTCATTTTCTGTTCCTTCTACAACAGTAAGTGCAGCCTTTGGCGCATAATGACGGTATTTCATACCCGGAGCCTTAGGTGCTTTCTTACTGTCTGAACGCATTAATGTAACATCTACGGAAACTTCTCCCAGAAGCTCCTCAAACATTTCTCTTGTGATTGCTCCCGGTCGTAAAATCATCGGAGGTGTCACCGTAAGATCCAGTATCGTAGATTCCACTCCAATCTCCACCGGTCCGCCATCTACGATCATATCAATCTTTCCATCCAGATCTTCTTTCACATGTTCTGCTGCCGTAGGACTCGGACGCCCTGAAGTGTTTGCACTTGGCGCGGCAATATAACCTCCGCCGGCATCAATCACAGCCCGTGCGATCTCATCACTTGGCATACGCACAGCTACGGTATCCAGTCCTCCTGTTGTTCCATATGGCACTACTTCACTTTTATTAAAAATCATCGTAAGCGGTCCCGGCCAGTATTTTTCTGCTATCACATAAGCTTCCTTGGGAATCTCAGATACAATCTTATCAAGTGCTCCCATATTTGTAATGTGAACGATCAGCGGATTGTCAGACGGTCTTCCTTTTGCGGCATATATTTTTTCTGCTGCCCTCTCATTCAGCGCATCGGCCCCAAGACCGTATACCGTTTCTGTAGGAAACGCTACCAGACCTCCATTTTTTAAAATATCTCCGGCTTTTTCAATAATTTCTTTATCCAGTTTTTCTTTTTTTACTTTACTAATTATCGTTTTCATGCTGACATTGTACCACACTCTTTCATCTCCGACAAGCAAAGCTACTGCTTTCCAAGATATTCTAAAATGCCTTTACAGATAGCTTCTGCCAGAGTTTCCTGATATGTCTCATCACACAATTTTTCTGATTCCTGAGGATTTGTAAGAAATCCGCATTCCACAATGATCGTTGGAATTTCTGTCCTTTTCAGAAGATAATATGTATCATTTGCTTTTGCCTGTCTTTTGTTATCTTCATTGCAGGATAAAAGCGCACTTTGCATTATTTGCGCAGCCCTTTCCCCTTCAGAAGAATTTTCATAATAAAACACCTGCGCGCCCCAGACTTCAGGATCTTCATAGCTGTTCTGATGAATGCTGACTGCAAGCTTCGGTGCAGTTTCATTAATAATGCTCACCCGCGCTTTCATATCCGCTGCTTTTGTACCGGTACTGCCCTCTCCTGTAAGCATAGTATCATCCTCTCTGGTCATAATCACCTGGATCTTTTTCTTTTCCAGTAGCTTTTCTACTTTTTTCGCTATCTTAAGATTGATATCTTTTTCCAGAATGTCCCCGATACCTACTTTTCCAGGATCCGCTCCTCCATGTCCTGCATCAAGCACTACCACATTTTCTTTCACAGTAATTTTATCAGAAGTTACTTGCTTTTCCAGATTTTTGTTCAGCACACTTAGACCTGCAATCAATAGTAAAAGAATGAGCAGTTCTATTTTTTTTTGCACAAAAAATGCCTCCTTACAGTCTATACTGGTTAAATATATGACTGCCGAAGGCATTTTATTTTTGAATTTAATTTACATATTTCTGAATTAACGACCAGGTTTCCTTTGTCTCCTGTCCCAGAGCCCATGCTGCTGTTCCGGCAAGTTTATTGTCTTTCATCAGTTTAAGCTTTGGCTCCATGGACTGCGTATCTTCCAGCCAGATTTCATAAACGGTTTCTCCGTCTGTCCAGGTTGCATAATTCTGCTGTGCTTCTTCATCCCACTTGGTTTCTGCTCCGGCTTCTGAAACCTTTGCTGCTGCAGCCGACATACTCAGAGCCTCACTCTCAACATTCATCGTATATTGTTCTTCCTCTGTGCCTTTCGCCTTTTCCAGCTGTTCCTGCGTTTTTGGTGTCTCTTTCCACAGACGGGTAAAGAACGGAATACCGCTGATCACCTTGTTTGCCGGAACCTCTTTGAGAGTCTCTTCAATACCTTCTTTTACGAAATTATAAGAAGATACAGAACCTGCTTCCGGTGATCCTGCAAAATGTTCATCATATCCCATTATGATCACATAATCCGCAAATACTCCCTGTTCTTTACGGTTATACTGCTGATTATATCCTTTTGGCACATAGTTATCTACCGATAATACTAATTCGCTCTGGCGACACTTCACAGATAACTCGCGGATAAACTGAATGTAATGTTCACCACATTCTTCCGAAACTTTTTCAAAATCTACATTGATACCTGCTATACCGGTCTGCAATGCATCTGCCATCAACTGATTAATAAGTTTTTCCCTTTTAGAGGTCGAACTTAATAACTCATAAGTCTCCTGCTGTGAATTAATTCCACCATCAAAGTCTCTGATTGTTGCCCAGACTTCTACTTTCAACTGACGGGCCTTTTCTACATATTCTGCAGAAGAGATTGATTCCAGATCACCATCTGTATTCTTTACATGATACCAGGTCGGCGCAATTGTCGTAAGACCCTTTGTCTCTGAAATCTTATCCAGTATATTGTTATTCGCTTCCCGATTAGTCACGTTGTGCCATACCATGTTAATCGTGTAATCTTCAGAGATGCTTGTGTATTCCGGTTCATCAAATTCTCTTGTAATATTTTTTGTCGTTGTCTTTTTCAAAGCACTCTTTTTTACATATCCAATAAATCCGTCTTTCGTCCGGACTTTTCTCCAGTTCGCTTCATTTTCAAGGACAACAACCTCATCCTTTTTGCTGATTTCTGTCAGTACAGGACTCTTTACTCCGCCGCGGTAACGAACCTGGGTATCTTTTTTTACCTCAGCAACCTGCGTCTTGCCCCAATCAGTATTAATCATAACTCTGCTCGGATTGTCATAAACTTCATAATCCATATTCGTATATTGCTGAACAAAATCAAGAGCAATATATGCCGTACTTCCTTCTGTCTTTAATATTACATAATCTTCGCTGTTCTTGTCCTTCGATACAGAGTATTCCTGACTTCCAACTTCAACAGAGACAATATCTTTTGGCAGTGTGTAAAGAAGAATATTCTCGTTCGGGTCCCAGTAAAATCTGCAATTAATATAATCTCTTACGATTTCATACTGAACATATGCTTTGCCATCTGCAATCATGCCCCTTGGCTCTACTACTTCATTATTAACAATAATAGCAAGCTGATCTTCTTGTTCTATTCCATAATATTTTTTCAGATCCGCTTTTTCTTTGGAAGGGCTGTATTTCTTCCATAAAAATGCTCCCGCAATCGCTGCTATTATCAGTATTACCAAAAGAATCATCTTCAATATGAGATTTCTTTTTCTTCTTCTTCTTGCCTGTTTTTTTCTGATCGGAGTCCTTGCCCTGTCCTGTCGCTGTCTTTGCGTCTGTTCTCTGGGCGCTCTTCTCCTCTGTTGCTGTCCGTCTGATATTCTACGTCTCGCAGCCTGTCCATCCGCGCTTCTGCGTCTTTGTGGCTGTTCCTCGGAAATTCTTCGTCTTGCTGTCCTTTTTTCGGGATCCATCGTCCCAACAGTCTTTTTTTCAGACATCCTGTTGTTTTCAGAAATACTATTTCTCGGACGGTCCGAAATTGTGCGGCCTTTTTTTTCGTTATCTCCCATGCTGCACCTCCTACTCGAACCTATTATAACAATTATTGCGACTCTCGTCATTATTTATTTCGACATTTGTTTATACATTTTTTTATATTTTTTCTGAAAAAGACAAATTTTATTCTTACAGTTCCATTATGTTTTATCTATCCAGTCATATTAAGAGGGGTATTCACATATTGTTCAGACTTGTACATCCGTAAAGTCCAGCGTTTTTATATCGCCCTTTTCGTTCATCTCGTAATCCCGCATATATGAAACATTTTCTCTCATGATATGTGCCTGTACAATCTGCATTGGGCTGGCCGATAATCCGTTTAAAGTGATATTCACCCCTTTCTTTTCATAGCCGGTCAATTCTGTAAACAGATCTTGGACCTCTTTATTTTTGTACCCACTCATGAATTTCCTCCTTCTCAATGCCTTTTACGATGATAACTACGCTCATTTTTGCATATAATAAACCAGTCGGAACTGCAGTGTGATACATTTTTATACGCAAAAAAAGACTAAGAAGATAGCACTTGCATTGCTCCATATTTCTTTATTATTTTTAAAATTTGTTGTGTGATATTCGTGTCGGAACTGACACAAAATGATTTTGATTGATTGTTTTATTGATAGTTAAATAGATCTTACATTGAGAAAAAGTAAATTCTAAAAATTCTCCCCCCTTTGTTCTAAGAACGTAGTCATCAGGGAAAACTATCTTCTAGTATCGTCATTATATCCGATAGGTTTTTGAAACGCAAGCACTTTTTATTTTGTGCAGAGCACTTTTTTATTTTATACTTATTTTATTGAACATTCCGCATTCTCTATGCTATACTAAATTAGAAGGAAGTGATGAACATGAAGATTGAAAAGATCAATGACAATCAGATACGCTGTACTCTTACACGTGCTGATTTGGCCGAACGCCAGCTTCATTTAAGCGAACTGGCATATGGAACCGAAAAAGCAAAGTCACTTTTCCAGGATATGATGCAACAGGCAGCTCATGAATTTGGATTCGAAGCAAACGACATTCCTCTGATGATCGAGGCAATTCCTGCTTCTTCCGATTCAATTGTGCTGATAATTACTAAAGTTGAAGACCCAGACGAACTGGATGCCCGTTTTTCAAAATTTGCCCCATCTCCATTCGGTGATGCAGAAAATACGAGTGCTGAAAATTATGATAAATTAGAAGGCGCAGATACTTTTCTGAATCTTCTTGAAAAAGTAAAAGAAAAGATGGACGCTTCCAGCCACAAAGAAACAGAAACCCCTTCTAAAGAACCTGTTTCTTCGGAATCATCCATTCGTCTGTTTTCTTTTTCAACAATGGACAATGTACTCCAAGCCGCACATTTACTGAATAAGATGTACGTCGGTTCCAACACTTTATATAAAGATGCTGCAGAAGACATGTATATTCTTGCTCTGACGCAGTCAGACTACTCTACCAAAGATTTTAACCGAATCTGCAATATGCTTACAGAATACGGTTCTTTGGAAAAAGCTTCAGGAATGATGCTTGCATTTTTAGAGGAGCATTGTGATATTCTTGTAACTCCGAATGCAGTGCAGCAGTTATCTTTAATCTGATTTTGAAAGTAAAAAAGCTTTGGGAAAACCCAAAGCTTTTTTCATTATTCACCTAATACTTCATCAAGTGTTTCATTCAATTTAGCAACAAGCCAATCCGGATCAATTCCATGTCCCATAGCTCCCAGCTCAATGGATTCCATCTGTGAATGTGGACATCCGATACATCCCATTCCTGCCTCTGTAAGAACATCAACAATTTTTGGGCATTTCTCATAATATGCCATAAGCAGTTCGCCAAAAGTCATATCTTTAGAAACATGTGCCATAGATGACACCTCCTTTGTATTTCAGTATTTCCTATTATATCTATTTTTCTTCATTGTGTAAACATTTTCAAACAATTTATTCTTAATATTTGACTACTTAAATGTCAATGATTTTTTATTTTTTTTTCGACAAAAATTGATTTTTATTATAACTCCACAAAACATTCGTTCTTTTTTTAACTATGAATAATCCACCGGTTTTCAAAGTTTTTCTGTGGATAATGTGGATAATTTTCAAAAAACATTGATTTTTCCACCTTTTTTTAAGATTTTTGTGTGGATAACTTGGATAAGTCCATTTTACAATTTTTTACAAATTGCTACATTTTTGTTTATTTTGTACACTTTGCAATTTTTCTTTCATTTAACATTCTTGACTAATATTTTCTTCAATTGTATTTAAATTAAAAAGACTTGTTGTACGCACTCTATTATGGGTACAACAAGTCTTCCCTTCATTTTTATTATCCTTATAATACTCTTCTTACCGTAATAATGTTTGCATACGTGGCAGACAATATCCCGATGCCCTTGGCGCTATTAATCGCATTCACAATCTGACCGTCTCCCATGTATATTCCTACATGACCATCATAACAGATAATATCTCCCGGAATTGCTTCACTGTAGCTTACACCCGTACCGGCTTCCCGCATCTGTGCAGAAGTCCGCGGAAGATTTACACCGAAATGTTTATAAACCGATTGCACAAATCCTGAACAGTCTGCTCCATTAGTCAAACTTGTTCCGCCCCATACATAGGGATTTCCTATAAACTGACAGGCATAATCCACAACCGCCTGTCCTGAGCCTCCTCTTTCCCGGGCTTCTTCCTCTGCCTTCTTTCGCTCTTCCTCTTCACGTTTTCTGGCCTCTTCGGCTTCTTTTTCTAACCTTGCTTCCTCTTCCTCTTTTGATTCCGCATATTCAAATGCCTTTTCCGGGTCTTTTTCCGGCTCTTCTTCTTTACTTTTCTCTATAATCTTCTGAGCCTTTTCCTCTGCATGGTTTCCTACTGTAATATATTCAGAATATACATATCCTGTAACGGAACCTGACCTGATCTTTGTCCACTCACCTACAGGTCCAAGGATCTTCGCCGCATCATCGGGATACAATTTGCCTACCCACTCGCTTTGCACTGTAGGCTCACTTCTTACATAAAGAAATGTATCTACATCTGCAAAAGCCATATCTAAATACTCACCCTTCTTCGTTGGTACCAGATATTCCTCAACTTCTATATTCTTCCCCGAGGAATAACATTCATTCAGTACCTCTTCAATTCCAACACCCGGCAGTCCATTTTGTTCATCTGCCGCATGTGCCGTCATCGGAAGCAATATGACGGCTCCTGAAAAAGTAACTAAGAACAATCCTTTTTTAAGATTCGAATACATAAATTACCTCCTTATGTTTTCTTATCTTTTGTAATTGTTACAGAATTGTTACATTCGTTACGAGCTAATTATAACATGTTACACTTATGTGTCAAGTGCATTTAACAACATTTTGTTTCCATATTTTGTCAGGCATTTACATAATTTATTATTTTTTGACCATTTAATTGTTACAAATTGTTACATTCAGAAGATAAGCGTTGACAAAAATTAATTTCTACTATATTATAATTTTAATAACTGTTATCATTATCACTTGAAAGGAGAGCACTATGGCTGCACTAAAATACAGTAGACAGAGAGCTTCTATTAAGGAATATCTCGCACAAACATGCGAGCATCCGACAGCGGACACTGTTTATTTACATGTACGAGAAGAATATCCTAACATCAGCCTTGGCACTGTATATCGTAACCTCAACCTCCTGGCAGACATGGGAGAAGCGACCAAGATAACAACTCCTAATGGCGGAGATCGTTTTGATGGAAGAACCGACCCCCATTATCATGTTATCTGCAACTCTTGCGGGAAAATATTTGATCTGGAGCTTCCTTCCATTCATGTCACAAAGATTAATCAGCTTGCCAATCAGAACTTTGATGGTCAGATAGAGTCACATTCTATCATATTTAACGGAATTTGCTCGCACTGTATGGAGAAAACAAAAAAAATTATATAATTACAGATTGACAATAGGCAACAACTGTGATATCTTAATATCAGTAACTATTACTGATATTTAAAACATTATTATAAAAGTAAAGGAGAATAAAACTATGAAAAAATTTGTATGTTCTGTTTGTGGTTATGTTCATGAAGGAGATTCTGCACCGGAAAAATGTCCAGTATGTGGCGTTCCAGCTGAGAAATTTACTGAGCAGACAGGTGAGAGAGAGTGGGCTGCTGAGCACGTTGTTGGTGTAGCTAAAGGCGTTAGCGAAGACATCCTCGCTGATTTAAGAGCTAACTTCGAAGGAGAATGTTCAGAAGTAGGTATGTACCTTGCAATGGCTAGAGTTGCTCATAGAGAAGGATATCCGGAGATCGGATTATACTGGGAGAAAGCTGCTTACGAAGAAGCTGAGCACGCTGCAAAATTCGCAGAGTTACTTGGTGAAGTTGTAACAGACAGCACAAAGAAGAACCTTGAGATGAGAGTAGACGCAGAAAACGGCGCTACAGCAGGAAAATTCGACCTTGCAAAACGTGCAAAAGCTGCTAACCTCGACGCAATCCACGACACAGTACACGAGATGGCAAGAGACGAAGCACGTCACGGAAAAGCATTCGAAGGTTTATTGAAGAGATACTTTGGTTAAGCTACAAGCCAAGCAATAGTGTAATAATAACGCCCAGCAAGTTTACTTGCATGGGCGTTAATTATTGCACTATTATTCGGCGACAGCCGACAGCGAGAAGTAGCGCAGCGTATTCGAGCTGGCTTGG
>JBJEMB010000205.1:0-2808 GCA_051879455.1 Lachnospiraceae bacterium
CAGAGATTATGTTTAAAAAGCTTTGCGAATTATATATTAGCTTTTTTAAAATCGGGGCATTAACGTTTGGCGGTGGACTGGCTATGCTTCCGATGCTGCAGCGCGAGCTGGTCACAAACCGGAAATGGTGTACAGAAGAAGAAATTCTGGATATGTACGCCATCGGACAATGTACACCGGGAGTCATCGCTGTCAACACAGCCACTTTTGTCGGATACAAACGCGTTGGTGTCATCGGTGGAATTGCAGGAACTTTGGGAATGATCTCTCCATCACTTATCATCATTTGCCTTGTAGCATCTATATTGCAGAACTTCATCCACCTTCCTGCAGTAGTACATGCACTCGCAGGCATTCGTATAATTGTTTGTGCATTAATGATCAACACTGTGATCACTATGGCCAAAAAAGGAATTGTGGACAAACTCGGCGGCGTTCTTTTTGTGGGAGGATTTATCCTTGCCTGCTTTACACCAATCCCGACAGCGTTAATCATCGTCCTTGCTGGAATCATCGGTGTGATCGCTAATAAATTTGGAAGGAGAAAAAATTCATGATCTATCTTACACTTGCATATGAATTTTTTAAAATAGGTCTTTTCTCTATCGGTGGTGGAATGGCAACACTTCCATTTCTTATGGACCTTACATCAAAATATGACTGGTTTACTGCCAGTGAACTCGCAAATATGGTTGCTATCAGCGAAAGTACACCTGGACCGGTTGGAGTAAATATGGCCACTTATGCCGGCTATAATGCCGCAGGGGTTTCAGGTGCAATTGTCGCAACACTTTCTCTTACAGCTCCAGCGATTATTATCATATCAATAATCGCAAAATTTTTAGAAAACTTCAGCGAAAACACAACCGTTAAGTCTGTATTTTATGGCATCCGCCCAACGGTAGCCGCTCTGATTGGATATGCTGTTTTTGAACTTCTTAAAATTGCTATAATAACTACAGTAAATGGTAAGATAGAACTGGATTATCTTAGTATAGCCATATGCATTATCACTGTTGCCCTGCTTCAGGTAAAACAGTTGAAGAAATTACATCCTCTCATCTGGATTCTTGCAGGTGCAGTACTTGGTATCGTTTTCAAAATGTAAAAAAACAGGGCACTAATGTGCTCTGTTTTTTAAAGCAAAAATTCACTCATGACATAATTACTCACATCAATCCCTCTTTCCGTGAGCCTTACAAAATCCCCCTCTTCTTCCAGAAGCCCCTGACGTTTCATATTTTCTATCACTGTTCCATATACTATTTCGATTGCTTCCGAAAATTCTGACTCAAACTTTTTCTTAGAGACTCCCTCCATCTTTCTCAGTCCCAAAAACATATACTCCTCCATCTCATCCTGTCTGCTCAGAATCTCCGGAGTCTCATCCTGCACCCATCTCTGATGATTCATAAAAGAAGCGGCTCCGGTTCCGATACCAAGATACTCTGTTCTTTCCCAATAGCCCAGATTATGTCTGCACTCATAACCCTTCTTTGCGTAATTAGAGATCTCATATCTATGGAAACCATACTCCAAAAGGATCTTCTTCGTATCCTGATACATCTGCCTTTCTTCCTCCTCATCAGGAAGCTTCTTAATACCGGCTTTTACTTCTTTCTCTCCGTACAGATCATAAAACGGTGTCCCTTCTTCAATAATCAGACTATAGGCAGAAATATGCTCCGGTTCTAACTCTGCAACAGTCCTGAGAGTATGCTTCCAGCTATCTATTGTCTGCCCCGGTACAGCAGAGATAAGATCAACGTTAATATTACGAAATCCTGTTTTTCTTGCTAATTTAAAAGTTTCCAGAAAATCCTCGTAGGAGTGAATTCTTCCAAGTATTTTAAGTTCATCGTCATTCACGGATTGAAGTCCAATACTCAATCGATTTATTCCCTGCATTTTATAAATTTGAAGTTTTGCTTCTGTTACTGTTCCAGGATTCATTTCAACTGTAATTTCTGCGGCTCTGTCGATAAAAAATGTATTATTAAGCGCTTCCATTATCTTTTTCATCTGTTCTCCACTGAGAATAGATGGGGTTCCCCCACCGATAAAAATACTGATGACACGATAAGCCTTTGCAATTTCTTCGTACGAACGAATCTTCTTGCAAAGGCTTTCAACGTATTTCTGCCGCTCTGTCTCAGAGGACGGAGCGGACAGAAAATCACAATAATTACATTTTTTCACACAAAACGGGATATGAATATATATTTCTAATGGTCTCATATTTCTATTTTTTATCATCAAGTTTCAAAACACTCATAAAGGCTTTCTGTGGGATTTCTACATTTTCCACCTGACGCATACGCTTTTTACCTTCCTTCTGCTTTTCCAAAAGCTTCCTCTTACGGGTAATATCTCCTCCGTAGCACTTAGCCAATACGTCTTTTCTCATTGCACGCACAGTCTCTCTGGCAATGATCTTACTTCCTATTGCAGCCTGAATCGGTATTTCAAACAAATGTCTCGGAATTTCTTCTTTCAGCTTTTCACACATCTTTCTTCCGCGCTCATATGCTGTATCCGCATGTACAATAAAGGAAAGCGCATCTACTTCTTCTTTATTAATGAGAATATCCAGCTTCACGAGCTCTGACTGCATATATCCATCCATCTCATAGTCAAAGGATGCGTATCCTCTGGACCGTGATTTTAATGCATCAAAGAAATCATAAATAATTTCATTAAGTGGCAGACGATAATGGAGAACTGCACGAGTTGCCTCTATATACTCCATACCTCCATAGATTCCTCTTCTTTCCTGACACAGATCCATAATTGCACCAATATATTCTG
>JBJEMB010000205.1:2908-18785 GCA_051879455.1 Lachnospiraceae bacterium
CCATAGATTCCTCTTCTTTCCTGACACAGATCCATAATTGCACCAATATATTCTGATGTTACCATAATCTCTGCTTTCACAATTGGTTCTTCCATATATTCAATCTCGGAAGCATCCGGAAGATTTGATGGATTTGTTAGTTCTATCACCTCTCCGTTTGTCTTATACACTTTATAAACTACCCCTGGTGCTGTCGTAACAAGATCCAGATTATACTCTCTTTCCAGACGCTCCTGAATAATCTCCAGATGTAAAAGTCCAAGAAATCCACAGCGGAATCCAAAACCTAATGCAATTGATGTTTCCGGTTCAAACTGTAAGGATGCATCATTAAGCTGCAATTTTTCCAACGCATCTCTGAGGTCAGGATATTTTGCTCCATCTGCCGGATACATACCACAGTAAACCATCGGATTAACTTTCTTATATCCCGGGAGAGGCTCGTCACACGGTTTCTCAGCATTGGTGATCGTATCACCCACACGCGTATCTTTTACATTTTTTATACTTGCCGTAATATAACCAACCATTCCCGCGCTCAGTTCTTCGCACGGAATAAACTGTCCAGCTCCGAAATAGCCGACCTCTACCACTTCTGCTCTGGCCCCTGTGGCCATCATAAGGATCGGTGTTCCCTTCCGAACCGTTCCTTCCTTTATACGGCAAAATACGATGACTCCTTTATAAGAATCATAAATCGAATCAAAAATCAATGCCTGAAGAGGTGCTTTTGCATCTCCTGTCGGCGCAGGAATTTTCTCAATGATCTGTTCGAGTACTTCTTCAACGTTTAATCCTGTTTTAGCAGAAATACGAGGGGCATCCTGTGCTTCGATTCCGATAATATCTTCAATTTCTTCCACTACACGATCCGGATCTGCACTCGGAAGATCCACTTTATTGATAACAGGCATGACATCAAGATCATGATCCAGTGCAAGGTAAACATTAGCCAGCGTCTGAGCCTCTACCCCCTGCGCCGCATCCACAACAAGAATTGCTCCGTCACAGGCAGCCAGACTCCGGGACACTTCGTAATTAAAATCAACATGTCCTGGGGTATCAATCAGATTAAAAATATATTCTTCTCCATCCTTTGCCTTGTATACAATTCGAACCGTCTGCGCTTTAATCGTAATGCCTCTTTCTCTCTCAAGCTCCATATTATCCAACACCTGAGACTGCATCTCCCGGCTTGTAAGAAGTCCGGTCATCTCAATAATCCGGTCTGCAAGCGTAGATTTTCCATGATCAATATGTGCTATAATACAAAAATTACGAATTTTACTTTGATTAATCTCTGCCACTTCTATCGTCCTTCCATTTCATCTGAATCTCACTTCCAATGAAGTATATCATGCAAAACTATTCTTTACAATGAAAAGTTCTACACTCATCACGTCATTCAATCGCCCTGTTTTTACCATTGTTTCATATTCACATGCCTCTTCCATGGCAGCTCTTAATTGTAAAGAAGAAAAACTTTGACACTGTTTCATATATTTCCCGGCAACAAAAGGATGAAGCCCTGCTGTCTTTGCAATCTGTGATTTGTCATATCCTCTTTTCATTAATTCTTTCACTTCAAAAAGAAGTTTGTACTGTCTGGATAAAAGATAAAGAATTCTCATAGGCGGTTCCTTCAATGCAAGAAGATCATAATAATAATCCAGTGCTTTTTTCTGTTGTTTTGCCGCTACAGCCTCTATCATTTCAAAAATTTTATTCGAAATCTGTGTAGTACAGATTTCATCAATATCCGTAACCGTAATCTCTGTTCTTCCGAGTGTATATGAGAACAATTTTTCCAGTTCTTTTTCCAGATTTTCCATATCTGTTCCTGTTTTCGCAAGAAGATACTTTGCAGCAGATTCCTTAATCTGCTTTCCTTCGCGTTTGATCTGGGCTCCAACCCAGTAAAGAAGCGTCTTTTCATCCTGACGGCCCATCTCAGAAACGCGTCCTTTTTCCTTAACCGCTTTAAACATCTTTCCGCGCTTATCCACTTCACTTTCGACAAACAGAAAACAAGTGGTATCCGGCATCGTCTTAATATAATCAGCGAGTTCCGGTGAAGCATTTTTGAAAAATCCGGAATCTTCTACAACAATCAATCTGCGCTCAGCAAAAAAAGGCATTGTTTCCGCCAGATCGATCAATTCTCCTGTAGCGATTCCCTTTCCTTCATAATGGGTATAATTCACCGTATCATCTTCAGAGATCAATGCTTTTTTCAACTTTTCTCTATACTGTTTTTTTAAATAGTCTTCTTCCCCATATAAAAGATAGACCGATTTAAAATTTCCTGTTTTGATGTCTTCATTTATACTCTTCATGACTAAAAGTATACTGAATTTTTTTACTGAATTCAAGAGAAGAAGCACTGTTTTCTATCGGTACATTTTATTTAGTTACAGTATGTTTGCAATGAAAAACTCTCTTTTCCAACTGTAATCGTTATTGCCCCGCAGTCCTGCGTGGAATAAATCTCACTCTTAACTTCTTTTAGCCTGTCAAGTGTCTCCTGATGAGGATGACCATATCGATTTTTCTTTCCGGCTGAGATGCATGTAACTACAGGTTTGACGAGTCTCAAAAATTCTTCTGAAGATGAGTTTTTTGAACCATGATGAGCTGCCTTTAAAACCTCAATAGCTCCTTCTTCGTGTTCCAGCACATTTATAAGTTTTTCTTCCCCTTCTCCCTCTATATCTCCTGTAAAAAGCATATCAAAGGAATGATAAGACAATTTCAGAACCATTGAATATTCATTTCCCGATTCACTCAATTCTTCTTCATAATCATTTTCCTTATATGAATTATTTTTTCCCTGATTATCCGGCATCAAACAAGTCAATGACATCTCCCCTTCTTTTTGAGCCTGTCCCTGTTCCATTACTGCGACTTTGGTCTCATATTCAATCGCCTTTTCTGCTAATTGTTTAAGCTTTTCATCCCATACATTCTGGCTTGGAAGTACAATTGTGCCTATCTCTATTCCGATTCTTTTTCTTTCAAGCATTTCCATAATTCCATTCATGTGATCTTCATCCCCGTGAGATACAAATACATAATCAATTTTTTTCACTCCCTGAGATTTCAGAAATGATTCTATTCTGTATTTCCCTACATGACCTACATCGCTGCTGCCACCATCAATCAGATAATTTCCACCTCTCGGTCCTTTTATAAAAATACAGTCTCCCTGACCAACGTCTAACATCGTTACAGTAAACTCCCCGTTCCTGCCAAATGAAAAGACCAAAAGGAGCAGTCCAAGAGCAAATACCGACACTGACACCAGACACCGTCTATTCCTTAGTTCTTTTTGTATCCTGCTTTTTATTCTCTCCTGTTTTCTTTTCTTTATCATCCACCTGTATAAGCAGAGAGCTAAAAAAAGGCATATATAATATACTGCCACTTCCCAGTTTTGTGGCTTCCCTGTCACAATTCTCGCACCCGGCATATCCATTGCAAGATTACAAAGTTGTTCATATAATTTCAGAAGCATACCGGCAATCTTAAAAAAAGGAATTCCCACTGGCAGAATAATCACTCCTAAAATACTCCCTGCCATGATACAGATAAGAATCAAAGACATCAAAGGGATCACAATGATATTAAGAAAAATACTAAATGTTGGAAGCTCATAAAACGAAACAAGAATCACCGGCAGTGTTACAAGCTGAATGCTTACACTTGCCCACAAACTTTGAATAGGGAAATCTCTAAATATTGGATACACAAAATAAAGTGCGGCCACTGCCCCAAAAGACAACCAAAACCCTGCATCATAAATGGAAAGAGGTCTCCAGAGAAGTACTGATAATGCCGAAAAAGAAAGTGCAGTAACACCGTCATAATTTCTTCCTGTCACATCTGCTCCTACCCGAAACAGAAACGTTAGAAATGCTCGAAGCACCGATACTGTGACCCCAACCATCAAAACATACAGACTCAGAAAAATAATTCCAAAAAAACTACCCACATTGTAAGAACCGCTGATCCTTCGAAATATTTGATAGATTCCAATTCCCACAAAAGACAGATGCAGCCCGGAAATAGCCAGAATATGCCCAATCCCATTTACCTGATACAATTCCTTTAACTCCTCATCCATTCCCACCTTTTCTCCAAGGAGTATAGCTGACACGGTCCCTGCATCTTTTTCTTCCAGAAACATATATAATTTTTCTGTCCAGCCTTTTCGAAATTCATATAATCTTTCTTTTACGCATTCATACCATGTTCTTGAATTTTCTTTTTCCCAGCAGACAGAGTACGCCCATACGCTGACATGAATATTTTGTCTCTGATAATACCGTTTCTGATCAAAGTTTCCTGGATTTCTCGCATTATCAAAAAAATTTATCTCGCCTTGTACCCTCAGGACATCTCCGATATTAACTTTTAATTTATTTTCATCATAAACAATCATTTGAGATTCTTTCAGCGACTGCTGATGATATGTAATAGAATTGTTCTTTAAATATAAAATCTGATATTTGTCTTTTTCTTTTTTCTGATACACTCTGCCAGACAGACATACATTTTCTTTCGCCTGAAAATGGGTTTCTGCCGGAGAGGTTTTGAGTTCTTTTAAAAAGAACTCTCCACCCCAGCACACACTAATAATAATGAAAACAGACAAGATCAGACAGATACTGCATAAAGGTCTGTTTTTCAATCTTTCTCCTCTTTTTCTATGATTTCCAGATTCCTTTCAAAAGGTTTTTCCAGACTGATATTTCCCTGATATTTTACACTTGCTTCTCCATTTATAAGAATCTGAACCTGGCTTGTCATTCCCCCTTCAACAATTGAATTTACCACAGAGTAAATTGTCACCTGAGGACTGACATTATAGGCTGGATTCAGAAATCCCTCGTCAAAGTTCACATAACAAATCCCATCTTTTACAGCTACTCCAAGAATCTTTGTACCGGATGCAATTGTTGGATATGCGCTATCGACAGAAGGACCTTTCAGCAATTGTTCTACAATGAGCTTTTCCACTGACATATTACTGTTATAACGGACATTCACTTCTTCTTCTACCAGTTTATCACCCGATTTATTAGCAAAAAAAAGCCTGATGTTTCCATCTTGATATGAATGCAGGGAAGAACCTGTATTACCTACAAAAGTATCTCTGCTCATATATCCCACTTCATTATTATCTGCATCCGTCAACGGCTCTCCATCAATGGAAAATCTGACATAGTCGACACCGGTAATCTGTACCAGAGATTGCACTGTAGCGGCCCTTAAAAGAAGTTCCTCTGTGGTGTTCATTCCCTGATAAGTTTCCTCAAAATCTATCTCCAGATCCGAATCCTTTAGCCTCCACTCATTAATATGAACATTTTGAGGATAAGCGCTTTTGGAATCAATTGAATCGGTCTCTGCCTGAAGTGCTTCTAACATATTTTCAATTTTCTCTTCCAGGCTTCCACCTTGTATCGTATAATCCTCTTTTACAAGACTCGTTCCATCTGCATTAATATAATAGATATAATCTGAATTTCCTTCAGGAACTTTTCCTCTGGCACATCCTCCAAGGAGGAACATACACACTAATACGCAAAGTACTCTGATATTTTTCACGCTGTTTCTCCTTTCCTTATGCTACATATGTCAGAGGGATCCGAACTGTAAAAGTTGTCCCCTCTCCAAGCTGACTGTATACTTTTATTGCACCTCGGTGCATTACAATTGCACTTCTTGCAATTGCAAGTCCAAGTCCTGTTCCTCCGGTATCTCTGGAGTGGGATTTATCTACACGATAGAAACGTTCAAACACATGGTTTAAATCTTCTTTTGAAATACCCACACCGGAGTCTGCAACCTCAATATAGAAGGATTTATGATCCGCATTAAGAGAAACATGGATCCAACCATTTTCTTTATTATATTTGATAGCATTTTCAACCAGATTTGTTATTGCAAGTGACAGTTTTACCTCATCAACCTCCGCATTTACAGGGCGAAAACTCTCAAAGATTACTTCTATGTTCCTTGTCGCAGCTATTGGCCGAAGCTGTTTTAATATACGTTCTACCAGCATATTGATATTTTCTGTCGTAATATTCATGGTATTCGCATTTTTCTCAAGTCTGGTAAGCGCCAGAAGATCATTGATGATTTTATTTTCCCGGTCAATCTCTTCTGACAGGTCTCCCATAAATTCCTTGTATAGTTCAACTGGCACATTTTCCTGAGCCAAAAGAGAATCCGACAGAACTTTCATAGATGTAAGTGGTGTTTTCAATTCATGTGACACATTCGATACAAACTGATTCTTTGATTCATCCAGTGTTTTCATTCGCCCCAGCATTTTATTAAATGCTTCTGACAGGAGTCTCGTTTCTGTATAGGAATATTCTTTCAAATAATCATCTTCATATCCTTCCGTGACAGCACCAATTGCCCTTGTAATTCTCTGGAACGGACGAACCATGATTGTCCCGCTGACAATCGCCAGAATCGTAATTAATAGCACCGTCACCGCCAGAACAAGATCCATTTTTCCTGAAAGAACAAGCATATTATCCGATATATTATCTGTAGACACACTTACAAGCACAACTCCATTCACCTGTTTTTTATCATTGTCTAAAATAGGTGATGTTACTTCAATATATCTGTTTTCCGCATCATAATGGCTTGTTCCTTCACCTCGAAAACACAGGATGACATCTTCTGATAAGATTGTTTTTCCCTCGTCTATATCATATGTATCTTCGACAATATGATACTCTTTGTCGATCACCATTACACGGCCATTATAAATATTTGACAACTGGGTAAGCTCTGATTTGATAATATCTGATATAACCCCCTGCTGGTAATTAACCGCACTGAGCTGGTTACAAAGAATGGTACATTGATTCTGAATATCAGCAGTGCGGGTATCTACCGTCTGCTTTACATAGCTTTTCAAAGTCACCGTCTTCATAATAATCCCTGGAAGAATCCCCGCAAGAATAACCAGAACTGCAATTCGAAAACGGAGACTCTGAAAAATCTTTACTTTAAAATATCTTTTAACCCCTAAAATAATAACCCACTCCCCACTTCGTATATACGTATTTTGGATCGCTTGGATTTGCTTCTATTTTCTCCCTAAGCCGTCTGATATGTACATCTACAGTTCTCGCATCGCCGGGATATTCATATCCCCATACGATGTTCAACAGATTTTCTCTGCTGTATACTTTATTGGGGTTCATGGCTAAAAGCTCCAGAAGATCAAATTCCTTCGCCGTCAGATTCACTTCCTTTTCTCCAATTGTAACTCTGCGGCTTTCACAATTAATCTCCATATCACCTTTTTTTATAATATTTTCTTCTGACTGTTCACTGTTCTTCTTTCCAACACGTCTCATAATCGCTTTTATTCTTGCTTTTACTTCCAAAATATTAAAGGGCTTTGTAATATAATCATCCGCCCCATATTCCAGACCAAGAATCTTATCCATATCATCCCCTCTGGCTGTTAACATGATAATCGGAACATCTGAAAACTCCCGGATATGCTGACATACTTCAAACCCATCCTTCTTTGGAAGCATTACATCCAGAAGAATGATATCATAACTATTCTCCCTGGCGAGTTTCAGCGCCTCCTCACCATCATAAGCCGCATCCACTTCCATTCCTTCCTGTTCAAGGCTGAAACGGATGCCCTTGACTATCAATTTTTCGTCATCAACAACCAGTACTCGTTTATTCATAATACGCTCCTTATCAGACTGTAATCTGATCTTTTACCTTGTTAAATATTCCGTCTTTGATTCCTTCAATTTTTTTAATATCTTCAATTGACTGAAAATCCCCATGCTCACTCCGGTACCTGATGATTGCTTCAGCTTTGGCCTCACCAATACCGCTTAAAGTCATCAGTTCTTCTTTTGTCGCAGTATTCAGATTAATCTTACTTTTCTGCCCCTCTCCTGACGCACCTTCTCCTGCTTGCACAGTTTTCTGGGCTTCTTCTACCGAAGGAACATAAATCTGCTGTCCATCCGAAAGTTTTTCTGCCTGATTAAGCGAAGAGAGTGCAGCCTTTTTTGTCGCTCCTCCGGCTCTTTCTATCGCTTCAAAAACTCTGCTGCCTTCTGAAAGCTCATATACTCCCGGAGCATGAACTTGTCCGCACACATCGACATAAATGACCGTTACCTTTTCCTTCTTCTTCTCTTCATCCGAAGAAGTTGATTTTTCCTCTTCCTGTTCTGAGTTTAAATCAACATTTGCAAACTGCTGTGTCTCTTTCATCTCTTTTTTGCAGCCGCCTGCATTCCCAACAAAACTTAATAAAATCATACAGAATATCACACATTTTATTTTCGTTAATCTATGCATAAAATCCTCCTTTACAATCCACAGACTGTAAATACCCCTCTTTATGCCTAGATAAGTTCATTTTACTATTTCCATTGAAAAATTGCAACTCCAACAAGAGCAATCCCCATTCCGATTACTTTTCTCCATTCCAGCGGTTCTTTTTCTACTCCGAAAAGCCCCATCAGTTCAATCACATATGCTACGATAAGCTGTGAAATAACAATTAAAAGTGCCGCTTTTGCCGGTCCCAGCTGCTCCATACTTTTAATGACTGTCCAGGTAATCCCTGCACCAATCACCCCTCCAAGTAAGACATACTTAGGTTCCACTTTTGCAAGTGCACTGATACTGTCACGTCCTGCAAATAACCACGCCACAAGACAGAGCAAAAATGCACTGAACTGTACCCAGCCATTACTTACCCACATACCTGTTGTTTTTGTTACCTGTGTGTTAAATACTCCCTGCACACTCATGAGCGCTCCTGAAAGCAGCGCTATAAAAAAACCAGTCATTTTCACATACCTCCTGTTTTCTGATAGTATATCCAATAGCTGGTTTTCATATGTCAAAAAATATATTTTATTATTCAAAAAAGATTATTTTAATATTCTCTTTAATACTGAAATCATTTCATCCACATGCTCTTTTTCAATGATCAGTGGTGGTACAAAACGAATCACATCTGTTCCTGCACCGATAACAAGAAGTCCTTCTTTTAATGCTGCATTTGCAATTTCCCCAGGAGTTTTTGTTATTTGAATCCCCTGCATCAGGCCAGTTCCTTTTCTTGACAGGCAAAATTCATTTTGCTTTACAAGTTCATCTAACTTTTCAGCCAGATAATCCCCTATTTCCTGAACATGCCCAACAATGTTTTCTTTTTCAAATATCTCTACTGTTTTACTTACAGCAGTACAGGCCAGTGGATTCCCTCCATAAGTCGTTCCGTGATCCCCTGGCTCCAGTGAATACTCGGCGACCTTCTCCGTCAATGCAAATGCTCCTACTGGAATTCCATTTCCAATTGCCTTTGCCATCGTTAAAATATCCGGTCTCACTCCATATTTCTGCCACGCGAACATAGACCCGGTGCGTCCCATTCCACACTGCACTTCGTCACAGATCATTAAGATTCCTTCTTCATCACAAATCTTTCTGATTCCTCGCATAAAATCTGCGGATGCCAGATTAATTCCTCCCTCACCTTGAAGCGGTTCAAGGATGATCGCACAGGTTTTATCTGTCACAAGTGCTTTAACGCTTTCCAGATCATTATACTCCGCAAAAGAGACTCCCGAAAGTAATGGTTCAAACGGTTTTCTGTATGCCTCATGCCCAGTTACAGATAAAGCACCAAAACTTCTTCCATGGAAAGATTCTTTCATAGCAATAAATTCATATCTTCCGCTTCCTTTTTTATATGCATATTTTCTTGCGGCCTTCAAAGCCCCCTCTACAGCTTCTCCCCCACTGTTCGTAAAGAAGATCCGATCCATTCCGGAAGCTCTCTTTAATGCATGAACTGCGTCATTACACACGGTATGATAATAAAGATTTGAAATATGAAATAATTTATCTATCTGCGCTTTCAATGCTTCATTCAGTTCCTGATTCCCATATCCAAGAGAAGAGACCGCATATCCAGCTGCGAAGTCCAGATATTTTTTCCCTTCCGTATCGTAGAGATAGACGCCTTCTCCCCTTTCAAATACCACTGGGAACGGATTATAAGTATGCACAAGTCCCTCTTGAATTTCCTTCATCGTTTCATTTACTGTCATTACCATTCTCCCTTTATATTTCCATTTTTAAGTATTACATGACCTGACTTATTCACCCATGTAATATCTGGGTTCACTATCATTCAAAATTGCTGTACCAATTCCTTTATTCGTAAAAATTTCCAGAAGCAGACAATGTGGAATTCTTCCGTCAAGGATATGGACTCTGGATACCCCATGCTCTATTGCATCAATACAATTATGCAGTTTAGGAAGCATTCCGCCTCCTACATAACCTTCATCCATCAATGCTCTCGCTTCAGACACCTTAAGCTCCGATATCAACGTTTCCGGATCATTCGGATCTTTATAAACACCCTCTATATCTGTGAGAAAAGCCAGTTTTTCTGCTCTCATCGCCTTAGCAATTGCACATGCCGCATCATCCGCATTGATATTATAAGTATTATAATCATCATCCAGACCGATTGGACATACAATAGGCAAAAAGTCCTTTTCCAGAAGATCATAGAGAATACTTGCATTAACATTTTTCACATCACCGACAAATCCAATATCTTTCCCATCAGACAGCTTTTTATTTACAGACAGGAGCTTTCCATCTTTGCCACTCACACCTATTGCCCGTACTCCCAGACTTTCCACAATCTGAACCAGTCCTTTGTTTACTTTTCCAAGTACCATTTCGGCAAGTTCCATCGTCTCTTCATCTGTCACACGAAGTCCATTGACAAACTGTGGCTCCATGCCGACTTTTCCTACCCATCGGCTGATTTCCTTTCCACCACCATGTACAATGATCGGCTTAAATCCAACGAGCTTAAGGAGTGTAACATCCTGAATGACCCTTTTTTTCAACTCCTCATCCACCATAGCACTTCCACCATATTTCACAACAATAATCCTGCGGTTAAAGCGCTGAATATATGGAAGCGCCTCAATTAACACTTCTGCTTTTTCCAGATATTTTTTCATGTCCTTATTCATCTTAATATCCCTTTCTGGGGACGCAGTATTTTTTTAAGCCCGCATCCCAAATAAAAATGTGGTGTACCCAATCGCCAAAATCTTCGTCCCTAAATCAACTCCTATAGTCCGCATTGATATCAATATAGCCATGAGTAAGATCACAGCCCCACGCAGATGCCTGGGATCCGCCCATTTTTATATCTGCAATTGCCGTTACTTCTGGTTCAGACAGAATCTTTGTCGCTTCCTCTTCACTATAATCGACCGCTGTTCCATTCTCTATGATCTGAATCCTTCCTGCTGCGCTTTCAAAGAACAAGTCCACCTTCTCAGGATCAAACTGTGCACCTGAATATCCCATGGCACAGAGAATACGTCCCCAGTTTGCATCATGTCCTGCAATTGCAGCTTTTGTAAGATTGGAACATACAATCGCCTTTGCTAATACTTTCGCCTGCTCTTTACTTTCACAGTTTACTGCTTTTGCTTCAAATAATGCAGTAGCTCCTTCTCCGTCTCCTGCAATTTTCTTTGCCAGATATTCATTGATCGTATGTAATGCTTCTGCAAATTTTTTATAATCTTCACTTCCGTATACGATTTCCGGATTCTCTGCAAGACCGTTCGCCAAAAGTAGGACTGTATCATTAGTGGATGTATCACCATCTACAGAAATCATGTTATAGGTATCACCTACATCCTCACTGAGCGCTTTCTGAAGTGTCTCTTTTCCAATCACTGCATCTGTCGTGATAAATGCAAGCATTGTACACATATTCGGATGGATCATACCGGAACCTTTTGCCATGCCACCGATCGTCACAACATTTCCACCGACTTCAATCTCAACTGCCAGCTCTTTTTCACAAGTATCCGTCGTCATAATTGCTTTTGCAGCTTCAGTACCATTTTCAAGAGAATCATTCTTTTTTTCTGCCAGTACTTTGATGCCTGCTGTCAACTTATCAATTGGCATTTGCTTTCCGATAACACCCGTAGAACCAATCAGTACACCCGCTGCTGAAATGTTCAGCGCTTTTGCTGCCGCCTCGGCAGTGTCTTTACAATACCCAAATCCTTCCTGCCCGGTACAGGCATTTGCAATACCTGAATTCACAATAACTGCCTGGGATTTTTCATCACTATATACAACCTGCTGATCCCATTTCACCGGTGCCGCTTTTACAATATTTGTTGTAAATGTTCCTGCTGTCACACATGGAACCTGACTGTAGATCATAGCCATATCCGTTCTTCCTACATATTTAATCCCTGCCGCTGTGCTGGCAGCCTCATATCCTTTTGCCGCTGTAACTCCACCTTTTACCTGTTTCATGATCCTTTCCTTCCTTTCCTTCATCTATCTTTTTTATGTAACTACTTTTTACTGATTAAAAGCAGTGATATTTGCCTCATTTAACGTAAAATCATAATAATTAAGATCCATTCTCTTTGTCCATCCGATTTCATTCCAAAAAGCATTTCCAATATCGTTTTTCGTAAATGCAATCAACGAAACCTTATTAATTTTCTCTTTCTTCAATGCTTCCATGGCAAAAACCACCATGGATTTTCCGATTCCTCTCATGCGGTAATTTTCATCCACACATACATGATACAGACATCCCCGTCTTCCATCATGACCACAAAGGATCGCACCAACAATTTTATCTTCATCGACTGCCACAACACTTGTGGTTGGATTTCTCTTTAAAAAACGATCGATTCCTTCTCTCGAATCATCCACACTTCGAATTCCAAATCCATGAATCTGTTTCCACAGTGCATAGACTTGATCATAGTCATCAATTGTCATCACTCTTAACATCTTTGTCCTCCCTTAACTCTTTCTTTTACGGGAACATTGGAACTAATTCAAGTCCTTCACTCTCTTTTAATCCAAACATAAGATTCATGTTCTGCACTGCCTGACCTGCCGCACCTTTGACAAGGTTATCGATAGCTCCCATCATGATAATACGGTTCGTACGAGAATCAATCTTAAAATTGATATCCACATAATTGCTTCCCTCTACCCATTTTGTCTCCGGACAGATATCCTTTTCAAGCACACGGACAAATTTTTCATCCTTATAATATTTATCGTAAATCGCTTTCACTTCTTCATAGGTTACATTTTTTTTGAGCGACGCATATTCTGTTGCCAGAATGCCCCGGTTCATTGGAACGAGGTGAGGAGTAAAATTAATCAAAACTTCCTCTCCCGATGCATATCCCAACTGCTCTTCTATCTCTGGCGTATGCCTATGACTTGCAACTCCATACGCTTTTATGTTTTCATTAACTTCACAGTAAAGATTTTGCACTTTGGCACCTCTGCCTGCACCTGATGTACCAGATTTAGCATCCACAATCAAAGTATTCATATCAATAATGCCTTCTTTTGCCAGCGGGTACGCTGTCAAAATAGAGCATGTCGTATAACATCCTGGATTTGCAACAAGCCTGGCTTTTTTTATATCCTCACGATTAATCTCACACAATCCATAGACTGCTTCTTTAATAAACTGTGGACTTTTATGTTCAATGCCGTACCATTTTTCATATATAGAAACATCTTTGATTCTGTAATCTGCACTAAGATCAATAATTTTTGCTTGTGACAAAATCTCCTCATTCATCACAGATGCACAAAATCCTTGCGGAGTCGCCGTAAAAATCACATCCACCTGTTTTGCAAGTTCATGCATATTGTCATCCATACATTTTGCATCTACAATCTGAAACATGTTCTGATATATGGCTGCATATTTCTTATCTATATAACTTCTGGAACCATACCATACAATCTCCGCATCTTTATGCCCCATCAAAAGTCTCACTAATTCGCCGCCGGCATATCCTGTAGCACCGATAATCCCAACTTTAATCATCTCTATCATCCCTTCCAGTATCATTAATTCTCTTCATAAATATACTGATTATCATAAGATCTTTCTTTTAATTCTTAAAATCCAAAGAAAAACGCTTGCATAATTATACATCTATAATGCATATTATGCAAGCCCTTTTCTAAAAATAATATTTGCCTATTTTCTTTTATTATTATTTTAACTCTTTTCCGAGTTCAAACGCCTTTTTTGGCACCTCGGCCTCTGACACATTCTGATATCTATAAATGCTTAGCATGATTCCGAATGTAATATCCATAAAAATAATTCCAGTTCCCCCGTATGTAATAAACGGACAATAGACATACCCTGAAATGATCACTCCCATGTTTACAAGCACATACATGATAATATGAATAACTACCACTGCTGTACATCCGATTCCTATAAGGCTTCCCAATCTGTTTTTCTGTCTGACAGAGAGTTTTGCAAGCCTTAAGATTACAAACAGAACCATACCGATCACAAGCCCCGCCGCAAGCACTCCGTAATAGGAAGTAATATAGGCCAGAATTAAAGACGGGTTATCTGGCACCTGTCCGGAGACCTCCAATACATTGGGATTTCTTCCGATTAGTTTACTCCCCTGTAAAAGCTTACGGATAACCAAAAACTGATATCCCTCTTCCATCGCATACTTTTCGGGATCCATCATGACCTTAAGCCGCATTGCCTGATAAGGAGCACCAAATCTCATAATACCCATTACACAGATGATCGGAAGTAAAACTGTCACTCCCCATATCGCTGCAACCATCTTTTTAACAGCAACTTTAAAATATTTTTTATAAACTGCAACCGATAATATAATAGCAAGTATCGGTATCATAAGAAAAGCTTCCATAATACCACAGATTAACATTTGAGGAATCGTAATCAAAACTGCTTTTAAGAGTCCCTGGTATCCCTTCCCCTCATAACTGTACACCACCGCACAATATAAAGGGATAAATAAAAAGACAGACATTCTTACATCAAAATGAATTCCTAAAATCCATATCCCTGCATAATCTACCCCATTCACCGTTGGACCTGATAACACTGAAACAACCAGAAAAATGTAATAAATGATCAGAAGTTCCTTCGCCCGATATGCAATACGTGTATAGTCCACATAGCACACTGCCACCATTACAACAACTCCCGCAATCGTGTAAAATAGATAACGGACAGGATTATATAAAAATGGTAATGCCACATCTGTGATTGAAACTGTCATGTACCATTGAAGCCCCAACCCGGCAAGACTGACAATTGCGATCATCAGGATGAGTCTCCAGTTCATCTTCGGTCTGTGAATCCTATCCATATCCACACCAACACTCACCGGATCTCCCATCTCCCGAACGGCTGCTTCTTCTGCCTCACGCTCTGTCATTCCTTCTGACATAAACGCTTTTTTCTGATCATCAATGTGTGCTTCTAACTCTTTTACCACTATAGGAAGCGCTTTCTTACAGCGGACTTGTTCCGACAAAATATCAATATAATTATGCCTGTCCATAACACATTCCTCCTAAATCTTCACTCCCTGTTGTCCCCATCACATTTACAACTGCCTGGGAATATTCCCTCCACTCCTCTGTCTTTACTTTTAACTGTTTTTTTCCTTCCTTTGTAAGATGATAATACTTCCTGATCTTTCCCACAGCCTCTTTCTCATAGGACTCCAGAAATCCTCTTTCTTCCATAGAATGAAGAAGTGGGTACAGCGTCCCGGCTTTCAGTTCAAAAACGTTCTGAGACTTCTCTCTCAAAGTATCAATCATTTCATATCCGTACATGTCCTTAGCCTCCAGAAGTTTTAATACTAACATTGAAGTGCTCCCTGAAACCAAACTTTTATCCACTGCCATAATTAATTTCTCCTTTTCTCTTATTATCCTTATTTACTTCCGC
>JBJEMB010000205.1:18885-49781 GCA_051879455.1 Lachnospiraceae bacterium
TATTTGTATATTTATAAACTTTTTTCAATTTTTTCTTGCATATTTATAAATTTCGTTGTATAGTAGTCCTTGCAATCATGAAAAGAGAAAACTTAAGATATAAAAATATATTTACAGGAGGACATGATATTATGAAAGAGAAAGTTGTATTAGCATATTCTGGTGGTCTTGACACCACAACAATCATTCCGTGGTTAAAAGAAACTTTTGGTTACGAAGTTATCTGCTGCTGTATTGACTGTGGTCAGGGCGAAGAGCTTGAAGGATTGGATGAACGTGCAAAACTTTCAGGAGCTTCCAAACTATATATTGAAGACATCGTAGATGATTTCTGTGAAAATTATATTGTTCCTTGCATGCAGGCCAATGCAGTCTATGAGGATAAATATCTTCTTGGAACTTCTATGGCACGTCCCGCAATCTCAAAACGTCTTGTAGAAATCGCAAGAAAAGAGAATGCAGTTGCTATCTGCCACGGTGCAACAGGGAAAGGAAACGATCAGATCCGTTTTGAACTTTCTATCAAAGCGCTGGCTCCAGATATTAAAGTCATTGCTCCATGGCGAATGACAGATATCTGGACAATACAGTCCCGTGAAGATGAGATTGAATACTGTAAACAACACGGTATTGATCTCCCATTTGATAACAAACACAGTTATAGCCGCGATCGTAACATCTGGCATATCAGTCATGAAGGTCTTGAACTTGAGGATCCATCCAAAGAACCAAACTACGATGACTTGTTAGTTCTCAGTGTGACCCCGGAAAAAGCTCCTGATGAACCTGAATACGTTACAATGACATTTGAAAAAGGTGTCCCAAAAAGTCTTAATGGAAAAGAAATGAAGGTTTCCGATATCATTCGAAATCTGAATACTCTTGGTGGAAAGCACGGCATCGGAATCTGCGATGTTGTTGAAAATCGTGTTGTTGGTATGAAATCTCACGGTGTATATGAAACACCAGGCGGAACCATTCTCTACGAAGCTCACAAGCAGTTGGAGGAATTAGTATTAGACCGGGCTACATATGAAGTAAAAGAAGAGATGGGGAATAAACTTTCTCAGGTTGTATATGAAGGAAAATGGTTTACTCCACTTCGCGAAGCCATTCAGGCATTCATTGAAAGCACACAGGAATATGTAACCGGAGAAGTAAAATTCAAATTATACAAAGGTAATATTATAAAAGCCGGTACTACATCTCCATATTCACTGTACAGTGAATCTCTTGCAAGTTTTACAACCGGAGAGCTTTACGATCACCATGATGCAGACGGATTCATTAATCTTTTCGGACTTCCACTCACAGTTCGTGCCATGATGATGCAGGAAATGAAAAATAATAATAAATAAACTGACAAAACTCCATACATAATATTCAAAAAGACAGAGGTTCAATTAACCTCTGCCTTTTTGTCTTTTCTTTTTCCTATTTGTTATTCTCGATAGCGATACTATCATCATACCTAGCACAATATATATGTCAGCAAAATTCGCTGTCAATTTTGATACATAAGAGTTTTTACTCTTTACTCCTATATAATCAATGACCTTTTCACGAATCAGTCTGTCGTAAATGTTACTAACTGCCCCAGCCGTGACAAGTGCCATTCCCAGCTTACACATCTTCCTTCCCTTTCTCAGGAATACGAAAAAATCATATAACACTATCCCCACACTGCTGCAAACAGAGCTCTGTTTAATAATCTCCGGATAACGATCCAATATATTAAAAGCAAAACCCTTATTGTAAACTTTCCGAATCAAAACACCAGGTATCACTGTCTCATGTTCTTCATTCTCTTCATAATTATCTTCAACATACTGCTTGATTCCCATATCAATGCAGACTAAAACAACCAGAAGACTAACGCATGCTGTCAGTATCATTATTAATCCTCTTTATATCTTGTAAGCTCTGCTTCTTTTTTCTCAACTTCTTCGTCTCTCTTTTCAATTGCCTCACAAATCGTAATATAATCCGTTCCTGACAACTCTCCGTCCCTGAATTTTTCATATACCATACGTCCAATGTCCATATAGTCTTTTTCGTTTGCACGATTCAAAGAGCGAATCTGGCTTTTTAATTTCTGCACTTCAATAGTATCTCCGGCTTTACGTCCAAGATCATCTGCCACCTCCGTAATTCTTTTACTCAGGTCCCCGAAAAAATCTGCCATTTCGTGCCTCCTCCTTTCGTAAAATCTTTCTATAATTCTCTCAGCCGATTTAACGACTGATAGATATCCATAGTTCCATATCCCCATTCTCTGTTTGGATAGCCCATATCACTTCTCTGATTTGTTCCAAAAAGAATGATATTACGCACCTGGCTACATGTAATCCCCTGAATCTGCGGCTGTTCTATTAACCACTCCATCAGGAGCGCAGCTGCTCCGGCTGCAATTCCTGTCGCGGCACTGGAACCACTCTTATTTACAAATCTGCCACCAGGAACTGCTCCGGTAATTTCGATACCGGGAGCAGCAAAATCCGGTTTCAAAGTCCTGTCTCTAGTATACCCTCTTCCAGAATTAATATCAATACTATTATCAATACTATTATAATAAGTGACCGTCATAGCTTTTCTTGTATTTCCTGGTTCAGTCAATGTTGTATCCGGATTCGCCTCCAGAAAATATACCTGGCTTTCTAAAAACTCCTGAATCGGAAGCCATATGTGATATTCTCCTTCTGCTACATAAAGTGGTTCCACACCGATTTTCCATATTCCTGCTGCCACTCCCTGAAAACGAAAGAAAATCAATTGTGCATCATTATTTTCCAGAAGGAGACGATACTCCACTTCAACTCTTGTTCCATCAAACACAAAGTGAAAGGTATATTTATTCCCTTGCCTGACTGAAATTTTAGGACTTCTCTCACCTGACGGGGAAATGATATATACCGTTACAATATCTGGGAGCGTATTCCACAATTCTGCTGTAAATCCTGTTGTTCCACTCTCCACACGAAATTCTGCCTCCTGTATTTCTCCTACAGCATGGAACTGTCCGAAAAAATGATGCCGGTTATTTGCTTCATCTCCGCCTCCGACCACAACGCAGTGATTCAACATTCCCGAATAATCGCTAAGTATTCTTGCGAGATTAGAATCGCCATTATGTCCTCCCATATTTGTTCCCAATGCTACACAGATCATCAGTGGCAATCCTCTCCTTGCCGCCAGACCATTTAAATAGCGAAGCCCCTGCATAATATCATTCTCCTGATAACATGGCTGATCCGTATGTATCTCATAAAATCGTTTCAGATATTCTTTCGCCTCTTTTAGCTTAACAACTCCTATCACCGCTTCCGGTGCTGCTCCGATAAACTGATTTTCCTGTCTGGCGCTTCCGGCAGCCACACTGGCAAGAAATGTCCCATGCCCATTTTTATCAGTGCTGGGGACAATCTGCGATGGTTCCTGTGACCGCAATGCTTCATTGATCATTTCTTCTGTATATTCGCTTCCATAGGAAAAGCCATCTGGCAAATTTCCTGTCTGAATAGTCTGATCCCAGAGCCCCACAATCCTCGTACCACCTGTTGAATTTCTAAACGCAGCATTTTCAATATCAATTCCTGTATCCAGAAACCCTATCATGATTCCCTGCCCCCGCAGTCTAAGCGTTGGATAATTTTGAACAGCAGTAACTCCTGCCTTATTAAGTGCATCTGTATCCAGAAGAGTGTAGCAATTGGGAATTGTATTGTAGCCATATTTCTCCAGCGTCAGTTCTCCCACTGTCTCGGCACTCACATGTATCACTCGATAACCAAGTCCCAGATCCTGGATACATGATATTCTTTCACTGAGTACGATATTATCTGAACTCCGGTAGTCCGGAACCACAAAATCATAATATTCCTGAGAAAGGATTTTATCTCTGCATGTCTCTGTTGCCATAAAAGAACCTCATATACTTTTTTTCAAGTATATGAGGTTCTTTGTTTTTCTTATGAATCATTTCTACATTTTATCAGTCAGACATCTATGACCCGATACGCATGGCTTCCTGACCCCGAAGTGTAATAACCGGTCCTCCGGTTCCTTCAATATACTCTTTCGTAATTGTCACCTGACCAATACTGTCATCTTTTGGGATTTCATACATGATATCAAGCATAAATTCTTCGATAATAGCACGGAGTGCTCTGGCTCCCGTATCCTTCTTCATCGCCTTTTTTGCAATTGCACGCAGAGCACCATCATCAAATTCGAGTTTCACTTCATCTAACGCAAGAAGTTTCTGATACTGTTTTAAAATTGCATTCTTAGGTTCTTTAAGGATTTTAACAAGCATATCCTCGCCAAGTCCCTGAAGTGTAAATACTATTGGAAGACGCCCCAAAAACTCCGGGATCATTCCAAATGTTCTCAGATCTTCTATCGTCACTTTTTCAAGCAATGTCTTATCATTGTCATATTTATCTTTCAGATCAGCTCCAAATCCGATGGCTGCCTGCTTTGTAAGTCTTTCTTTAATGATTCCTTCCAAATCAGGGAATGCACCACCACAGATAAACAAAATATTTCTCGTATTAACAGTTGTAAGCGGCACCATGGCATTCTTACTGTTAGCTCCTACAGGAACTTCAACTTCACTTCCTTCCAGAAGTTTTAACATTCCCTGCTGAACGGATTCTCCGCTGACATCTCTCTGACTTGAATTCTTCTTTTTAGCAATCTTATCAATCTCATCAATAAAGATAATTCCCTGTTCCGCTTTTTCCACATCATTATCTGCCGCTGCAAGAAGTTTTGATACAACACTTTCGATGTCATCTCCTATGTAACCAGCCTCTGTCAGAGATGTTGCATCTGTGATCGCAAGCGGTACATCAAGAAGTCTGGCAAGCGTTTTTACGAGATATGTCTTACCGGAACCTGTAGGTCCTATCATAAGCATATTCGATTTTTCTATCTCAATATCATCCATTGTATCTGTTGCAACACGCTTGTAATGATTATAAACTGCTACAGACATTACTTTTTTTGCATATTCCTGTCCGACTACATACTCATCGAGCCGGGCTTTTATCTTATGTGGTGCAGGCAGATTTTTAATATCGACCAAAGGTTTTTTCTCTTCTTTTTCCTTTTTCTTCTTAATCTTCTGCTGTTTCGGTACTGTTTGATCAATATCAGCCAGATTTACAAACTGCATCCCTGGCATATTCATAAACTGACTATAATCAATGTTTCCGTTATTCATCATGTCAAAACTTTTCTGCATACAGTCATTGCACACACAGATATTATTCGGAAGATTAATCATCTTTCCCGCTACGCTCTCCGGGCGGCGACAGATAAAGCACACTTTTTCGTACTCATCTTCGTCATTTTTATCGGAACCTTCTACTGTAACGTTCTTATCGTCAATCTTCTCTACTTCATTTTCAAATATTTTATCCTGATCAGACATACGTCACCTTCCTCCTACCTGTCATCAGCTTTTTTAATCATTTCCAAAAATTCTTCCTCCGATATAATCGGAACTTTCAGCTCATTTGCCTTTTTATTTTTCGATGATGATGAATGCACATCATTATTAATGAGATAATCTGTCTTCTGTGTCACCGAACCGGTCACTTTTCCACCAAGGCTTTCAATTAACTCTTTTACCTCATTTCGATTGGCAAAATGTTCTACACTTCCGGTAATTACAAATTTCTTTCCATCTAGTATACGCTCAGTATTATCTACTATTTCTTCGGGAATTTCCAGTTCTTTCAGTAAATTTAATAATAATTTTATATGATTGTCATCTTCGAAGTAAGAAACAAAGGCATGCGCCAGAACTTCACCGATACCATCAATTGCACTCAGGTCCTCCCTTTTTGCATGAATCATAACATCTACATCGTTTTTAAACTCTCTGCAGATAACTTTTGCATTCGCAAGCCCGATTCCAGCAATTCCGAGACTGTAAATAACTTTAGGTAAAGTTGTAATCCTTGCCTTCTCTATACTTGCGATAAGATTGTTATACGATTTTTCCCCAAAGCCTTCCATCTTCTGAATCTCTTCTTTGTACCGCTCCAGATGAAAAATATCTGTAAAATCCCGAATAAATCCTCTGGCAATAAATTTTTCCAGCGTTGCCTCCGAGAGTCCTTCAATATTCAACGCATCCCTGCTCACAAAGAGAGAAAATGCTTTTACATGTTTTGCCTGGCACTCCTGGTTCGTACAATATAATGCTTTTGCATTACTGATTTTCCGAATCTCTGTCCTTCCTCCACAGACCGGACATTTCAAAGGGATATCTTTCACTCCGCTTCTTGTCAGATTGCTGGCAATCTGAGGAATGATCATATTTGCTTTATATACTTCAATCTCGTCCCCAATGCCAAGTTCAAGCTCCTCCAAAATACTGATATTGTGAACACTGGCACGGCTTACCGTCGTTCCCTCCAGTTCCACCGGTTCGAATATAGCCACTGGATTAATAAGCCCAGTTCTTGATGGACTCCATTCAATCTCAAGAAGCTTTGTCTGCCTGATTTCATCTGCCCACTTAAATGCATAAGAATCTCTGGGGAATTTCGATGTCCTTCCAAGCGACTGTCCGAAAGAAATGTCATCATAAACCAGCACAAGTCCATCCGACGGGAAATCATTCTCCGCAATTTTATCTGAAAACCACTGCACTTCTTTCTCTACACTATCTGCCGTTACCAGATGATACGCCACAATTTCAAAACCCTGCTCCTTAAGCCACTCCATCTGAAATGATCTGGAGTTGTGAAAATCCACATTTTCTGCCTGTACTAACGAAAATGCATAGAAACGTACATTTCTCTTTGCAGTAATCTCATTATTTAATTGTCTGACTGAACCACTGCATAAGTTTCTCGGGTTTTTATATTTTGCATCTGCATCTGCTATTTCTTCATTAATCCTCTCAAAATCTTTATAACCTATCACTGCTTCTCCTCGCAGGATCAGTTCCCCTTTAAAAGTAATCTGAAGAGGAATATTCTGAAATACTTTTGCATTGTTTGTTATAACCTCACCTATTTCTCCGTTTCCCCTTGTAACGGCTTTATAAAGTTTTCCATCCCGATAAGTGAGCACAATCGTAAGACCATCCATTTTCCATGAAATAAGTGCCTTCTGATTTCCTACAAATTTCTTCAGATCTCCAACATTTTTTGTCTTATCAAGAGAAAGCATTGGTTTTTCATGCCGCTCTTTTGGGAGTTCACTGAGTACTTCATACCCGACATTTACTGTCGGGCTTGACGCCATCGTGACACCAAGCTCATTCTCAAGATTTTTTAATTCATCATAGAGTTTGTCATATTCATAGTTACTCATGATTTCTTCTGCATCCTGATAATATGCTTTTCCTGCTCTATTTAAAAGCTCCACTAGCTCTTTCATTCTATCTTGCTTCTGTCTGCTCATATAATTTTTCTAACTCCTGTTTTGTTAATTTTCGATACGCTCCACTTTTTAATCCCTGAAGTTCTATATTCATAATCCTCACACGGATCAGTTTTGTTACCTTATATCCCAACGCATCACACATCCGACGGATCTGACGATTAAGTCCCTGGGTGAGCACAATAGAAAATGTATATTTCCCAATCTTTTCCACCTTACACGGACGGGTCACAGCATCTAACTTCTTTTCCTCATCTTTAATATGAACACCGTTTTGCATTTTTTCCAAAAATTCATCTGTCAGCGGTCTGTCAACTGTCACTTTATATTCTTTCTCATGCTGATACCTCGCACGCATCATGTGATTGATCAGATCCCCATCATTTGTCATGATAAGCAACCCTTCCGAATCTTTGTCAAGCCTTCCTGCATACGTAATTCGCGAAGGATAATTCAGGAATCGAATAATATTCTTTTTCTCTCTCATATCTTCAGTACATACAATTCCTGCAGGTTTATTAACAGCTAAAACCACCTTTTCTTCCTGGCTTTTTATCAGCTTTTTCCCAACCTTTACCATATTCTCATCAGATACCTGCATTCCAGGCTCAGCTCTTTTCCCATCTACAGTCACACGACCGCTCATAATGAGACGATCTGCTTCTCTTCTGGAACAGACACCTGCCTCACTCAAATACTTATTCAATCTCATACTTTCTTACCTTCTTCAGTTAAGAACTTTACTAATATTTTCATCTGTGACAAATGAATTGCCACTGTACAAAAACAATATGTTTGTAAATTTTTTATTCTGCATAATTTCCTGCAGATTTCCCCCATAATACTCCGGATCAATCACCACAATTTCCCGAAAATGCGACACAAGAAAGGGAACCAGACAATTTGCAAAAGAATCCTTTACAATAAGAAGTCTCTCTGAGTTATCCACAGTCGTCTCAATATCCAGCATTCCACAGTCACCACCCAGAAACAGATCGTATTTATTTTGCTTTTCCAGGCTGGAAATATCATAAAGTGTTGCTGACTTCTTATTTGTATCGCCATTCGTCATAATCAGATTCGTATTATCTTTTACATTTTTTGCAGAATAGATACTGATCGATTCTGTATAGCCATCTTCATATCCGCTCTTTTCTGATAATGAGCCATTAAAATCATTATTGACAACGTAAAATTTCCCTTTAGGTACCTGTGACATATCCAGGTTCATCTCTTTTGCCAGAACTTCGTATCCATAATAAGCCCCGAGTGTTGTCCAATGCTCATCTGTACAATAATAGATTTTTTCATCTTTATGCTCTCTAAGCGTCTCCAAGGCATCTATCCAGTTTACCCCATCATCCAACATCTTCTTTATCTCTGTAAATTGCTCACTTTGATCTTCTGTCACTGCTGATGCTGGAAGCATATCTGATTGAATATTTGCTGCATCCGGCACTAACATAAAATAAACTGGTATGTTATAATAAGATGAATCAAATTCTTTAATGGCTTCTATATTTTTCTCCATCGCCTTTTGGTCGGGCGTCTCAATCTTCTCTGCAAGGTGATGTTTTTTCCCCTTATAAACTTTATTTGACTCCCTCCTTCCAAGCAAAGTTTCTACAGAATGATTTATTTTTTTCAGGAATCTACTCCCTGTAAACCGTTTTTCCCAATATTGCTCGTATTCTTCTGAAAATTGTCCATTCATAACACAGGAAACTGTCATTTCCGGTCTTTTTATCTTACTATTTCCCGCTGTCAGATTTATCAGACACAATACCAATAGAACCCCAAGAAAAACAAGGGCTGTGATCTGTTTTATATTTGAATGCTTTTTTTTACTTTTCTTCGTCTGTTTCATTCTGTACTCTCCTACATCTTTGTAGTTTTATTACTAAAATCTCTTAAAAC
Organism: Lachnospiraceae bacterium; assembly: GCA_051879455.1. GTDB lineage: Bacteria > Bacillota > Clostridia > Lachnospirales > Lachnospiraceae > MD308. Next base: position 28,207 of record JBJEMB010000205.1, read on the forward strand.
CTAAAATAGAAAAACTCTCTGGATCCGCTTTGTATAATGCAGGCAACACACAGTAAAAATAACAAAATATAAACAATACAATTCAGTACTGTCTTCCATTTTTCTTCTCCGGATATGAGTTTTTCGTATATTTTACCAGTCCAGGGCACACCGAACAAAACTCCGAGGAACAATAAAAACCCGTATATAGTAAGCATTGAAACTGCTCTCGAATCGATAAAACCATGCCCTCCGATCCCGATCATAAGCTTTAACCATGAAAACGCTTCTCCTATTGACGGAGAAAAGAAAAACACCCAGCTTATCATCAACAATATCATCGTAAATCCCCATCGAATTACAACTGGAATTTTCTCAAATGTCTGACCAAAGACAAACCCTTCCACATATAAAAGGATTGCAAAATAAATTCCCCAGATAACAAAAGTCGCATTCATTCCATGCCACAATCCAATCAATATCCATGTAGATACAAGCGCAAAAAATCCCCTTATCCCACTTGGATTTCCACCGCAAAGCGGCCAATATACATAAGAGCAAAACCATTTCCACAATGTAGACATCCATCTGCTCCAATAATCCATGATTCCCGTTGCCAAACATGGATAATCTGTATTTTCCGGAAAGTCAAATCCGAATATTTTTCCAAGTCCGCATGCCATATCACAATAACCTGCAAATGAAAAGAAAATTCCAGATGCAAACGCCAGACATCCCATCCATGCACTCAAAGCAGAAATCTGATTCGCAGAAAATGAATTGAACACTTCAAACATTTCCATAAAAGCCTTCCCCAAGAGCACTTTTTTGACCAGTCCTCTGATAAACCTAAGGATGCCCTCTGAAAATTTATTCCATGACAATTTTCTTTTTGTAATCTGTTCCTCAAACTCACTGTAAGAAACCAATGGACCAGCCACAATTTTCGGAAACATCATGATAAGCAATGCATAATTCAATAAACTCTTTTGTATTCTGACATCTCCGCGATATACATCAATAATATAAGCAATATTCTGAAGCATAAAAAATGATATTCCTATCGGCACCATCAGAAAACGATTTTCAGAGAGCTCATTTCCTGCAATCTGCAGACAGGCTCCTGTATATTTAAAAATAACAAACAATAAAATATCTATACCTAAGACAATAAAGGTGGCTGTTTTTGCATTTCCTTTTCTACGTCCTTTTGCAACATATTTTCCCCCAATATAATTCCATATAGTAACAAACATTAAGAGAAAAAGATGAATTGGTTCTCCCCATGCATAAAAAAACATACTGAGAAAAACCAGCATCAAATTTTTAAATCTTGCCGGTGTCAAGTAATATAATATAAGTGAGACTGGTAAAAAACCAAATAAAAAAATCGTACTGTCAAATAACATTAATCTGCTCCTTAAAGATCCGCGGCATCTGCCATATGTTTAGCCCAAAGTGTATAAAACTTTTTATTCATATGTTTTCCATCTTCTTTATAATACTTATCTTTTACAAGGTCACTATTATCAATATAAATCACTTTCTTCTCTTTGCAGAGTGCCTGAAGACGCTTATTATAATCCAGAATTTCTGAAAGTCCCGCTGTTTCTTCTATAGCCTGTTTCTGAACCGGAAGAATACTATTCACAAAAATCTTTGTTTCAGGCAATTTTTCCTTCACTCGGTCCAGAAATACACTGTAATTATTCTCAAATATTTCTGCATTGACATCTTCTTTTGAAGCATCATTTACTCCAAGCATAAAAAACAAAACTTCCGGTTTCTTCTTAGCAGCAGCCTCAAGATTCGTTATCATCTGTGTATCATCCATACCATATACACTGGCATCTTCATTCGCCAATATAAATGATTCGCCAAGGACTTCCTGCTCATACAATCCCTGCGCAATATAATCTCCAATAATCAATGTATTTTTAAACTTCTCTTCATTCGGACGACTATCTCGCTCTTCTTTCTCATTTGCTTCTTTTGTGTCCAACGTTTGAATTTCTTTTTCTATTTCTTTAATATCTGCCTGCTCCATCTCCTTGAGCTTTTTTACTCCCTCGGTCGTATCCGGACGAGGATTCAGAGACTTGATCCCCACAATCAAAGCTGCCACAATAAAAAGAACAATAACTGCTATTACCGCTGTCCTTAGAACTTGATCCTCATTGCTTTTCCTTTGATTTGCCGTTTTTTTATTTTGTGCCATATTAATCGTTCTCCACCTTTTACTCTGGTAACATTTTACTGTTTCTACTGATAAAAGTCAAATTATGATGCATTCTCTGGAAAAGACTGTTATAATGTGCGATAAGATATGAAAGGAGTTTATATCGATGATTATATTAAATTTAAAAGCAAAAAACTGTATGTCACATCTCCTGCTGAAATCTACATTTGATGATTTTTCATTTATTGAGGGAGAAGTCACTACATATAATACATTTAAAGTTGATGGATTTATCCATAAAAGTTTTTACGAAGAAGAACCGGAACAAGAATATTCATCCTGGAAAGACTTAAGAGATTTCTTTTTTCAGATCATAAAAGGAAAACGCACCCCGCTAAACTTTAAATTCATCTTATCTTTACCCAAGACAGCATTTTCGGATTTTCTTGAAAAATACAGCATTACGGAGATTAATGCCATACATGTCCAGGGCCTTTATCTTAATTTTAAATATGATGGAATAAATCTTCAGTGCATTACCGGAACCTCTCTCAATATATTCACAATGGATAAAACACTGGAAAAAAGCTGGGACGAACACGCAAAAGAATATTTTCTGAAACATGAGATAGATTTTGAATTATAAAAAGGTAACAGCCAACATCATTCAATCACTGTATGTGATTTACTATCAAAATGATGTTGGCTGTATTATATATCAATAACTGCTAATCTACTCTTCCACAGAGTAAATCCATAATGCTTTAATCTGATCCCTTATATCTTCATAAACCCATAACTTATCACTATTTTTCTGGCTAAACGGATCGTTTACTTTTACTTTTCCGTTTTTATACTTTGTCAGTACGATAAAATGACCATTTTTTGTAAAATCACCTGGCCCCACGCTGCAAATGATCGGATGACCTTCATTAAGTTCTGCCTTAACTGATTCTTCCTCTGCGCTGCCTTCATAACAGGAAACACCCCAGTGTTTTCCTCCTTCCTGCATCAATCTCCAATAGGTATTATTCTCCTCGTCAATATATCCTTTATTATCACTATACTCAGCCACTACAGCTGGCGTAACAGACACATCATTCGTAAGTCCTGAAATAACCATAGACATACAGGTCGGTCCGCATCCGCATGTTGCCACAAATCCACTTCCATAAGACGCATATCCCCATCGCTCGTCCCATTGAAGCAACTGAGGGATCTCTCCTTCCTCTATTGTGTCAGCAACTTTTTTTGCAATCGGAAGATCCTTTTTATCTTCATAATCCTCTACAAATCCAACTGTTTCATCATTTTTTTTCAATAGATTGATAATATCTTCCGGATAGCCTTTTTCCTTTGCTTCTTTTCTGACTCGCTTTACTTTCTGTTCTATCGTCTCAGTGTCTTTCACAGTATCAACTTCTGACTCTGCCATTTGTTTTACAACTTCATCTGGCACCTTCTTCTTCTGCTGTTCCGTCTTAATTGTTTCCTGCGTTTTTTTTCTCGCAGACGCTTTTATATTATATGTGATGATAAGAGTAATACAGGCAACGCAAATCAGCCCTATCATAAGAAGCTGCCTTTTGACTTTTTGTCTTCTCTTCGCCTTTGTGATCCGACCACGTCTTTTTGGTGTTCTGGTTATATGTTCTTGTAAAAACTTTATAATACGTTCCTTCACAAACATCTTCCTCTCCTGTTTGGAAATAATCATATCATATTCGTACTTTCTTAGACAACCTCAGTTAGCATTTTAATTCCTTAAGTTTTAGTTAACAAAATTACATGCAGCCACAAAACATATGACCTTTTGACCTCAAAGATAGAATATGGTATTCTATCACCATAACAGAAAAAGAAAAGGAGCTGTACATATGAAAATTGTATTTCTTGATATAAAAACAATTGGTGAAGACATTGATCTGTCTGGTTTTGATAAGCTGGGAGAAGTGATCAAATACCCTTTTTCCACATCTGAAGAAGTTCCGGATCGCATTAAAGATGCTGATGTTATTATCGTAAATAAGATACAGGTAAACGAAAAAACTGTGGGCGCCGCAAACAATCTTAAACTTGTCTGTGTCACAGCAACCGGAACAAATAACCTTGATAAAGAATATCTTGACAGTCAGAATATCGCATGGAGAAATGTTGCAGGATATTCTACCGAATCAGTTGCCCAACACACTTTCGCAATGCTTTTCTTTCTTTTGGAAAAGCTTCGCTATTACGATGAGTATGTAAAAGAAGACCGCTACACAAATGACACTGTTTTTACACATTTCGAAGAAGTATTTTATGAAATCAGTGGAAAAACCTGGGGGATTATCGGACTTGGAAACATTGGAAGACGTGTTGCTTCCATTGCGCAGGCTTTCGGAGCAAATGTCATCTATGCTTCCCCATCAAACAGTCCTGCACAGAAAGGATACCATCAGGTAGATATGGATACACTTCTTTCTTCCTCTGATATCATTTCTGTTCATGCACCATTAAATGAATTTACAGAAAATCTGATCGACAAAGATGCCTTTTCAAAAATGAAAAAAAGCTGTATTTTTCTGAATCTCGGAAGAGGCCCTATCGTAGTAGAAGAAGATCTTTGTAACGCTCTTGAAAATAACATGATCCGTGCCGCCGGTCTTGATGTATTGTGTGTTGAACCAATGAGTCCAAAAAATCCTCTCAGACGCATTAAAGACAGCCGAAAGCTCTTTATCACTCCCCACGTGGCATGGGCAAGCATTGAATCACGTACACGACTTATGAACATCATTCTCGGTCAGATAAAAGAATTCTTTTCTATCTAACTCTTTTTATAAACAGACTTTATTTTAACTCTTTTATGATTCGAAGTGCGTTTCCGTTCCATATCTTATCAAGCTGTGATTCGGAAACGCCCTTCTTTTTTAATGCCTCCCATAATCGCTCCATATTTTCCACTTTCGGAATATCAAGTCTCTCTATCCCGTCAAATCCATCAAAATCTGTTCCTATTGCGGGCAGTGAACTTCCGCCGCACTGGATCATATGTAAAACATGTGCTGTCATCCCTTCAATTAATGAAGCATCTGATTTGCCTAAAAATGAACCATAAAAATTAAGCCCGACTACTCCCCCGGCATTTGCAAGATCCTTAAGCATATCATCCGTAAGATTTCTCGGGTGGCTTAAAAGCTTTCTACAGTTAGAGTGAGATGCAACGACCGGACCTTTGGCATATGCCAGGATATCCCGAAATGTGCCGTCTGAAGCATGTGATACATCTACGATCATTCCCAGCTCTCCCATTCTTTTTACAACTTCAATCCCAAATGGCTTCAAGCCTTTTTCCATGACAGTTCTGTCTGTGCTATTTGGATATCCAAGACTGTTTTCATAATTCCACATTGGTGTTATCAGCCGGATTCCTCTCTGATAAAGCTCTTCTAATCTTTCAATCTTTCCATTCAGTATTCCTCCCTCTTCTACAGTCAGGACCACTGAAATTTTATCTTCAGATACGTTTTTCATCACATCATTATAGCATGTCGCTAAAGCCAGAATTTCATGATAGCTGCTAACCTGTTTTTCCATGAATCCGATCATTTCAAAAACATGCTGATAGCACTCATCGTATCCTCCCACATAATCTTTTACATGAGTAAAACATGCGAAAAACTGTGCCATTGTTCCCGCCTTTTGCATACCTGGAATACTGATGGCACACTGATTCTCCATCAGATCGCCACATTTGTCTAAATCCATTAACTTCCATATGGTATCACAATGCATATCAATCAGTTTCATATTTTTATCTCTCCTACATATGAATAATAAATATAGTATACTCCTCTTTAAATATTTCTGGAAGGTGATTTTATGAAACCCGTAATCGGAATCCTTTTTTGCGGTTTTGAAAAAAACCGACAGTTTGTAAGTTATCCATATATTGAAGCTATCTCTGCATCCGGAGGGCTTCCAATACTGATTCCATATTCTGATTATAATAAAAGGACTTTAACCTCTGATCATTCTGATCCTTTTTATAAATATTTAGATATCTGCGATGGCTTTCTTTTTTGCGGAGGAGATGATGTAACTCCTCTTCTTTATGGTGAAGAATTACTGACTGATAAAGGGCATACTGATCTGAAAACAGATCAGTTCCAACTTCATTTTATGGAAAAACTGATATCTTCAAAACTTCCTATTCTGGCAATCTGTCGCGGAATGCAGATTTTAAATCTTGCACTTAATGGATCAATTTATCAGGATATCTCCCTTCGTCATACACCTTCATTAAATCATATGCAGCAATCTCAGGATCGTTCTGATATTTGTCATAAAATTACCATCAAAAAAGGAAGCATGCTATATAAAATATGTGGTTCCTCTATATATGTAAACAGTTTCCATCATCAATGTATTAAATCTCCAGGCACTAATCTTATAACAACTGCTTCTGCATCTGATGAAATTGCTGAAGCTTTAGAACTTCCTGACCATCCTTTTGTACTGGGAGTGCAATGGCATCCTGAATGTATGTATAATACAGACATCAATATGAAAAATCTTTTCATAACATTTATTGAAGCTTCAAAAAGCTCAAAAAAAATACTCCTTATTTAGTAATACAACATATTTTTTCCGAAAGCGTACATACTAAATCTGAGAAAAATAAAGGAGGTACTTTTTCATGTCAGAAATATCAGTATTAGATTTACAGAATCTCCGTCATCTGATTGGAGGATTCGATACTTGTCACTGCAAAATGCAGGACTATGCAGCGCAGGCAAAAGATCCTGAAATCAAAAAACTTTTTCAGGATTCTGCCAATTCTGCAATGAAACACAAACAGGATTTAATGAAGTTTTTATAGGAGGATAATATGTTAGACGATAAAACTATGGTATCAGATGCCCTTACAGGGGTAAACTCAGAACTTGTAAGATTCGGAGAAATGATTTCCCAGACAGAAAACAAAGAATTAAAACAATGCTTAAAACAGATGCGAAACGATTGTGAAATGTCTCAGGAAAAACTCTATCAGGTAGCACGCGAAAAGAGTTACTATGTTCCGGCGCAAAAAGCATCTCAGCAGGAGATCGACCATGTAAAATCTGTGCTCTCAGGCCTTGCAATGAAATAATCCTTGATAAAAATCGAGTAGGGCTCACGCCCTACTCGATACTTTTCAGTGACTCTACCATATCTATTTTTTTCAATTTAAAATACATAATACCATTAATAATCAGAGAAAATGCTATGGTAAATAAAAGGCTATAGATATAACTTGGCATATTAATATTTCTTCCGAACATGGCAGAATCCACTTCCACAGTCTCAATAATAAATCTGTGGAGAATCTTTCCAAGTCCAACACCTACGAAAGCTCCGATAAAAGTCAGGATAATGTTTTCACGATATACATATTCTGCCACTTCTGAGTTATAGAATCCCAAAACCTTAAGTGTCGCAAGTTCTCTCTTTCTCTCGGCAATATTAACCGTATTCAGATTATAGAGTACTACAAAAGCCAGCATTCCTGCAGAAATGATGAGCACAACAATAACCAGATTCAGACTCTTCAGCATATCTGCCAGTTGTTTTTCAATATCGTGGGTATAGCTGACACTGAGCACACCTTCTTCTTCAAGCATATTCTTTCCGATTTCTTCAATCTGCTGTGAGTCACAGGCATCATCAGCAATAAAACAAATGCTGTTATAATCCGGCTCCTCGTTATAGACCTTTTCATAATACGTCGGGGTTATATACATATAATGCCCCATATAGTTTTCACAGATATGTTCAATCTTTATTTCTTTATTTCCTTTTTCTTCATCTTTTATGCAGACGATATCTCCCTCTTCAACCTCCAACAGTTTTGCTGTTTTTTCGCTGATGATCACTCCATTATCTGACAGCTCATAACCCTCTTTTGTCTTCCGGTCATGAAAATCTACGAACTTCGGAACGTCTTTTACCGATTTAAACACACACTCATATACTGCTCGCTCCTTCTTTCCGTTTACGAGAGTAATACTCTGCATATTCACATCCGTATAGTTCTGAACATTTTTCGCCTTGTCCAGAACAACTTCCAGATTCTCTCGCTGCTTCTCAGTCACATCCTCCTCAAGATAAATGTTACCATCATAAAGCTGAATTTCTGCATATTGAAGATCCGCTATTTCATAGCAGGAATCCTTAAGCCCAAATCCGACTAGCATCAGCGCCATGCAGCCTCCGATTCCGAAAATCGTCATAAAAAATCTTTTTTTATAGCGCATAAGATTCCGGATAGTCGATTTCCATGTAAAACTCAAATGCCTCCACACAAAATGAATATGTTCCATAAAGACTCTGCGTCCGTTTTTCGGTGTTGGTGGTCTCATAAGAACAGCCGGCTGGGCCCGGAGTTCATTGTAACATGCCATCCAGGTAGCAAACATTGTACAAAAGATTGCTGCTCCTGACGCCAAAAATGCATAGGTCCAGTTATATGGAACAATGATTTCCGGCAGATGACGATATAAAATTCCATAAGCATATACAATAATATATGGTAATATTTTTTCACCAATCAATACTCCCAGGACACTTCCTCCAATCGTAGCCCAAAACGCATACCCCAGATATTTGGACGCAATCGCTGCTTTCCCGTATCCAAGGGCTTTCATCGTGCCAATGGATGTTCGCTGTTCTTCAACCATACGTGTCATACTGGTCAGACTGATAAGTGCCGCTACTAAAAAGAATAATACCGGGAATACTCTTCCTATCGCACCCAGACGCTCTGCATTTTCTCCAAATCCACTGTATTCCACAAGTGTACTCCGGTCATATACATACCATTTTGGATTTTCAATATCTGCAATCTCTTTTTCAGCATCTTTTATCTTTTTTTCGCCATCTTTTATCTCCTGCTCTGCTTCTTTTTTTCCATCTTCATATTCTATTTTTGCATCAGCAAGCTTCTTTTCGCTAGTCTCTATTTCTTTAGCACCATCTTCAAGCTTTTTTTCTTGCTTTGCGAGTTCCTCCCAGCCCTCATCAATCTGCTTTTGTCCCGATTTTAGCTTTTCCGGAACCCCTTTCATTTTTTTCTCACCGGCCTCCAGTTCCTTTTTCGCCTGCGCAAGCTTTTTTTCTGCCTCTTTAAGCTGTTTCTCAGCCTGATTAATCTGCTCTTCTATTGTTTCATATGCCTGCTTTTCTGCGGCAATTTTCTGAGACATACCGGCTGCCTGTTCTTTCAGTGCCTCAATCTGCTGCTTTATTTCTTCTCCCGGATCATCTCCAAGCGCTTCCAGCTCAGAGATTTTCTCTGTCAGGCTCAGATATGTATTTTCATCCTCAGAAATCTGTACCTGAAGCGCTGCCGCCTGCTGTTTTGCATTTTCAATCTCCGGCTGCGCTTTTGACTTTGACGCTTCATATTCCTTAAGACCTTTTTCATACTCTTTCTGGCCCTTTTCCAGCTCTTTCTTTCCGGAATTGTATTCAGACTTTGCCTTATCAAGCTCCTTTTGCTTACTCTCTAACGTTTTCTTTGCATCTTCAATCTTCTTCCTTCCGTCTTCAATTTCCCTTTTCCCGTCCGCAAGCTTTTGTTCAGCATCTGTTATTTCTTTCTCAGCATCTGCAAGTTCTTTCCTTGCCGTTTCTTTTCCTTCCTCCAGTTCATCTTTAGCATCTGCAAGCTCTTCCTCTGCCTCATCAACAATCTCCTGCCTGCGTACGATTCCACGCTCATCTGCAAGCTCTTCCACCTGCTGAAGTACTTCATCTATCCTGTCATCATATTCATCCGTAAATGCCAGAAGATCTTTTGCACCTTTTACCTGAAGATACACTTCTGTATACGTTTCAAGTTCAAAAGTATCCTCCGGAACAACCAGAAACGCACTGATACTTCCGGTTCCAATAGTTGTACTTCCTCTTCCGTAGGAAAGATAGCATGGACTGTTTCCCTTTCCTACAACCTTCAGTGTATCTGTCTTCAAAGTGTCCGATACCGGATCATCATTGCCGGATTCCAGAGTAATGATCTCTCCGATCTCATATTCTGACTCATCATCTGCCAGACACTCACCCACTTTTTCAGGGAGCCGTCCTTCTGTTACCGTCACCTGATTCATGTTCTTCTGGATACCCATCACATGGAGGACGTGCTGTTCATCACCTGTGCGATAGATGAAATCTTCACTGTATGCACCTTCTGCCTTCTCGATATCATCAAGTTCTTCCATCGCCTGAACATCATCTTCTGTAACACCATATGTACTGAGTGCTTTTATGTCCATCAGCTCACTTGCATCAAAATATGTATCCCCGGTAATCCTCATATCCGGTTCAGACGCACGAATTCCCGAAAAAAATGCAACTCCAAGCGCAACAATAAAAAGAATCGACAAAAACCTTCCCGGACTCTTTCTTATTTCCATATAAAAATCTTTGCGTGTTACTTTCTTTGCCATCGCATCTCCTGTTACTTACCATTCTATCGTCTCAACCGATACTGGATTATCATTCACTATAATATTGGAAACTTTTCCGTTCTTGATTTTAATTACCCGATCTGCCATAGGTGCAATTGCCTGATTATGCGTAATTAATATCACTGTCATTTTCTTTTTCCGGCATGTGTCCTGTAACAATTTAAGAATCGATTTTCCTGTATTGTAATCCAGCGCTCCTGTTGGCTCATCACATAGCAAAAGCTTTGGATTTTTCGCTAATGCCCTCGCAATAGAAACTCTCTGCTGCTCTCCACCTGATAACTGTGCCGGAAAATTATCGAGTCTCTCACCCAGCCCTACTTCTTCAAGCACTTCTTTTGCATCCATAGGATCCTTACATATCTGAAGTGCCAGTTCCACATTTTCCAGTGTAGTCAGATTCGGAATCAGGTTATAAAACTGAAACACAAATCCGATATCATCTCTTCGATATGCGGTAAGCTGCCTCTGGGAATAGGATGAAATATCCTGATCATCAACAATGACTTCTCCTTCTGTTGCGGTATCCATTCCTCCGAGAATATTGAGAACCGTAGTTTTTCCAGCACCACTTGGTCCTACTACCACGGCAAACTCACCTTTCTCGATTTCAAAATTGATACCTGCCGCTGCCATAATGTCTACTTCACCCATGTGATATACTTTTTTTACATCTTTTAACGCCACAAATGCGCCCATAACATTAAGACCTCCGACTTACTATTTCTTCCGGTTTTAAATTCTTACAAATCCTGCAACCCCAAAATCAACACAACTAATAATTGTCAATTTTTTTATCTTCCTATATAATAACATATGAAAAAAGAGATATCTATTAAACAATTCTAAAGAAATGGGGAATACTCACATGCAGACAGTAAATTTTATCCCCGCCACTACTGACGGAGACATTCAGACAATTGCTGACATTGCGGAAGTGATCTGGCATCAGCATTTTACACCAATCATCGGAGAAGCGCAGGTAAATTACATGGTAGAAAAGTTCCAGTCTTATCCAGCGCTTACCTCACAGATCAGAAATGATGGCTATGAATACTTTATCATTGAAAGCTCACATACTCCTTGTGGCTATATCGGAGTCCACCAGGAAGAAAAAGCACTTTTTTTAAGTAAGCTGTACATAAAGAAAGAATTCCGAGGGCAACATCTTGCCACTCAGGGACTTGAATTTTTAATTAACCAGTGCAAGGAACGAAATCTCGAAAAGATCTGGCTCACCTGCAATAAGCATAATGACAATACTTTAAAAATCTATGATCACCTTGGATTTAAGATCACCGATGAACAGGTTGCAGATATCGGAAACGGATTCGTGATGGATGATTATATACTGACATATTGTATTTAAAATGAGCCCTGTACCCTCGTTTCCGCTTCGCTCCTCCTCGGGCGCGGGCTTCGCCCTATAGAAAATAACAGGAACGGCTGCTTGTGTGCAAGCACACAGACAGCCGTTCCTGTTATTTTCTGCATGGCTCATTGCCAACGCGACTATTCTCTTCCGTCGAAGCAGTATGTACATACTTTACATGGATCGATTCCGATTGATTCTAAAAGATCGTCTAATCTATGATATCTTAATGTTGTGAAATTCTGTTTCTTTCTGATATCTTCGATCATCTGCGCATATCTACAGCTGCATGGGTCTGCATATTCTTTCAGAATTTCTTCGGAGCAGTTTTCTCCTTCTCTTTCCTGGATTACTCTTCTTGTGATCAGCTCCATCTCTGATTTGGAACGGGAGAAGTTCAAATATTTACAGCCATATAAAAGTGGTGGGCATGCCGGACGTACATGCACTTCTTTTGCTCCGCTGTTATAAAGGAATTCTGTTGTCTCGCGAAGCTGTGTACCACGCACGATGGAATCGTCTATCAAAAGAAGCTTCTTGTTCTCGATCAATGCCTGTACCGGAATCAGCTTCATACGCGCAATGAGATTACGTTGCTGCTGATTTGTTGGCATGAAAGATCGTGGCCAGGTTGGAGTATATTTGATAAATGGTCTTGCATACGGGATTCCTGACTCATTAGCGTACCCGATTGCATGAGCGATACCGGAATCCGGAACACCTGCAACAATATCTGGATGAACAGAATCTCCATCTCGTTTTGCCAGCATACTTCCGCATTTGTAACGCATCTCTTCTACGTTAACACCTTCATAAGAAGATGTCGGATAGCCATAATATACCCAGAGGAAGGAACATATCTTCATCTCTTCACGAGCTGGGCTTACTGTCTCTACACCTTCCGGTGTGATAAATGCGATCTCTGAAGGTCCCAATTCTTTATAATCAATATATCCCAGGTTAATATAAGCATGGCTTTCAAAGGAAACACAGTAAGCTCCCTCTTTGCAGCCAATCACTAACGGTGTTCTTCCATAACGGTCTCTCGCAGCATAGATACCATCTTTTGTGAGGATCAGAAGTGTCATGGATCCATCTACCAACTCCTGCACATATTTGATTCCCTCTACAATAGACTCCTTTTCACAGATCAAAGCAGCGATCAGTTCTGTCACATTGATCTGTCCATTCGTCATTTCCTGAAAATGAGAATGTGCATTATCATACAGCTGCTCCAAAAGTTCCTCATAATTATTTACTTTACCTACAGTTGTGATTGCGAAACTTCCAAGTTTTGAACGAATCAGAAGCGGCTGTGGTTCAAAATCTGAGATACAGCCAATTCCGAGATTTCCTTTCATCTCACTGACATCACGATCAAACTTTGTACGGAACGGTGAATTTTCGATATTATGAATGGCACGATTGAAACCCTCTTCACCATATGTAGCCATTCCTCCGCGTCTTGTCCCCAAATGCGAGTGATAATCAACTCCATAAAACAATTCCAATACACAATCTTCTTTTGATGCTACTCCAAAAAATCCTCCCATGTTCATCCTCCTTGTACACATGCAATACATTTACAATCTCTATAAAGTCACCAGATAATCTAAAGCTTCTATAATACTTTTGTCTGCTCCAAAAATTGTACCACAGTCAAATAGCTCTGTCTAATAAGTGTTATTTCTAACTTTTAATAAGTACATCTAAACAAGGTGTGCCCATAAATAAGCACACCTTATCATCTCTACTTTAACATTTCTTTTAACTTCTGGTTTACCTGCCCCGGATTTACCTTTCCTTTCATGGCTTTCATCGTCTGTCCTACCAGCGCTCCCAGAGCTTTTTCTTTTCCGCCTTTGTAATCAGCAACGGCCTGTGGATTGTCAGCAATTACTTTATTAAGAACTTCTTCTAAAGCTCCCTCGTCATTGACTGTCTTAAGTCCATGCTCTTCCACATATTTTTCTGGATCAATATCCTCCGCAAACACTTTTTCAAACACTTCTTTTGCAACAGAACTGTTGATCGTTCCTGCCTCTGTAAGCTGAATCAGTTTTGCAAGATTCTCTGGGGAAAATTTAATTTCTTCCGGCTCCATACCATTTTCTTTCAAAAGGCGAAGTGTCTCTACCATCAGCCAGTTCGATACTTTCTTTGGTTTGTTGCAAATCGCAGTTGTAGCCTCAAAAATATCTGCCATATGCTTGGAAGCTGTAATGATCTCTGCATCATACTGCGGGATATCAAATTCTTTTTTGTATCTCGCAAGCTTCTCATCCCGAAGCTCTGGCTGTTTCGCTTTTATTATTTCAATCCAATCATCATCAATTACGATTGGAACAAGATCAGGCTCCGGGAAATATCTGTAATCCTGCGCATCCTCTTTGGAACGCATTGCATAGGATGATTCCTTGTTGTCATCCCATCTTCTTGTCTCCTGAATGACTTCTTTTCCTTCCTCCAGAAGTTCTATCTGTCTCTGTCTCTCTCCCTCAATTGCTCTGGCAATAGCTTTAAAGGAGTTTAAGTTTTTCATTTCAGTTCTTGTACCAAACTTCTCTGAACCAACTTCCCGTACGGACAGATTCACATCTGCTCTCATAGAACCTTCCTGAAGCTTACAATCTGAAGCCCCAAGATACTGGATTGTCTGGCGAAGTTTCTCCAGATATGCCATAACCTCATCTGCAGATCTCATATCCGGTTCTGATACAATCTCAACAAGAGGCACACCGCTTCGGTTGAAGTCAACAATCGAAGTATCATCCCACTCATCATGCACCAGTTTTCCTGCGTCTTCCTCCATATGCATCTCATGGATACGGACTTTTTTCTTCGTATCGCCCACTTCGATTTCCACATATCCGTTTCTAGCAATCGGCTGATATAACTGGGAAATCTGATAATTCTGCGGATTATCCGGATAAAAATAATTTTTACGGTCAAATTTACATACTCTTGTAATCTCACAGTTTGTCGCAAGGCCGATTGCCATCGCATATTCTACAACCTGTTTATTCAGTACCGGAAGGGATCCCGGCATACCTGTGCAGACCGGACAGGTGTGAGTATTTGGCGCACCTCCAAATTGTGTGCTGCAGGAACAGAAAATCTTTGTCTTTGTTGCAAGTTCCACATGGACTTCCAAACCAATGACTGTCTCATATTGTTTTGCCATAATTATCTGCCCCCTTTCTCTGTATCATCAAGTCCGGTAATTTCCGGTCTCTCATATGCTCTCGTCTGTTCAAATGTATAAGCAGCTCGAATAATCTTCTCTTCCTCAAAACAGTTTCCAATCAGCTGCATACCTACCGGAAGGCCTTTTGAGTCCCTCCCTACCGGAATACTGATTCCCGGAAGCCCGGCAAGATTGACAGAAATTGTATAAATGTCACTCAGATACATTTTCATAGGATCACTTAAGCTCTTTCCGAGTTCTGGTGCGGTAGTCGGAGCAGCAGGAGCCACAATTACATCAAATCTTTCGAAAGCTTTATCAAACTCCTGCTTGATCAATGCCTTTGTGCGAAGTGCTTTCAGATAATATGCATCATAATATCCTGAGCTTAACACGAAGGAGCCAAGCATGATTCTTCTCTTTACCTCCGGACCGAACCCTTCGGAACGTGTCTTCTTATACATATTGTGAAGGCCTTCATATTCTTCTGCTCTGTATCCGTATTTGACACCGTCAAAACGTGATAAGTTAGAGCTTGCCTCAGCAGAAGCGATTACATAATATGCAGGAATTGCATACTGTACAAGATTCAGATCAAATTCTTCGACAACAGCACCTTTTTCCTCTAACACTTTCACTGCATTTAAAATATTCTCTTTTACTTCTTTATCAAGACCTTCTCCAAAATAACCTTTTGGAATACCGATACGCATTCCCTGTACATCTTCTCTCAATGCACTTGTGAAATCATAACTTTCACGGGCGATAGAAGTACTATCTTTCGGATCATGGGATGCAATCACTTCAAGAATCGTTGCACAGTCGGTTACATCTTTTGCAATTGGTCCAATCTGATCCAGAGAGGATCCATAAGCGATCAGTCCATAACGGGAAACCGTTCCGTAAGTTGGTTTGATTCCCACAACTCCACAGAAAGAACTTGGCTGGCGGATAGATCCACCTGTATCGGAACCTAACGCATACGGACATTCCTCTGCCGCTACTGCCGCACAGGAGCCTCCGGATGAACCACCCGGTACATGTTCAAGATTCCATGGATTTTTCGTCTCTCCAAAATATGAAGTCTCAGTGGTACTTCCCATAGCAAATTCATCCATATTTGTCTTACCAATGATAATGGCTCCTGCTTTTTTCAGATTCTCAACTGCTTCAGCCGAAAATGCAGGTTTAAAATTTCCAAGTATTTTTGAACTACATGTGGTCAGCATGCCTTTCGTACACATATTATCTTTGATTGCAACCGGAACTCCCGCCAAAGGTCCGGTAAGCGTTCCGTCATCAATAAGCTTCTGCACTTTTTCTGCCTGTGCAAATGCTCCTTCCTTATCAATCGTCACAAAACTATTTACATCCGGCTCAAGTCTTTCAATCTGCTCAATGGAGGCTTTCACTGCATCAAGAACAGAAATCTCTTTTGCCTTTATCTTTTTTCCCAGCTCTACTGCTGTCAAATGACAAATGTTCATGATATCTTTTCCTCCTATATGATAGTTTTTGGCACCTTGAATCCCTGATCTTTCTGAAGAGGTGCATTCAAAAGTGTATCTGCACTTCCGTCACCGTTTGTCACAACATCCTCGCGAAATACATTTTTTACCGGAAACACATGGGACATTGGTTCAATCCCATCGGTATCCAGTTCATTCAAAGTATCTATATAATCAAGCATCTTTTCCATATCGGATTTGGCTTTTTCTTTTTCCTCACCGGAAAGTTCAAGCTTTGCCAGAATACCGACATATTCAATTGTCTCATCTGATATTTTATTTGCCATACTGATTCCTCCTAATAATAATAAGCGATATATGTCTGTAAATAATCTGTCGACATGATCCGTTCACTTGGTGTCAATAAAATAGTAAATTTTTCACTGTCTTCCTCTGAATAATCTTCCATTTTAATTGTTGCACCTTTCGGTAAGATTACATTTTTGTATTCTATACCTCCGTTAATAGACTCTCCTATGTCAAAACTCTCTATTGCATAAGCTTCCTCCAAATCTTCCTCGGTATCATAAATCTCAATCTCAACATTTCCGCCGCTTCGAATTGCACAAAAGTCATATACTCCCGGCCCAAAGTCTACGCCAGCCGTCTTTCTGTCATTTCCGGAAAGCTCAAAACTCTCTGTAAGAGGATTCTCCTCATATTCCAAATCTCCTGCGGCTTCTGTCGCAAGAGTCACTGTATCCTCTGCAATAATCTCTACACATGCACCGTTAAAAAGTCTCAGATCATCCAGATAATTTTCTTCTTCTTTTCCTGCATATTCATACAGATAAATAGAATGCTCATAATCCTGAACTTTAACAACATCAAAATCATCCTGAACCTCTGCCTCATAATCCCCTTCCGGAATATGCACTCCGACAATATATTTTCCGGATGTCAGTTCAATGGAAGCCTCATTTCCGTCCGCAGGTCTTTCATAACCTTCTTCTTCAAGTATCTCATAAGGATTTGTTTCTTCATAGCTTTCGGATTCAGAAAATATAGCAGAGCCTATACTTGCCAAAATACCCACTATGTATCCGATAATAGATAACAAAACAATAATAAATACTATTTTCCTGGTCCGTTTTCCTTTTTTTAATTTATCATATTTGGAAGCTATAGGCTTTTTCTTAACTTCTTCATGCACATGCGTTAACGGCTTATCATCGCAGTTGCTGTGATTAATCTTATAATTCTTCTCTGACAGATTATTATTTAATCCACACTCTTTACAGATATTATTACTGTCTAGATTTCCCCCACATAATGTACATCTTTTACCAAACATAGGCTTACCTCTCATTTGTTTAGAATGCTTTTAGCATTCTCGCCATTACGGCTCCAGTCTGCTTAAATCTCTTGGGAACAATGTTGTTTCTCTTACATTATCTTCTCCCACCAGCTTCATTGTCAAGCGCTCGAGACCGATTCCGATTCCTCCGTGAGGCGGCATTCCATGTTTAAATGTTGCAAGATACTGCTCCATACCTTCTTGTGACATTCCCCTTGCCGCTATTTTTTCTGTAAGCATCTTGTAATCATGAATACGCTGCCCTCCGGTCGTAATCTCCATTCCTTTATATAATAAATCAAAACTTAATGTATACCGTTTGTCATCTGGATCATCCATTGCATAGAATGGACGTTTTTTCGAAGGATAGTGTGTAACAAAAACAAAATCGCTTCCCCACTCTTCTTTTGCATACTGACCGATGAGTACTTCTTCCTCCGGCTCCAGATCAAATGGATTTCTCATTTTATGATTGTATTTTTCAGCAACTTTTTCTTTAATCTCGCTGAATTTAACTGTAGGAATCTTTGAAACATCCGGAAGTTCGATTTTTAAAATATCAAGTTCTCTTTTATATTCTTTATTAAGAAGCTCCATGGCATATTGAAGATATCCTGTCTCCATTGCCATAATGTCTTCAAATCCATCAATATAGCCCATCTCAAAATCCAGGCTTGTATATTCGTTAAGGTGACGTTTCGTGTTATGTTTTTCTGCACGAAATACCGGTGCTGTCTCAAACACTCTGTCAAACACACCTACCATCATCTGTTTATAAAACTGCGGGCTCTGTGCCAGCACTGCAGGTCTATGAAAATATTCCAGCTTAAAAATGTTTGCGCCGCCTTCAGCGCCTTTTGCTCCAATCTTCGGAGTATGGATTTCTGTAAATCCCTGTGTATATAGATAATCTCGAAATGCTCTTGTAAGTCCTTCCTGTATTCTGAATTTTGCACGTTCTCTCACATTTCGAAGAGAAATGGATCTGTAATTAAGCTTTGCTTCCAATGAAGTATTCAGTTTCCATTTGGAAATAGCAAGAGGCATCATCTCATCCTCCGGTTCACTTAAAATGCGTATTGCTTCCATGCGGATTTCGATACCGTTTGGCGCTTTCTCATTTTTCTCAAAGATTCCTTCCACTTCTACTGTAGCAGCTTCTTTGATATCTTTAAGGTCGAATCTGGCTGTACCTTCCTCATAGACAGCCTGAAAAAGTCCTTCTCTTTTTCTGAGAATGACAAATGCAACCGTTCCCATATCTCGGATAGTGTGAACCGCACCGTTTACCTTAACTTTCTGCCCTTCTTCTGCTTTCGCAAGAAGCTCACTGATTTCCATTGTTTCTTTCTGCTTTACGCCTGTTAAAAATTCCATATTTGGTCCTCCTTTTTTTCCAGCGGGACGGATACAATCAAATAAAAAAACCGTCCTGCACTTATATACATAGATATAGTGCAGGACGGATATCATCATCGTTATCCGCGGTACCACCCGCTTTGAACCCTTTACGGATTCCACTTTCGGCGCGTAACGAGCGCTCACGTACTGACCTACTTAAGTTCAACCAGTCAGCTCCAGAGTGTTCCCTATTGTTCCCATTCCTCAAAAGATGCTCTCAGTCGGTGACATCTCATTCCTGTCAAGTTCCAGAGAACAGAGTCTCCTTCATCGCTTTATCAAAATAAATATGAACTAATGTTAGCATATACGTGAAGAGATTTCAAGGAGAAATTTTACTCATCTTTAAAACATTTCCCGGCACAGTGCCTCCATCTTTTCATGTACATAAGACATATCTCTCTCGTCCGTCAGTGTCACAATCACATCTCCTACCTGAAGCTTCGTCTTCCCCTTAGGGATGATCTCTTCTGTCCCCCTCTGAATGGCTACAAGAAGACAATTGTTCGGCCAATCCACCTCACTGATCAGCACATCATCCAGACGGGAATTATAATGTACAACAAAATTGGTAAGAATCTTCTGCCCGGAATTTTCTGATCTCTGTACAGAATCTTTCTCTCCTGCTTTTGTATTAGCCCGCTGCTTCTCAAGCAGTCTCTCAAGAAGGCTCTCATAGATTGGTTTTGATCTAAGCAATGTTGCTACTATATACGCCACGATAGACACAATAGAAAGCGAAAGCATCTGACTAAGTGAACCTGTCATTTCAAAAAGAAGGATGATTCCAGTCAAAGGCGCACGCACAATTGCAGAAAAATATCCTGCCATGGCAAGCAACACAAAATTATTGATATAGAGAGGATCAAGACCAAAAAACTCTACTCCTACTGTTGCAAATGCTCCTCCGATAAACCCTCCGAGTACAAGCAAAGGGAAAAAGATACCTCCCGGTGCCCCCGAACCAAAGCATACTGCCGAAAAGACAAATCTGCTTACCAGAATAAAAATAACCGTGACAAGCATCATATCTGTATTCGTAAGAGTTTCTATCAATGCATGCCCGCTCCCTAAAAGTTCCGGCGCAGTAAATCCTAAGATTCCGGCACATACAAATGGGATCATAAGCTTTGTTGTCGTATTCAAAAACTTTGCATGGTTATATAAGGACTGAACTTTCAGAGTAAACCAATTATAAAATGCTCCGAGTATACCAAGAATCACACCCAGAATCAGAATCATCCAGTAATACTCCTGCGGAAGAGCGTGAATGATATCAAAAGAAAACACTGGCTTCATTCCGAACACTGAAGAAGACAAAAAATCCGCCGTCAACGAAGAAACCATCACTGACAAAAGCACAGAGACGGAGAAATTCTTATGTACTTCCTCCAGAGAAAACATAACACCTGCAAGTGGCGCATGGAATGCAGCAGCAAGTCCTGCACTGGCACCACAGGTAAGTAAAAATTTTTCTTCTGTTTTTCCCCGGTCAAGACCTTTGGAAATTCCTTTTCCGGCCATAGCTCCAAGTTGAATGGACGGACCCTCTCTTCCGAGAGCAAGGCCTCCTAACAGACATAAAAATCCACCTAAAAATTTCGCTCCCAGAACCTTCCACCAGACCTGATCCAGTTTTCCAACCATCTCTCCCTCAAGCTGAGGAATACCACTTCCTGATATCATAGGTTCATAGGTAACAAGCTTGCCCACAATCCACGCAAGAAGCAAAAGCACTGCAAACCACCCTGCAATAAGGAATGGCTCCCCTTTCACATAATTCAATATTGCATGAAGCGCTTCCCCCGCATATTCCAATATCAACCGATAAAGAATGACTACAAGTCCTGCAATCCCCCCGACCATAAGTCCTTCCCCGATCAAAATCACCTGAAATCGTTCCGCACGCTTAATCGTGCTGGATGTATCTTTCTCCACAATCATTCCTCCCAGAGTAATCTTTATTTTTAACTATAACGTACAAATTCAGCGTTTTCTATTATAACATCAATCAATACGATAGACCAGTCCTTTCCCTCAATATGAATTAATTCCTATTCTTTGAAATATCGCAGAAATGAATTTATATAATCTTATAATTTTATATTTTTTTATAATTTTATTATTGACATAATATATTATTTACATAATAATGATAATAAT
>JBJEMB010000206.1:0-1741 GCA_051879455.1 Lachnospiraceae bacterium
GGATGAAGCCCTGAAGAATGTAGAGTAGAAAACTTGACTGAAACGGAGGATCTTTAAATGATAAAAACAACACTAAAAATCTATGGTATGGCTTGTGGAATGTGCGAATCCCATATAAACGATGTCGTGCGAAAGGGTTTTGCGGTGAAAAAGGTTACTTCTTCCCACAGTAAGGGTTTGACGGAGATATTGTCCGAAAATCCTCTAGATGAGGAGAAATTAAAGCAGGCAATCGGAGAGACGGGATATGCAGTGTTGTCGGTAAAGGCAGAGGAGTATGTGAAAAAAGGATTGTTTGGGAGAAAGTAGGGAAAGAGTGCACTGTTATAAGCCTCATATGAGGGATAAAATTCGTGAGGTCATGCGCTTTTCCGGACCACAGATAATCTTTCATCACCCGATTACAGCAGTCAGTCATGTGTATTATGTGCATGCATATCTGCATGAGCCAGAATTCTTGCAGAGCCTGTATCTGGAAGATCAATTCCCATTCCATCCAGACTGATTTCTACATCTTCATTGCATGACAGATTTCCAATTGTCACCAGAGTCTTACCATCTTTACAAGAAGCTGACACAGACACAGAAGAGGCAAACTCTTCATTATCTGTAACTAATGTTTCGATGGCCTCTGCGCCCTGATGCTCCTGATACAAGTCAAACACATGATAGGTAGGTGTCACGATACATTTCTCACCACTGGCTAAGAACAGGGAATGCAGGCAGTTTACCAACTGAGCAATATTTGCCATTTTAATCTTATCGCAGTTCCGATTAAAAATATTCAAAGTAAGTGCAGCTACCATGGCATCTCTCATAGTTCCCTGCTGTTCAAAGAGATTATCCCCCTTGCTTGGACCGGAACCTTCCTGATGCCAGCACCCCCACTCATCAATTACAAGTTTACAGTGTTCTTCCATATTATGACCACAGATGATATGCCAGTTACGCAAAATAACGGCTTCTATCTCATTTGCCTGCACCAACAACTGAGTCCATTCTTTCTCTGTAAAATTTAGTACGTCTCCAGCATATCCGCAATAACAATGTATAGCAAATCCATTTATGCATTTACTTGCATTATTCTTATCTGATGTATAAAGAATTGGCATCAGACCATGTGCCCAGTCATAATCTTTTCCATTGGTACCACATGCAATAAGATCTATTTTCGGAGCCATATTGTTCATGACAATCGCAAATTTTCGATATTCATTTGCGTAAGTCTCAGGAAGCATATTTCCACCGCCTCCCCAATTTTCATTTCCTACACCCCAATATGGAATATCAAAAGGTTCCGGATGTCCATTTTCCTCACGTTCTTTTGCAAGGGTTGTTGATCCCTTCGGTGACAAACAATAATCCATCCAGTTTCTGATATGTAAAGGTGTAACGCTGGTCAGGTTCGCTGCAAAATATGGTTTTGCTCCTGTCATCTCGCAAAGATCCATAAATTCGTGGGTACCCACTTCATTTGACTCATAACGTCTGTCACTGCCTGTCCACCAGTTCGGACGTATCGGACGCTCTTTTCCTACTCCGTCTCTCCAATCATAGGTTTCTGCAAAACAACCTCCAGGCCAACGCAAAACCGGCGCATGAATTGCTTTCAATTTTTCAACAATTTCTTTCCGAAAACTTCTGATATTCGGTACAGAAGAATCTTTTCCCACCCATAATCCATCGTACATAACACCTCCGAGATGCTCTGTAAAATGTCCATAGATTTCCGGTGCAATCA
>JBJEMB010000207.1:0-1740 GCA_051879455.1 Lachnospiraceae bacterium
CCTCCTCGTATAATATCTTTTAGATACATAAATGTACCTTGAAAACTTAATAAATATTTGTTCAATAGGCTTAGTTAAGCCCATGATATAATTGTCCCAGTGTCAATCAGGTAATAGTTCTTTGTCTCCTTGTTGAACCAGGCATGGTTGCTTCATTGTAGAGTCTGTTCCCCTGACATGGAAGTTAGCTTCAAACCGGCTGGCTGTTTGCTTAAGTACATGGACAACCATCTGGCAGTGTGGTTTCGCATCTGTCCATCTTAAGCTGGATTCTTATATGCGAGGGTGTCGATGCTCCATGATCATGGGTTTTACCAAGCCGATTGAACACTCAAATCTTATTACGAAAGAAGGTGATTATTATGAACCCACTTTACGTCGGAATAGATGTAAGCAGCAAATCCAATGTCGTTTACCTAATGCTTCCCAATGGTGATAAGCACAGTAACTTCTCTGTTGCCAACTCACATGAAGGCTCTACTCAACTGGTAAAAAGGATTCATTCTGCTTTAACTTCACATCTCCTTGATACAGTTCTAATAGGCCTCGAAGCAACCTCTGTCTATGGTGACAACCTAGTATACTTTTTAAGGGAAGATGCCACTCTGGCACCTTTTAACAGAAAGATTCATGTCCTTAATCCTAAGCAGGTAAATAAGTTCAAAGAATCTTATAATGACCTGCCTAAAAATGATTACGTGGACTCTTTTGTCATTGCTGACTGCCTGCGTTTCGGTAGAATCAACAAAGAGGTATATATCGGAGACTATCGCTACTTAGCTCTTAAAAACCTCACGCGAGCACGTTACTACGCTGTCTGCAACCTCGTCAAAGAAAAACAACGTTTTATGAATGTACTTTTCAAGAAGTATTCTACGATGACGCAGGAGAAAGTATTTTCAGATACTTTCAGTACTACGGCTCTTGCCGTCTACGAAGAATTTGAATCCGCAGAAACATTAGCCAATATGGACTTACAAGAGCTTACTGCGTTCATTATGGAAAAAGGAAAGAACCGCTTTCCTGATCCTGATTCAGTAGCCAAAGCCATTCAGAAAGCCGCCAGAAGCTCTTACCGTTTGCCTAAGACGGTAAATGACTCCGTTAATCAGGTGCTTTCTATATCCATAACCTCAATGAAGGCATTGGAATCTCAAATCAAAGAGTTCGATAAAGCAATCGCTGCTCAAATGGAACTCTTACCAAATGTATTGATATCAATTCCAGGCATTGGTCCTGTTTTCTCAGCCGGCATCATGGCTGAAATCGGTGATATCAATCGTTTCGGAAGCCATGCTCAGCTTGCCAAATATGCAGGTCTTACATGGAAACAACATCAGTCTGGAAGTTTTGAAGCCCAGACAACAAGGCTTATAAATTCCGGTAACCGCTTTTTAAAGTATTATCTGTGCGAAGCAGCTTTTTCTCTTGTAAGATGCGACAAAGAATACAGCGACTTCTACCACCTCAAATATAAAGAGGTAAACAGATATCAACACAAACGTGCACTCGTATTAACTGCCCGTAAATTTGTGCGGTTAGTCTTTGTACTGCTCAAAGACAATCGCCTATATCGTCCGGCAAAGTAGAATAACTTCTACTTGCTGATGAGCTACGCCCTGCTCATTTTCAAAAAACATGATCGACAGGGCTTAGGTGGGTGTTTTTTGTCTTCGTAAGATACATGAAAAAAATTTGATTTATTATTCATTTCTCACTTGACATCACACCGCTGGACTT
>JBJEMB010000208.1:0-1740 GCA_051879455.1 Lachnospiraceae bacterium
AAAATATATGAACTTTTCAAGGTGCTATAGAGGGGCTTTTGACCCCAACATCATCTTCATTCTGCTATAATTACTTCATGGTGCAACCATTTTCGTTAGGCGGTTTGTCCTTCATCAGAGGGACTGTACACGGCTCATGCAGACCGTATTACCCAAAATGGGCTTCCCGCACATCTTCCAAAAAGGGAAAATAACACTCCAGAAAAACCAGCTCTTCAATCCAAAAAAAAGGAAAAAGGAAAACAGAAATTCCTGTACTGGATCAGGATGACCGTTTCTTTTTCATCGCCGTATATCTCTCCGGTGATGCTCCTTATGGGGTAACATGGGAAGAAATGGCACTTTTACCTTGGAAAAACCTTCAATAATATTTTCCCAAAGGCGCTGTCGCAATAAATAAATGAACCTTTTACGTTAAAAATAAACTCTGTTGTTCATAGTCCTGCCGTCGTACCAACTGTGGCGGCTTTTTATGCAGTGCGTATTCCAAAAACGTGTGTTCATATACCCAATCTTCCAATTCAGATCTATCCAGTATCAATGGCATCCGATGATGCACCGGACTGACCGATTCATTTGCCTGAGTGGTTAAGATAATGAAATGGTCTTCATCCTGAAAGTGATTGTAAAATCCTGCCATGAATAAGACCGGCTGATTTTCTCTCAGGAAAGTAACTTTATTCTTATCCGGATCCCATTCATAAAACTGCTTTGCTGGAATGATACAACGTCTGTGCATCACACTATCCCGGAACGACTTTCTTTCCAGAACTGTTTCTGCTCTTGCATTGATCAGCAGCCCTTTTTTCTGATATTGCGGAAAGCCCCATGACATTTCTTCTGCCAAAAGATGTGGTTTCCTTCCGGTGATCACAGTTGCAGACTGAGAGGGATAAATATCACCCCTGCGCTCTCTTCTCAGTTTCTCATCCACCTCCCGGACCACTTTTTCTATTTCTCTGGCTGTATCATCATCCACATAATATCGTCCACACATTCCAATCTCTCCTCGTTTCGCAAGATCACTGATAGAAAAAGACAGCACAAAATGCTGCCTTATCCTCTATGAATTTCTCTTTATCCAGCGTTTTATTATGTATTCCCAATCCATACCATCCTGAAGCACACGAAGAATTGTAACCGTTGCAGTTCTTTCATCAATAGTATAAAACAGCAAATGATTACTTTGTGGCTTCATATAGATATCGTAACCTCGATACTGAAACCCTGTCGTTTCATATCCTGTCGGAAATACTTTTAATTGCATTGCTGCTGCTTTTATCTTTTGCGAAAAGCTTTCTGCATATTCACGATATTTGAAATGCTGGAGAATATATTTCTTTTTCTCTTTCACATCACGCTTACCGCTTTCAGCAATTACAACACGGTATTTCTTATTTTCCATTTGCGTTCCTTATACTGCGTCGATTTCCTCCCAGGCTTCCTCGATGGTCTGCACTCTGTCATTTTCCATATCGTCAATCGCCTCGTCCAGCTTTGCCAGCAGGACATTCATTGCATGATCAATTGTATAAGTTGCTTCTTGAGATTTTGTAACCTGTGCCAATGCCATAACCATCACCCTTTCTCCACGGAAAATCTTTACTATCTTTATCATACTACTATCTGATGGAAATATCCATTTCTTTTTCATTTGGGATTCATGCACAACATTCAACTGTTTTCATTCACATTTTCCTCCGCTCGTTTCAACGGTTTCAAAAGAGACTCTGCATTACT
>JBJEMB010000209.1:0-9644 GCA_051879455.1 Lachnospiraceae bacterium
GCCTGTTCCGGCGATGTATAATGCACAGAACCCATGGCATTCGAACTTATCGTATTAGAAGTGGTTGCTTTGGCAATACCAAAGTCTGTAACTTTTACCTTTCCATCTTTTGAGATAATAATATTTTGTGGTTTAATATCACGGTGAATGATATTCGCAGCATGTGCTGCACCGATGCCTGTACACATCTGGATTGCAATGCTAATGATCTCCTTGTGGGAAATTCTTCCTTTTCGTTTAATGTATTCTTTCAGAGTAATTCCCTCTACAAGTTCCATAACCATATAGTAAAGTCCACGATCCTCCCCTACATCATACACATTTACTATATTTGGATTCATGAGTCCTGCTGCAGCCTGAGCTTCTGAACGGAATTTGCGGACAAAATTCTCATCCTCTCTGTATTCCTTTTTCAACACTTTAATTGCAACAAAACGATTCAGTATAGTATCCCTGCCTTTATAGACATCTGCCATACCACCTGCGCCAATCTTACTCAGTACCTCATATCTTTTTCCCAGCACTATTCCACCTTTTACCATACATTCACCTCATCACCCAGTGGCTCCGCCATAACAACCCCTATGTTATCTCTCCCACCATTACTGTTTGCTCTATCTATCAACGTCAACACAGCTTCCACAATATCTCTGGAACCTTTGATAATATCAAACATGTCCTCATCCTCAACCATATTGCTAAGACCATCCGTACACATCAGAATGATATCGCCTTTTTTCAACCGATATTCATAAATATCCGCTTCCACATTTTCTTTTACACCCATTGCTCTCGTGATAATATTCTTATCCGGGTGATTCTTTGCCTCCTCCGCCTTAATTCCTCCAAGCCTTACCATCTCTTCTACCAGAGAATGGTCTTTTGAAATCTGGCGGATCTTATCATTTATCAAATATAAACGACTGTCCCCTACATTCGCAAAATACAGTGTATTGCCGATGACGGTCGCCGCCACAAGAGTCGTTCCCATACCTTCCAGCTTAATGTCAGATTGAGCTGCCTTTATCAGCTCATGGTTTGCAACACCGACAACATTCAGAAGAATCTCTTCCGGTTTGTCAAGAGCTGTATTCTCAAGTTCTTTACATAATACCTCAACTGTATATTTTGACGCAAAATCACCAGCCTTGTGGCCTCCCATTCCATCGGCTACCACAAGGAGATTCGGGAACGGACCTATGGGTTTATCCGTCACATACACAAAATCCTGATTGACTTCCCGCTTTCTTCCAACATCGGTCTTTGCATAAATTTTCATGAATCTCTCCTTCTGGAATCAGTATATCTTCTTCTAAGCTGACCGCAGGCTCCGTCAATATCAGAGCCTCTCTCCCTTCTAATAGTAACATTTATTCCGTTTTTTTCAAGTTTATTTTTGAATTCCAGGGCGTTTTTCCTATCCGGTCGCTCAAAATCCCTCTCTTTGATCGGATTTACCGGTATCAGATTCAAATGACAGTTCCTCTTTTTCAGCATAGCTATCAATTCCTTTGCATCATCATCTCTGTCATTTACCCCTTTTACCAGACTATATTCAAATGTTGGCCTTCTGCCTGTCTTTTCAAAATAATAATCACATACCTCCAGAACTTCAGAAATCGTATATTTATACGCAATTGGCATAAGCTTTTTTCTCTTATCCTGGCTGGAACCATGAAGCGAAAGTGCCAGTGTAATCTGCAATCCCTCTTCTGCCAGCCGTTTTATATTCGGCACAATCCCACAAGTTGAAGCTGTAATGTTTCTCTGACTGATGTGAAGCCCGTGACTGTCACTCAACATATGAATGAATTTCAAAAAATTATCGTAATTATCAAGCGGTTCCCCTGTTCCCATCACAACAACATTGGAAACCCTTTCTCCAGTTAGCCTCTGAATGCGATAGATCTGCCCGAGCATCTCTGACGGGGTTAAATTTCGTTCCAAACCCTCTAATGTAGATGCGCAGAAACGACATCCCATTCTGCATCCTACCTGCGAAGAAATACATACGGAATTGCCATAATTATATTTCATTAGAACACTTTCTATCATATTTCCATCCGAAAGCTCAAACAAAAACTTTTCGGTAGGGTCCACTTTTGAGATCTGTCTGGCGATCATTTCCACCTTCCGGATCTCATATTGACTCTCCAGCTTCTCGCGAAGTGGCTTCGACAGATTTGTCATTTCAGAAAAGTTTTCCACCAGCTTTTCATGCAGCCAGCTGTAAATCTGTTTTCCTCGAAATGACTTTTCTCCAAGCGCTTCCATTTCAAGGAGAAGTTCGTCATAATTTAACGAAGCGATATCTTTTTTTGTAGTATCATTATTCATCCTTACTTATATCCTCTCTCTGAAACATTGCTATATAAAAGCCGTCTCCGCCAGATACTCCCGGAAGCATCTGCTGTTCTTTCACAAGTACAAACTGCGGATATTCCTTTAAAAACCACCTTGTATTATCTTCATTTTCTTTTCTGTGTACAGTACATGTACTGTAAAGAAGCTTGCCACCCGGTTTTACATAAGTATGTACTACCGACAGAATCTGTCTTTGTAATGCCACAAGTTCTGCCTGTATTTCCGGATTCATTTTATATTTCAGGTCTGTTTTCTTCCCGAGGACACCTAATCCAGAGCAGGGCAGATCTGCAATCACAATATCTGCCTCATCTTTTTTATTCTCATCATACACAGTAGCATCCCATTTTTCAGCCTCAATATTCTGAAGACCACTGCGCTCTATATTTTCTTCCATAAGCCGCACTTTGTATCCTGTCAGATCTCTTGCAAGAACTTTCCCTGTCCCACAAAGCTTTTCTGCGAAATGAATCGCTTTTCCACCCGGAGCTGCACACACATCTATGATACAGTCACCTTTTTCCGGGTTTGCCCACTCAGCCACTTCCATGGAACTAATATCCTGTACATAGAAATATCCTTTGCGAAAACTCTCAAGCTTCGCCAGATAATCATAGTCTGCTATATATAATGCATAAGGAATACTGGAGTCCTCTGCAACTGTCACCCCTTCTGTCTTCAAGGCACTCACCAGCTCATCTTTACTGATTCTGTCTAAATTGCATCGGATACAGGTGGATCTTTCTTTAAAAAATGCTGTTCCCATCTGTTCTACTGTCTGTCTGTCATATTCCGACAACCACTGACGCACAAGCCACACCGGCAAGGAATACGATACCGACAAATATTCTTCCAGATTATTCTCCGATGGGTATTCAATCTTCGAAAGGTTTCGGCTGATGTTTCGAAGAACACCGTTCACAAATCCCTTAAGATTTACAAATCCTTTCTTTGCTGTCAGTTTTACTGCTTCATTACAGACTGCACTGTCCGGAACGCTGTCCATATATTTTATCTGATAGACTCCACTTCTCAAGATTGTACGGATAACAGGCTTCATCTTTTGAACCTTAACTTTCGAAAACTGATCAATAATATAATCAATTTCTATCATGCGTTCAATCGTACCTTCCACAACTCTTGTGATAAATGCACGTTCCTTTTTTTCAAGATACTGGTACTTATCAAGAACGTTTTTCAGCGCAATATGGCTATACTCACCATCCCTGGTGATAAGCAAAAGTGTCTCTAATACCAGTTCTCTCACATTTACTGATGACGGCATTTTACATCCTCCTGATTATCAATCTCTTCTGTCTCTTGTAAGAAGCAGAATACGAAGCAGCTGTAAAATTGCTGATGCCGCACCTGCCACATAAGTAAGCGCTGCTGCAGTCAGCACTTTTCTTGTACTTCGCACTTCATCTTCATAGAGCATTCCGCTGTTCCCCAAGATCTTCAGCGCTCTTCCTGATGCATTAAATTCTACCGGAAGTGTAATAATCTGAAATAACACTGCAAAAGAAAATCCAAGGATTCCAAGGTTCAGAAACAGTGTAGACATACTGCTGTTCATAAAAAGTCCAAGGATAATAAGCGGCCACGCGATCGTGCTTCCAAAATTTGCGATTGGCACAAAGGCACTTCGAAGGGATAACGGCACATATCCTGTCGCATGCTGAATGGCATGCCCACACTCATGGGCTGCAACCCCCAAAGCTGCAACAGACGAAGAATTGTAAGTCGCATCAGAGAGTCTGAGTACTTTATTTTTCGGATCATAATGATCTGTCAGATTTCCCGAGACGTGTTCCACCCTGACATCTCTGATCCCGGAAGTATATAAGATTCTTTCTGCTGCCTCTCTTCCCGTCATTCCGGAATGATTACGCACTCTGGAATAGCGGTTAAATGTTGAATTCATCCTGGCAGAAGCTAACATACAGATAACAACACCAAGTAACACTAACATATATGTCGGATCAAAGCCAAAATACATTGGATAATACATTCAAATCCCTCCTAAATATCCTTCTTTCCTAAAACTGTTCCTTCTTCTATATGATACCCTCGTAAGAAAGCTGCAGTATCCATTTTTTTCTTTCCCGGTATCTGAAGCATTTTCACCGCCAGAGTTCCGTCCCCTGTCTGTACATAAAAGCTGTCTTTTTCTACCCTGACAACTGTCCCGGGCTCTGTTTTTTCCTTTTCTTCAGATAATCCAGGACACACATCAGCTTCCCAGATCTTCATCACTTTTCCACACCAGTCTGTATATGCGCTTGGCCAGGAGTTCAGCCCCCGCACTAACCTCTCTATAGAAACTGCCGAAGCATTCCAATCAATGTTTCCAAGATTCTTATCCAACATTCTTGCATACTCTGTTGGA
Source organism: Lachnospiraceae bacterium (assembly GCA_051879455.1). Lineage (GTDB taxonomy): Bacteria > Bacillota > Clostridia > Lachnospirales > Lachnospiraceae > MD308. The sequence continues at coordinate 4,754 of JBJEMB010000209.1, forward strand.
CTCTCTCCCTGCTTTTCCGGCACAATGCTTCCGGCTTCCAATTTACTTAACGTCTCAACACAAAGACTTGCTCCGGCCTCCGCCAGTTTATCGTGGAGACTCTCTCCAGTCTCTTTTTCATCCAATACAATCTCTGTTTTAAGGAGCATATCTCCGGTATCCAGACCTTCATCCATCTGCATTGTTGTCACACCGGATACTTTTTCTCCATTAATGACCGCCCACTGAATCGGAGCCGCCCCACGATATTTCGGCAAGAGCGAAGCATGCACATTAATGCATCCATAAGGTGTCATCTCAAGTATTTCTTTTGGAAGAATCTGCCCAAATGCAATGACTACCATAACATCTGCATCATATTTTCTAAGTTCTTCGATACATTCCGGAGTTCTCACACGCTTTGGCTGAAACACAGGAATATTGTGTGCAAGAGCAGCTTCCTTTACCGGAGTGAGCTGCATCTTACCCCCTCTTCCCTTTGGCTTATCAGGCTGAGTCACGCAAAGAACAACCTCATGTCCTGCTTCCACTAATGCATCTAACGTTCCCACCGAAAAATCCGGAGTTCCCATAAATATCACTTTCATCTGCTATTCCTCCAACGGCTCTACATCGTGAATACCACCTTCAGCAAGATCTACATATAATTTCCCATCCAGATGATCAATCTCATGACAGAATGCTCTTGCAAGAAGACCTTCACCTTCCAATACCACTTCTTCCATATCCTCAGTCAAAGTTTTCACTTTCACATAATTCGGTCTGGTCACAACACCAGCTTTCCCCGGAACACTAAGGCACCCTTCTTCTCCTGTCTGTTCTCCGGATGTCTCAATGATCTCAGGATTGATCAGAACGATCGGACCCTCTCCTACATCAATTACCACAATTCTTTTTAATACACCAACCTGCGGGGCGGCAAGTCCCACACCCATAGCTTCATACATTGTATCCAGCATATCATTGATCAGTACTTTTGTTCGCAATGTCATCTTTGACACTTCTTTACACGGTTTTGTGAGTACATCGTCTCCCATTTCACGAATTGTTCTTATTGCCATAACTACCTTCTCCTTCTAAAACTCTAACATATTTATCATTAATACAAATCAGAATACCCCATAAGGATTAAAATCAAACTGAATTCTGATTGTATTGAACCCTCTATTCATTTCAATATACTGTTCCAGTAAATTTTTCACCTCGATCAGTAACTGTTTTTCTTCACATTTTAAATACAGTACAAGGCGATATTCATCGTTTACTTTTCCCACATATGGACTTGCCGGTCCGATAATCTGTATGTGTCTGTCTTTATTAGCCTTCACAGAAAACTCTTTCAGATAATTTGCTGCAAGCTCAAGATACTCTTCATCTTTTCCTGTCATCAATACTGCAAGGAGATGATTCACCGGCGGATAACCCATCAATTCACGATAAGTAATCTCTTCATCATAAAAACCCTCATAATCCTGGTTTGCTGCCATCTGGATACTGTAATGTTCCGGACTGTATGTCTGGATGACAACCTCTCCGGCACTTTTCCCTCTTCCGGCTCTTCCAGCTGCCTGAGTGAGAAGCTGAAAAGTACGTTCCCCGGCACGATAATCATCTGCATAGAGAGACATGTCTGCCGCCAGTATACCTACCAGCGTCACATTTGGAAAATCATGTCCTTTCACGATCATCTGGGTTCCAATTAAAACATCTGCCTCTTCATTAGAAAATGCTGATAATATCTTCTCATGACCATCTTTCTTCCTCGTAGTGTCCATATCCATGCGAAGAACCCTTGCACTTGGGAACTCTTTCTTTACAAGCTCTTCAATCTGCTGAGTGCCTGCTCGGAAGCCTCCTACATATCCTGATCCACAAACCGGACACTGGTTTACAGCTGATGTCTCATAACCACAATAATGACACACCAGTTTGCCTCCCTTATGTGATGATAATGCCACATCACAATGAGGACATTTTACTACATATCCGCAGGAACGGCAAGAAACGAATCCCGCATACCCACGTCGGTTCAAAAAAAGCATGATCTGTTGTTTATTTTCAAGGCATTTCGTCATCAGCTCTTTCAATCTGTCACTGAAAATCGAACGGTTCCCATGCTTTAATTCTTCCCTCATATCTACAGTATATACGGTTGGAAGTTTCTGGCTGGAAGCACGTTTTCTAAGTTCTAAAAGTGTATAGTTCCCTTTCTTACACTGATAGAATGTCTCCAGCGACGGAGTGGCAGAACCAAGCACTACACTGGCTCCTTCCATCCCGGCTCTTGCAACAGCAGTTTCTCTCGCATGATATCTTGGAGTTTGTTCACTTTTGTATGTGCCTTCATGCTCTTCGTCTATAATTATAAGCCCTAAATTTGAAAACGGTGTGAACAAAGCTGATCTCGGCCCGATCATAACGTCCACTTCTCCCCGGTTTACACGCTCCATCTGATCATATCTTTCCCCCAGAGAGAGGCGAGAGTTCAAAATAGACACCCTGTCTCCAAAACGTCCGTAAAACCGAAGGACCGTCTGATAAGTAAGTGCGATTTCCGGGATCAGTACAATCGCCTGTTTCCCCTGTCTTAACACACAGTCAATCATCTCCATGTAAACTTCTGTTTTTCCGCTTCCCGTCACTCCAAAAAGAAGATACGTCTTTCTGATTCCGTCATCATAATCTTTTTGAAAGGTATCTATTGCCCTCTTTTGCTCCTCATTAAACTGAACCGGTGTTTTTTTATGTTCTACATAATGGATTGGATTTCTGAGCATCTCTTCAGACTCTACAGCAAGAATTCCCTGTTCTTCCAATGCTCGTATAACAGAACGCGTCACATTTAATTTTTTCGTAACCACCTCATACTCCTGCTGAGGCTGCTCGATCAATCCTTCTAGGAGGCGTGCGCGTGCTTTCTGATTCTTTTTTCTGTAACATGCAAGTTTCTCTTTTGATTCTTTGTCATTTAATAAAAGACGAACTGTGCGCTTCACCGGAATCCGCTCTGTGCGTTTCACCGGAAGAACTGTTTTTAACGCCTGGATCATTGTTCCTCCGTAATTTTCTTTCATCCACGCAGCCAATGCAACAAGTCTGGACGATACCGCCATACTTTTTTGTACTTTTCTTTGTACAGATTTTATCTTTTCCGGTTCATAATCTGCGGTCTTAGAAAAACCGACTATATAGCCTGCAGTCTCTTTATTTCCTTTTCCGAAAGGAACGATGACCTCTGTCCCAACAGAAAGCTCCCCCTCTAATTCGGGGGGGATGCTATACTGGAAAATCTTATCCAATTTTTCATGAGTAATATCAATAATTATATTTGCGTACATATCCTGCCTGACTTCACAGGTGCTGCAAACCATAGGGATACAGCACATTATTTTTCTGCTGCGATTTCCTTAAGTGACTCCTGAATCAGCACACGGTCATCCATGTCATATTTCACACCTCTTATTTCCTGATAAGTCTCATGACCTTTTCCCGCAATGACAATAACATCTCCAGGCTGTCCATGTTTAATCGCATATTTGATTGCTTCTTTTCTGTCACAGATATCAATATATTTTCCATCTGTTTTTTTAATTCCGGTAATAATATCATTTATAATGTCCTGAGGCTCTTCAAAACGCGGATTATCTGATGTGATAATGGTAAAATCAGCCAGATTTCCAGACACTTCACCCATCTCATATCTTCTTGTTTTGGAACGGTTTCCACCACAGCCGAAAACTGAAACAATTCGTCCAGGATCATAATCTCTGAGTGTATTAAGAAGACTCTCAAGCGCCATGGCATTATGTGCATAATCAATCATCAGTGTAAACTCATCTGAGACTTTTACCATCTCAATACGGCCTTTCACCTTTGCCACCTTAAGCGCTGCTTTGATATTTTCTGCAGGAACATTAAAATGTCTGCACACCGCAATTGCAGTCAGAGAATTGTATACACTGAAATCTCCCGGAATATCAATCTCTACATCAAAATTCATAAGTCCTGTTACCTGATATTTTACACCCAGATAACCTGGTTTTGAAACGTGCTGAATATTTTCCGCACGAAGATCGGCTTTCTCAGAAAGTCCAAATGTTTCTATCTTACAGGTTGCCCCTTCGAATACATCTTCAAACCATTTGTCATCTACATTCGCAATTCCAATTTTACATTGTTTGAATAAGAGTCCTTTACAGCGTTTGTAATCATCGAAATCTTTATGCTCATTTGGACCGATATGGTCCTCTCCCAGGTTCGTAAAGATACCGATCTCAAAAGGGATACCCGCTGTTCTGTGAAGCATAAGCCCTTGCGAGGAAACTTCCATTACAACGCTGTCGCATCCGGCCTCTACCATCTGCGCAAAATAGCTCTGAATCGTATAGGACTCCGGTGTCGTATTATTAGCCGGAATCGTCTTGTCTCCAATGATTGCTTCAATCGTTCCGATAAGCCCTACTTTATGTCCTACTCCTTCCAGAATAGATTTCACCATATAGGTAGTGGTTGTTTTCCCTTTTGTTCCGGTAATACCTATTACTTTCAGTTTATCAGCTGGATAATCAAAATAAGCCGCCGACATCAGCGCTAATGCATAGCGTGTATCTTCCACTTTAATAACTGTAAGTTCTTTCGGTGCTTCCACATCTTTCTCAACAATCACAGCCGAAGCTCCCTTTTTTGCCACATCATCTATATATGCATGTCCATCAGACACTGCACCACTGATACATACAAACGCACTTCCTTCGCTTACTTTGCGGGAATCATTTATAAGTTCTGTAATCTCAATATCATCTGTCCCCTGAATAACTTCATATTGCAAACGTTCCAATAATCGGGTTAATTTCATAAATCATGCCTCCAAAATTTTATTTATCGTATAATT
>JBJEMB010000210.1:0-1733 GCA_051879455.1 Lachnospiraceae bacterium
TATCCACACCCGATCCTTTTTTCGCCATCGTTATCCCATGTCATTTTCACGAAACCTATTCCATAGCCCATTCGCTTTTTTTGACTTTCTCTGTTAAAATCTTCATAGAAGATTTTAACAGAGAGGAGTGTTTTTATGGGCGGCAATTACGAAAAAAATATTTACAAGCATCTCATGGAAATGATGGAGCGCTATGATTCCCTTGAAAAAGAACTGAAGTCTGTAAAAACCTCTACCAAATCGGAGGTTCGTTCTCTGAAAAGTGAAGTATCATCTCTCACCAAAGAGTGCAATACACTCAGGAAAGAAAATGCGGAACTCCGCGACAAAGTCAGCTCCCTTGAATCGGAAAATGCCCTTTTGAAAGAAGAAAACTCCCATCTTCACAGCATCCTTGACCAAAATAGTGACAATTCATCCCTTCCGCCTTCGACGGATCAGAAACCTTCGAAAAAGAAAGCAAATGAATACAATGGACGGCAGTCTTCCGGCAAGAAAACCGGTGGTCAGAAGGGTCATCCCGGGACCACTCTTTCAAAGGTATCCGTGGAAGAAAAAATCCGTTCCGGGAAATTCAGACATACCGTTGAAAACTGGGTAAATGGCAGCCGTGTGTCAGGGGATGTTCCGGATACGGATTACATTTCCCATTATATGATCGACCTTAATATTCTGGCTGACGCAAAGGAAATGCGCTTCTATGCAGATGCGGACGGAAACCATCATATACCCAAAAAATATCTGAGCGAAGTGATTTACGGGGATACCATAAAATCACTGGTGGTAGACCTTTACAGTGAAGGAAATGTTTCCCTCGAACGGATCCGGAAACTGATCTCTTCTCTGTCAGGTCAGGCGATTACGATTTCGGAAGGCAGCATTTTCCATTACTTAAAACAGTTTGCTCATTTTAGTGATTCCAGCCTCAGACAGATTGAATTGGAACTTCTTAAAGAAAAAGTTCTCTGCACAGACGCTACATATACTTCAACCGATGGCCTACGGACCTATATCCGCAATGTCACTTCTGACCATGCTGTTCGTTATTATCCTATGGACAGCAAAACAATCGAGGCATGCCGTCTGATCGATACCCTCAATGTATATGACGGCATTCTGGTTCATGATCACGAGACCGCAATGTATCACTTCGGCCGTGGACACGCAGAATGCAACGTTCATTTGCTGCGATACCTGAGGAAAAACTCGGAGGAGACCGGGAATTCATGGAGCACCGAGATGATCCGTCTGTTGTCAGATGCCAATACCCGCCGCAAAGAACTGATGCAGCAGAAAATGTTCTTCACAGAGGAGGAATCTGACCGGATCATAACACAATTCGGGGAGCTATTGGCAAAAGGATATGAGCAGAATCAGAAAACACAGAATAAATATGCGTCATCTGAAGAGTTAACTCTGCTCAATCGACTGACAAAATATCAGAATAACCACCTATTGTTCCTCCATGATGCGGATGTGAAATTCCATAATAATGATTCGGAACGGGATCTCCGAAAGTGTAAGTCACATCAGAAGATGTCCGGTGGTTTCAGAAAAGAAAGCGGCAGTAAACTGTACTGTGATATCATGAGCATCATAGAAACCTGCAAGAAAAAACAAATGCAGGTATTTGAAAGTATCTACAGTATATTTGCCGGTAAACGGGCCATTTATTGACCCGTTTTTTCCGATGTCTTTTTTGAACCGATCAGCCGTTAGGCTGAGTAGTTACA
>JBJEMB010000211.1:0-1732 GCA_051879455.1 Lachnospiraceae bacterium
GGTTTCCGATCCTCTGTGTGAAATCAAGTTGTCGGAATCGTTTCATTTGACATTCTCCGTATGGTTCATAATCAATGGTCTGCGTGCAAATTGGATTACAGGATAATTTAAACATAAAAGTAATATCAGATCAAGCAAGTAAATTTTAACATTCGATTGTTAATTTTCACTTGCTTGACGGTAAAAAAAATGGATGCTAAAACGAAGACCATATAGGACTATCAAAGGATGCACTTTTTGATTACGTACGCTTTTGCGAAACAACAAATTTAATAGCAAAGTAGGAGGAAAAGTACCATGAAAATTTTCAAAAAACATATAATGGGTATGATGACCATAATGGCCTTATTGCTTGCGATGATTCTTAGTCTGGCAGCCTGTGGAGGGAATAGCAGCAAAACTGCATCAGCCGGGAAAAGCGAAACCGGTGAAACACAGGAAAAGGGAGCAGATGAAGCGGCGCTTGTGGATGGCAAGCTTTTCACCGATGAATATGATCCAAACGCATTGTTTCATTTTGGTATGGTTCCGGCCAAGTGCGACAATGGTAAGTACGGATACATTAACATAAATGGAGACTGGGTAATTGAACCTCAGTATGAAGACGCATATCCTTTTTTTAACAATGGAACGGCTTTTGTTGCTGTGAGAAAAAGAATTTATAAGATGATTGACAGAGAAGGGCAGTTTGTTTCCGACATCGAAATATGCCAGGAATCTCTTCCGGCGGATTTCTCCAGCACCGGGGTAAGAAGGGTGCTTGTCCAGGGGGAAAGCGGTGTGTATACGGCGGTACTTTCCTGGAAAGATAACGAACTGGCTGTAACACCATGGGAAGAAGAGGAAAAGGAACTGGGCGTTTTCACGGATTCCGGTTATGCCCTGGTAACGAGTGATGTAGGAGGAGACCGCGGCAAGGATTTCGGCATTATTGACAGCACTCTGAATTATACAATGGAATACCAGAGCCGTTATAAGACAGCCGGCGACATATATGGAGCAGAGGATCATCTGGCGGTTTATGATACGGAAGAGAAAATGTATTGCGTCATTGATATGCAGGGAAATGTATTGTATCGCCTGAATGGGGTGAGAGAAATGCCGTATTTTTCAGATGCCGGCATTGCAAATGTGGACGGACTGGGAATCATTGATGAAACCGGCAGCGTTATTCTTTCCGAAGAGGAGTTCTTCACGCCTACCGGCTTAAATCCCGTTCCGGATGTGGAGGTTTCTTTCCTGGAGTCCGACTGGATTTCCTTTGCTGTCAGCAGAGATTATAATTACCACGATCCGGAACATCTGGAATATTGGAATCAACAGGGGGAAAATGTCTTAAACTGCATCAAAGGCCGAGCTATGAAAAATGGATTGGCTGCGGTCTGCCTGGAAGTAAGAGCCGGCTCTGGAAGTGGGAACAGCCTTTCTGTCGATGAAAATGGAACCGCTTATCTGACCGGAGAAGAGGATGGAAAAGCATGGGTTGTCATCAATGAGGCTATGGAGATTCAGTATTTCTTGGAGGAAGAAGGAATCGATAAGCTGGATACGGCCTATTACAGCGACGGGTATGCCATCGCCGTGGTGGAAGATGATAAAGCGGATGCAGAGTACAATTATATCGTGGACAGCCATGGAAAACGGCTGTTTGAGCGCGATAAGAATCCGGAGCTGCCAGTAAAATCAATTACTTGTCATGATCGCCAGTTCACAGGACACTGGTAATACAGGA
>JBJEMB010000212.1:0-9532 GCA_051879455.1 Lachnospiraceae bacterium
GTATTATCTCAGATCTGTAATGGCATTTGGAACGGTGTGTTATTCATCGCTTACAAATCATATTGCAGATACTTTTTTTATATAGTTAATTCCGACAAAAAATTGAAATAATGTCACAAATGGAACATTTACTTCGTTATAGAGAGTAAAAGAAAAGGAGGTAGATGAAAATGAGATACTATAAGAAAGGGATTTTAAAGACATTAATGTGCATAGGAGTAGGAATCAGTATGATATTTTTGTCTTGTGCCAATGTATACGCAGCAAATAGTATTGAGGAAGAGGAGGTTATACCCGCAACGATTGATGTGGAAAATACAGTTTCATTAAGTATTTCTTCTGGTATAGCAACAGCATCATGTAAAGTATATGGCGTTGCTGGAGAAGTCACCAAAATTAGCATTTCTATGTATCTTCAGAAAAAATCTTCTGATTCATACGTCACAGTTTGTACTTGGGTAGGAAGCAAAGAAAGCAACTACTTTAATTTTAAGAAAACGCAAAGTATATCAAAAGGGACATATAGGGTAAAAGCAAAAATTACATGTTATACGGGAAGTACATCAGAAACAACTACTAGATACAGTACTGCAAAAACATATTAATAGGTAATCGCTTGACTTATTTCATATTATGAACGCAACTGGTTACAGGTCAAAAGGAGGAAAATTATGAGAAAACTGAAAAAGAATTGGAAACAGATTATTGCGGTGATTTTGATTGCTGCATTTACTGTTACTTCCATTCCGTGGGAAGGATGTATTGTGAATGCCGAAGAAACTTCATCGGAACAGATGGAGAATCCTGAACAATCAGGAACCACTAAACAGACAGAAGATTCAGATGTTAAAGAATATGACGTAACGAAAGAGGACGCAAGACTTGAAGAAAATACAGAGACATCGACTACATTTGATGTTGGAAATAACAAGAAGATGACTGTATTTTATGATGAGGCGGTACGTTATGAAGACAAGAATGGGAACCTTGTCGATTACGATCCGTCACTAGTAAAAATACAAGATAATCAGAGTGAAAATAATCAGGATATCACAGATTATTCGTACGAAAATGCAAAAGGTGACAGGAAACATTATTTTCCGGAAGAGCTGACAAGTGAGACACCTGTACTTATGGAAAATGACGGTTATGGGATATCCATGAGTCCGACGGAGGAGCTGAAAAAAGTCCAGGTGGAAAAAGAAGAGTACGCGGATGGATACGAAGAAATCAAAGAAGTTCCATTAAAAGCTGTCTATAAATCAAAAGATGCAACGAAGTCTTATGAATATACCTCTACATCTGCCGGTGTAAAGGAAGAGATTGTATTAGCGGAGTGCCCAGAAGGAAATACTTTTTCTTATGACCTGAAACTTGATGGGTTGTTTGCCAGAAAGAATCAGTTGGATGAAGGGATTACACTGTATGACAACAAGACAGAAGAGATTGTTGGAAACATCACTCCTCCGAATATGAATGATGCGACCAATAAAGCTTACAGTGAAGATCTTTCCTGTGAAGTGTCAGCTGATAAGAAAACGGAAGGGCTTTATCATGTGACTGTGACCGCAGATATGAAGTATCTGAAGGATGAATCAAGACAGTATCCTGTAACGATAGATCCAACAGCCACATGGAGTGGTAAGTCGGACATAGGAGATGCATATGTCTTAAATGGGTCTTCCTATAAAAATACGAATTTTTATGATAGCGGTGTTGTGGTTGTAAATGCCGGAAAAGGATCAAAAGGTGTTTACCGGACATACTTCAGGTTTTTAAATTTGACACCGGCTGTTAAAGGGTATTATGTAGATAGTGCAGTGTTAAAGCTGTATGAAACAGCGAATAGTAACAGCGGACAAACCGTACAGGCATACCGTGTAAAAGAAAGTTTTAAATGTGCGGACATTACATGGAATACCAGACCGGGATATGATACACTTTATAGTAGTGTAAAATCTACAGGAAAATATAAGACAGAGCGGAGTTTAAATCTGACAACATATGTGCGCGGAATTGCGAATGGTTCTCTGAAAAATTATGGAATTATGCTAAAAGGAGCCAGTGAGACCGGACACTATTGTGAGTTTGTAGGATCCAGACATAGTACAAGTTCGTTAAGACCGAAGCTTACGGTTGTATATTATGATAAACCTACAATAGCAACTGCGGTGACAGGTACTCCAAAGTACTTAAAAAAGGGGGATGCATTAAAAGTCACATGGTCAGGAATCACGTCTAAATCACTGGCCTATGTTCAATATCGTCTGGCAACCTGTCAAGAAGACTGGACGCAAATCGAAACGGTTGTAAATTACTCTTCAAGTACGAAATTGGGGACGACCTCCAGCGGAACAGCAACTGTTTCAGCAAGTACCGGATGGAATGAAGGAATCTATCAAATTTTTGTCAGAGGTGTAGATAACGGAGGAATTGCCGGGACAGGAAAGGGATTTGGTTTTTATATTGACGGGACACCACCGACATTAAACCAGCCGACTATTTCACCGGAAAGCACAAAAGAAAATCCGGCAGAGAGTATGACACCGACTATCAGCTGGAGTGGTGCATCAGATACTTATTTTAAACAAGTTGAATGTAAGGTAGACAACCAGAATTACGTTGCAATGGGAACGAATGCATCCGGTACCTATACAATACCGGAAGGTACAATCACCGGAAATGGCGAGCACACAGTGATTGTGCGTGCTGTAGATAAGGCGGGAAATGAAAAGTCTTATCAATTAAAATATTACCTGCATGTCAATGGGCTTGGATTTGAAGGGTTTTTACCAAATGAGGGAAGCCTTAAAATCCGTAATGAATACGGAAAGAATATAATATCATGGGAGACGAGTAAAAGCTTATCCGACAATGTATATTATCGCATTTATCGTGGAAACAGCGAAAATTTCGCTGTGGATGAATCGTCTCTTATAGCAGAGAAAGTGAAAACCGGATACTGGGTTGATATCCAGAGTCTGGCGGATAAAACTTATTATTATAAGATTGAAGCAGTCCGGACAGACACGGAAGGTACGATAGAAGACACGGCTCTTATGGAACAGGTATTATCCATGAAAGGCACAGCTCCTTCGGTATTACAGAAGAAGACAGGAAGCAAGGAGTATCTTGGATACTATACATTCAGCACTCCGGTAGGAAGTGGAAGTATTGAAAACAGCAGTGGAAACCTTTCTTATGAGCAGGAAGATGTTACACTCCCTGCAAATCAGATTTCCTTTGATGTAACAAGAAACTATAACAGCCAGCTTCAAATCAGTGGAATGTTTGGTGAAGGATGGATGGATTCCCTCCATAAGGAACTCCTTATGGACGAGTCCGGAAAAATCAGTTTTCTTGACAGTGACGGAAGTGTCTACACATTTGAAAAAAATGGAGATGCTTATCAGTGTGCTCAGACAAAGGATTATACACTTCAGTCTGCAGAGACAGCACTTGCCCAGACACCGCAAGTGATGAGTTCATTGGTAGAGGGAGAAACGACAGGGGTAAAAGCAGAAACGCTTGTTCCGCCGCTTTCTCCATTAAAGACAGCGGAAGATGCACTAAGCAGTCTTGCCATTGGAACCGGAGATTATATCATACAGGATGATTCGGAATCAGAAGAAACAATAACGGAAACAGCAACTCACGCATATACCCTTAAGACCAAAGACGGAATCCTTTACCGATTTGATGAAGGAGGCCAATTGGTGGCAACAGCAGAGCCTCATGGGACATATCTGTTTTATAAATATACATCAGACGGCAGACTTTCATCAGTTAATACGGATACCGGAAAAGAGATTACTCTTTCTTATGATGAAGAGAGTGGATTGCTTACTACTGTAACGCTGCCAGATGAAACCACACTGAACTATTCCTACACGGACGGTACTTTGACGCAGGCAGCACATACTTCCGGACAAGATAAAGTGTCTTATAACTATGGCTACACAGACGGAAAACTGACCACTGTCACAGACGGAAAGGCACAGGAATATACGATTAGCTATCAGGGAGAAAAGGCAGATAAAGTCACTTATCCAAATCAGGAGAGATACGAACTTGAATACCAGACAAACCAGACTTCAGTGAAAAAGTTCAACGAATCCGGCACAGAAATCAATTCAACGACAACACAGTATGACACACAGACAGGAAAAACATTGTCTGAGACATCAGCAGACGGAGATGTGACAAGCTATGAATATACTTATGCTGAAAATCCATATCTTGTCACAAAAACAACGAGGAAGATTGGATACGAAGTCTTTGATGGAGATAAGATTGTATTTAAAACAGAAGATAAAGTTACACAGACGACCTATGATGAAGATGAAAATGTAACCGAAGAGATTGCAGAGGACGGCACAAAAACGGCTTATACTTATGACGACACGAATGAGTGGACGCAGGACTGTCCTAAAGTTGTGAATGTTACATTGGATGGGAAGCAAATCAGTAATGAACAGTCGGAATATGACGAACTGGGTGATGTTACCGAAGAAACCGATTCCTCCGATCCAGATAATGTGATTGTGACTGAAAGTACATATGATATCTACGGAAATGAGATACAATCTATTGTTACCGAAGATGGCATGGAGACGTCGAAAACAATTTCAGGGTATGATGCAGATGGAAATGTGATCTCTGAGAAAGAGACTTCCGGTGAGGTGGTAAATGAAGAGACCAACACCTATGATGTCATGGGTCGGACTATTAAAACAACGGATGAAACAACTGGGGAAGTGACAGAGTACACCTATGACTACCTGGGGCGCGTCACAAAGACAGAGACTACTCTGAATGGAAAAACGCTTACCAGCACCAGCACCTATGATGCAAACGGTACCGTTGTGAAAGAGGTGGATACATCTGGTATTACGACAGAGTACACTTATGATGCCATCAACAGAGTCACCAAACGAAAAGTGACGAAAGGAATATCTATTACTTATAATACTACCTACAGTTATGGAGATGTAACTGTACAGGATGGAAAAAGTGCGCGGGAAGTACAAAATGCCTATATTGAGAAGGAAAGCTACCCAGACGGAAGTACTGCATCGGAAAAATACTACGACAAGGCAGGAAAGCTTGTCCGTGAGAAGGCAAACGGTCTTTATACAGATTATACTTATGATAAGAGTGGAAATCAGGTGGTAGCGTATAGCAATGGAACCGGAGCAGCTGCAGCAGATGGAAAGGTTTCACTTACTCTTTATAATGCAAAAGGCAATCAGATTGCAACCGTTGTAAATCCGGAAGTTCAAAACGGTGATTATATCCTTGGGACAGATACGATCGTCACAAAACAGGAGTATGATGATAAGGGGAATGTCACCAGAGAAACCGATGCCAAAGGTACTGTCACAGAGTATGTTTATGATGATTCCGCTAGGGTTACGGAAGTTGTGCAGGATGCAGAGGGTGAAATGATTTCCACAAAAGCTTCGTATGCCACAGATGCCGAAGGTGGCAGAACGACAACGACAATTACCGATGCGAAAGGACATCAGAGTGTGGAAGTTGTGGATGCCGCAGGACTCACCCGCTCCACCACAGATCAAGGAGATACTGCCCAGGAAAGCATTGCCACATCCTACGAGTATGATGAAAGGGGCAATCAGACAAAAATCACTTATGAAAATGATGCATACAAGGCATTTATCTATGATAACCGGAATCTTCTGGTAAAGACGGTTCTCTATGACAGTGACGGAAAAGAGACGTTCCAGACAGAGTATACATATGATGACTTACAGCGTCAGACAAAAATGGTGGATTTCCAGAAAAAAGATACAGGCTTTGTCCCATATCGGTATACTTTCACAGGCTATGATGTTTTTGGAAGAATCTCATGGACGGCAGAAGTAAACAGCGAGAGTGAACCGTCCGAAGAAACGGTTACTTCCCACAAGGTTACTTACCAGTATGACACCGAGGATAAAGTCACCGGTATTCAGTATGCACTTGTCGGTGCCGGAGGAGTGGAAGGTCTTCACTACACCTATAATGCAAACCGCTGGCTTCAGAGCGTACAAGCTGTAATAAGCGGACGTGAAACTCCGGTTACGATCCGGGAATATACATATGATGCTCATGGAAAAGTATCAGAGATTAAGGAATATCCTGATTTCGCAGATGGAGGAAATACGTGTATTACAAAGAGCTATGCCTATGATGCCCTTGACCGAGTGACTACTATGGTCTATAAAAAAGGTACAGAAGTACTGGAGTCTTATGCATACAAGTATGACAAGAACAATAACATTACGGAAAAGACAGAGATCAACAACACTCCATCGACAGACGCAGACAAGGTAAACGAAACAAAAGCTTATACTTACAATGCCCTCGGACAGCTTATAAAGACAGAGGTGACCGACCATAGAGACAATGACAGTAAGCAGACAATTAGCTACCAGTATGACAAAGCCGGAAACCGAACAAAGAAAATCAAAGGAAGCGCAGAGACAAGCTACACTTATAACGGTCTGGATCAGCTTTTAACCGCGGTGACCGAGCGTGGCGGGGCAGAGGAAAGCCGCTCTACATATACATATGATGTGAATGGAAACCAGATCCAGGAAGTGAATACCAAGGCCCATACAACGACGGTCAATGAGTATGACGCGGACAACCGTCTGAGCAAGGCAACCATTACTTCCAATGGTTCCGGTGAATCCGGCAGCAGTACAACTTTCACGCAGGAGAACCTCTATAACGGAGATGGACAGCGCATCCAAAAAACAGAAGGTGCGAAGGAGACCAATTACTTCTACCATGACGGAGTTGTCTCGTACACAACCGAAGGAAGCGCCGATACAAAAGCCATCCAGAACCTACTAGGGGTGGAAGGAAATGTAATCGCTGCGGAAGAAAATGTTCCTGCAGCTGACGAAACAGCAAATGACATCCTGAAATATCATTTGTATAATAAGGATATACAGGGAAGCACGACCAGCATCCTGAATGAAAACGGAGCAGGGGAACTATCCTATGAATACGATGATTTCGGAGAGACAGAAATCAATGGAAGCGGAACCTTCGGGAATGAGATCTGCTACACCGGAGGAATCTATGACGCAAGTACAGGACTTTACTACCTGAATGCAAGGTACTATGACCCAGAGAACGGAAGGTTCCTGACAGAGGATACCTATCGGGGAGAGCGAGATAGTATAAAAGAATGGAACTTGTATGTGTACTGTGATAACAATCCGATAAATTATGTGGATCCGAGTGGGCATG
This sequence comes from Lachnospiraceae bacterium, assembly GCA_051879455.1. Classification (GTDB taxonomy): domain Bacteria; phylum Bacillota; class Clostridia; order Lachnospirales; family Lachnospiraceae; genus MD308. The sequence continues at coordinate 7,264 of JBJEMB010000212.1, forward strand.
TTTTCTTCGGATTTTGGAATAGCAAGTACAAGTATTTTGCTTATAATCAAAATGCACCCCAAAAGTATTTTGGATATTATGATATTTATGATTATGCTGCTAATTATTTTGGAATGCAAATTGGAAATTTCAAAGTAGAAACTGATGAATGGAAAATAGAATTTTGGAAAGGTCAGTATGGGGAAATGCATGGATACAGTATATCGTCAGGATGTGAAATAGGATTGTACTATAAATCTGGACATTTCTGGAATTGTGCATATCAAAAGAAACGAAGGATTCGGATGCGTATGTCATTATATAAAAAAGGGTATAGAACGAAAATGTTTACGAGAGATAGTAAAACTTCTACGGAACAACAAAAATCATGGTGGTTAACTGCTTTTCAGCCATATAGATGTATGCCCGGAAAATCAAGTGCAAAAGCAGAAGACCTCAAGATGACAGGTACCCTGTGGTTTGATTCAAGTGATAAGTATAAAAAAGGAATGAAAGCTCTATCTGAAAAAATGACTCAAAAAAAGAGTTATAAAACAAATTGGGGTAATTTTGTAGTGAAGAAAAAAAACTCATGGAAGAAATTAGCTTTTACCTGGGGATATAAATAGCCTGCAAATAAAAAGTCAAGGCTAAATTGATGAACATTGAAAATTTTATACAGGTTGAAAAATGGGTATCAAAATAGGACCACCACACTAGTGCTGGCCTGAAAAGGTATTTTTGTATTTATTCTGAATCTGGAAGAGACGAGAGATATTCTCTCACCCGACCATAATAGATTCGTAGAAACTTGTTGGCACCCGCTGTCATGTAGACATAGTAAGGTTTGCCCTGGGCACGTTTCTTATCCAAGAACTGATATACCGGATCATCTTGTGGCATTGTCTTGATAAGAACATCCATTACCTGAAATAGTGTTTTTCGCAGATCTGCAGAACCTCGTTTTGAAGTGGGTACATTTTTCTGCTCATATGTACCGGATTCATTTACACCGGGATTAACGCCGGCAAAAGTGGTCAAAGCACCTTTATGCGTAAAGCGGGTTACATCACCAATCTCAGCCATGAGTTGTGGTCCTAGTGATGGACTAACCCCTTTCATTTACATGACGATAGGGTATTCCGGGAGTTTTGATGCAGTATCATTCATGAGCGTACGAAGTTCCCCGACGGTTGTAGAGGCATTGTTGAGCTAGTCAACTGCCTGTTTGATGATAAGTTTTGTTATTTCATCCTTTGGAAGTACAGGAACAAGCTCCTTTGCTTTTCCGTAGATTTCCTCAGCCTTTGTCTGACTGAAGTTGTACTTCTTTCTCTTACACCACTTCTGATAATGGTCAATGAAGGAATTAAGAGACATTTTACGAACGCAGTCAACATGTCAGTAAGTAGATGCAAAATCAACCCATTTCTGGCTGCCATCACTACGTGCAGGACTGTCAAAATAAGTATTAACGCCAGGATAGGTTTGATTAAGGGTGCCAATAAGATTATTTTTCATAGCCGTCATATGCTTCATGTAGAAGCCAAACTGACGGTTCAGGGTTTTAAGCTGATTGCGTAATTCATCCATAACACTATACTGTTTTAGATTTTGCCATTTGTCAAGCGCATAGCGTGCAATCTTAACAGCATCAGACTTATCAGATTTTACTTTATGAAGGAAATCATTATCAAAATCCTTGATAAGTTTTGGATTGATAGCACTGACGAAAAGGTTTGCCGCAGAAAGTTGATGGGCAAGGACTTCATAATACCGTCCAGTATGCTCCATTACGATTCTGGATTCACCATCAATAGAGTTGATGAGATCTACAAGAGAATTGATGTCACTGGTTGTGTGTTTGATTTCAAAAGGCGTGGAAACAACTTCGCCAAAAGGTCGCATAATAGCAACCATACTTTTGCCTTTTGAAACATCGATACCTACTGCATTCATAAATTTGTCACTCCTTAAGATTATTGCAATGGATAAGTACCAGTTTTACTCATTGCCTATTCAATCTACTGTGGTGTGACACGAATGCACCTAAGGCGATTCAACCTGCATAAAACGAACGCTGCGAATGAGGAGCTGGTTATCAGTCTATTTAACGGATGCGAAGTCCAAGAAAGGAAGCCGACATACCTATTGCTCCATCATTATACAGCTTAAGCAACAAGATGGATAATTCCTTACTGGCTGTAAGGGATATTAACCATATTTATATTGTAGTTAGGTAATTGTTAAATGTTTTTTTTCTATGATGTGGATAACTTTCCTCATATAA
>JBJEMB010000213.1:0-1707 GCA_051879455.1 Lachnospiraceae bacterium
AGGGAAATAGGACAGATTTTTGGAAAGACAGAGGTCTGGGCAAGAGTTACCTATCACCGTGCGAGAATAAAATTAATAGAAAGGATGGATTAAGTTATGAATAGAAGCTGTGATTGTAATATAATTCAGGATTTGCTACCTTTATATCAGGATCGAATCTGTAGTGAAGAGAGTCGGAAAATTGTGGAGGAACATTTAAAGACTTGCAATACTTGTAGAGAATTTGAAAGAAAGTTAAAAAACATGGAAGTGGACAGGATGCTGTTCGAAGAAAAAGAATCGGTATTAAAGAAACATGCCAGGCGGGAAAAAGAAAATATCATAAAAAAAATCATCTATATAGATACGCTGATTAATGTGTTATTAGCCATTATCTGTGCCAGACCTTTTTTTCAGATGATTCCGCATTTATTTGATAAAGGGAGAACACTTTCCGACATAGATTATTTGGGGATTGGGATGATTTGTCCGCTTATGATTCTTTGTATGTTCTTAATTTGCGATGGATTGTATTTCTTTTTCCTTTACAGAAAGAAAATTCCTTTTATCACAGAAAAAATGGCATATATATCTGCTTTTACTAAATTAACTATTTTGATCATAGTTCTGATTAATGCAGCGGCTATCGGACTTTCTGAAATCCTGCCGTTGTATGGAGGGTTACTATATTAATCGGGTAATGAATGATGTTAAAAAAATAGATATGTAAAAGAAAAGCTATCGGTCTGCCATTTTCGGCAGACCGGTTTCTTACTATTTCGAAATGTTGTCTATCTGTTCTAATTCTTCCGCAGAGAATATAGTATTTTTAATAGCTTTTATATTGTCTAAAATCTGTGAGGGTTTAGAGGCGCCTATAAGGACACTGGTCACAACTCCGTCTTTCAGAATCCAGCTTAATGCCATTTCTGCAAGTGTCTGTCCGCGCTTTGCAGCCAATTCATCGAGTTTCTTAATCTGTTCCAGTCGTTCTTCGGTGAGTGCGGTTTCCTGTAAAAATCTTCCGTCTGTTTTGATGCGGCTGTCTGACGGAACACCGTTGAGATAGCGGTTTGTCAGCATTCCCTGTGCCAGAGGACTGAAGGCGATAATTCCCTTACTAAGTCTCTTGGCCGTATCCTTAAGTCTGTTCTGTTCAATCGTGCGGTCGAAGATAGAGTAACGGTTCTGGTTGATGATGAATGGACAATGAAGATTTTCTAAAATCGCCGATGCTTTTTCCATAGTTTTCCCATCATAATTGGATAATCCTACATATAAAGCTTTGCCACTTGTAACAGCCTGGGCGAGTGCACCCATGGTCTCTTCCAGTGGTGTTTCCGGATCCATACGGTGATGATAGAAGATGTCTACATACTCTAGTCCCATACGACGGAGACTTTGATCGAGGCTTGCCAGAATATATTTGCGGCTTCCCCAGTTGCCATATGGACCATCCCACATTTCATAACCGGCTTTGGTGCTGATAAGAATTTCATCCCGGTAGGGAAGAAGATTTTCCTTCAGTATACGTCCAAAGTTGATTTCCGCACTTCCGGGTGCAGGACCGTAATTGTTGGCAAGGTCAAAGTGCGTAATCCCATTGTCAAAGGCTGTGAATATAAGCTGCTGCATATTTTCATAGGAAGCGGTATCTCCAAAATTATGCCATAATCCCAAAGAAATTGCCGGGAGTTTCAGACCACTGCTGCCACAGCGATGATAAGG
>JBJEMB010000214.1:0-9433 GCA_051879455.1 Lachnospiraceae bacterium
TATGACAAAAAGAGCCCTCGGCGATTGAGAGCGAAATACACCCATCGCACAAGCTAAAGCTTATACTCTGTGTCTTTCGTCCTCCCGGAGGACCTCGCAGGGGCGGATTTTGCTTGCCAAAGTATTCTGCAGAAGTGAATAGTGGTGATGATTTCTGATGGTAGAGTATCCGGCGGAAAGGAGGAAGTGTGAACAGGCGAAATCATAGTTTTGTGATGGAAAGCAAGCTGCATGATGTAAAAGGTAGAGTGGATTATATCAGCAGCCCAAAGCGGCAGGAGAATCTGTATGCGGTCTTTTCCAATGTGGAGGACAGCTACTGGGATCTGCTTGCTGAACAGAATCAAAGGGATTTTGCAAAAAGCGGAACGGAAGGGACTTGCATTGAAGCCAGAGAGCTGATTATTATGTTACCGCCGAGCCTGATCGATTATGACCATGAGATTCTGCTGAAATATATAACATCGAAATTTCTGGAAAAGTATGATGTGGGCTGCTGTGCAGCTTTGCATCATAATAAGAGTAAAACCAACCTACATATTCATATGATATTTTCAGAACGGGAGATTCGGCAGGAAGTGGAGCGGAAAATTGCAAGCAGAAATATGTTTTATAATGAAAAGGGAAAGCATGTACGGACGAAAAAGGAAATCCTCGATGAGGATGGAAATCTCCGTCCCGGATGTAAGATCATCAAAAAAGGGGAAGTGTATGAGACGAATTTCTTTCATCCAAAGAAAGAGGAATTTAAGTCCAATGCGTTTCTTGAAAATATGAAGCAGGTCATGACAGATGCTATCAATGAGATTGTGAAAGATGAAAATGAGAAGCTGCAGGTATTTCAGAAGGGCGGTCCTTATCTTGCTACCCAAAAGATCGGGAAAAACAATCCCAAAGAAGCGGAGATCAGGGCAGACAATTTTCTTCGGAAAGAATGGAATCGGAATGTAGACCGGGCATTACTTACAGGGGCATCAGAAATGGAAGTGATGACAGCAAAGCAATCACAGATTGATGAGCCGGTGGCGGAATCCCTCCGGGAACATGGACAGAATCCCAAATTATTTACAGGTATTCTTCAGAAAGCAGTCGGATACCTAAGGGGATTTGTAGAATTTCTGCGGGAGACGAAATACTGCGATAGAGATCCAGACGGGAATCCTCTGATTGATCATGATATGCGGATTGACATTACGCCAGAACCACTTCCAGCAAAACCGAAAGGAGAACGTCCTTCCTCGGAAAAGCAGGAAGCAGAGGTTATGCGATTGCAGCAAATTCTCAATAAGATGAAAAAGCAGGAACAGAAGATCTATGCCATTGAGAAAGCCATCGTGAAACTGGAAAAAGATCTGAAGGAAGTGAAAAAGAAATGGTTCCACCGAAAAGAGCAGAAAGAACTGGAAGGAAAGATTGAAGCTAAGAAAGTTCAACTGGAAAAGGCAAAGGCTACATTGGATTTGATTCCGGCTCAGCATGGATATCAAAATGCACTGGAAGTTACAAAGGAAATGAAATTTGCGAAAGCGGAATTGAAGAAAGTTCAGATGGCTCAAAAAGCATGGGATGCACCGGAACTAGAACCGGAAAAAATGTATCTGAGGATTCCGGCGAATATTCAGAATGTGGAGAAACGGGAAGTGCAGAAAAACGTCGGGAAGAAACGAAGTATTCATGAACGGTTGGAGGATAAGAAACAGATCGTGGAACAGCAGCCTAGGAAGAGAGGACAAAGGGATATTGGAGATCGATAGTAAAGAGTATGGGAAAGATGGTATGTAAGTAATTGATGTCTTTTTCCTAAAGTATTTTGGTGGTATAATATAAAAACAATTATTTAATTTTGGGAAATATAATAAGATATTAGAAGTATCAATTGATAAAAAATATATTTATGTAAGCAAAAACATTATAGGAGTAAAAACATTGAGGTGAGATGTAATGTTTGATTTTGGAAATGCAAATGATGCTCAGCGGGCAGCAATCTCAATAACAGATGGTCCAGTCCTCATAACGGCAGGTCCAGGAACAGGAAAAACATTTACACTTGTTCAGAGAACAATTTATTTGATTGAAGAGAAAAAAGTAAAGCCGGAGAGTATATTTATTGCTACGTTTACTGAGAAGGCTGCAAAAGAACTGGTTACTAGAATTACAAATGAACTGGCAGAAAGAAATATTACGGCTAATTTGAATGAAATGTATATTGGAACATTCCATTCATTATGTTTAAAAATACTGAAAGAGAAGTTGGAATACACGAGATATAGACGGAATTACAGGTTATTGGATTCTTTTGATCAGCAGTATATGGTATTTCAGAATATAAATCGATTTAGATCGATAGCTGGTGTTGAATTAATATTACCTAAAAGAGGAGCATGGAGACAGGCTGGCATAATATGTGATTATGTAAATAAATTGTCGGAAGAACTTGTCGCACCAGAAGAATTAATGAAAGATTTAAATCCATCAATTTCTATGATAGGGCAGATGTTGCAGACATATAGGCAGTTGATGGATGAAAATAACCTGATGGATTTTGCATCTATACAAACGGAAACCTATTCTTTATTAATGGATAATCCTCAGATTTTGCAGGAGTATCAGGATTCGATTTCATACATAATGGTAGATGAGTATCAGGATACTAACTTTATTCAGGAACAGCTTGTATTTTTGCTTGCAGGGAAACGTCATAATATATGTGTGGTTGGTGATGACGATCAGGGTTTGTATCGCTTTCGTGGAGCAACGATAAGAAATATTCTTGAATTTCCACAAAAATTTTCAGATGGAGAATGCAAGATCATTCCGCTAGTTGTGAATTATAGATCAAATAGTGATATTGTTGATTTTTATAATAAATGGATGGTTACGACGGATGGTGCAAAATTCAAATTTGAGTGGGAGAAATACAGATATCCAAAGACGATTGAAGCACATGAAAAGACTAAGATTTCAAGCCCGGCTGTTATAAGGCTGGATGGAGATGATGATTCGGATGAATGGCACGAAAATATTTTACAATTCATTAGACACTTGGAAAAATCCGGCAAGCTGACAGATTATAATCAAATTGCATTTTTGTTTAATTCTGTGAAAGGATCCAAAGTTACTGCACTGGCAAGATTTTTGGAGAAAAACGGGATTAAAGTATATTCCCCAAGATCAGATATGTTTTTCCAGAGAGATGAAATAAGGCTGACTCTTGGTTGCCTGATGCTTTTGTTCCCTAAATATGTTAATGGTTTGGAAAACGGAGAGTATATGTTCCTTCAGGAAAATCATATTACATATTATCGGGACTGTATTATGTTAGCAAATGAATACCTATTGAAGCCAGAAGGTAAAGAACTTCTGAAATGGATCAGAAATAGGGGAAAGCTACATGCTGGGCTAAAGGATACAACAGACTATGCATATACAGGACTGTTATATCAAATGTTTCAGTTTCAGCCATTTATAGTAATACTTGATACGGATATGAGTGTAGGAGTTGTAGATATAAGGCCAACAAGAAATCTGGCAAAGCTCACTCAGATAATTGGTAAATTTGAATATCTGCATAGGATAGACGTCCTAAATGCAAAAACGATTTGTCAAAATACAGAAAAACTGTTTAACTTATATCTCAAACTCTTGATAGATGGTGGAATAGATGAATATGAAGATGATTCGGAGTATGCACCAAGCGGTTGTGTGTCCTTTCTGACGATACATCAGTCCAAGGGGATGGAATTCCCAATTGTTGTGGTGGATTCGCTAGGTAATATACCTAAGAAAAATAATAATGATTTGATGATAGAAATTGAGGAAAAGTATTTCCATCGTCCGGCATTTGAACCATATGATAGGACGAAATTCTTTGATTTCTGGAGATTATATTATACAGCATTTTCGAGAGCACAGAATTTGCTTGTTTTAACCTGTAATAAGGATAACAGAACTCCAAGCCTTTATTTTCGTGAGATTTATGAAGAATTACCAAGTGTCAATGATAGACAGTTTGCTATAAACGAATTTGAATTCAGCCTTGTTAAGGATGTGAATATTAAAAATACGTATTCATTTACATCAAATATAATGGTTTATGAGACTTGCTCAAGACAGTATAAATTCTATAAAGAACTAGAATTTATGCCGGTTCGTGGTGGAGCTATGCTTTTTGGTACCTTGGTGCATGAAACCATTGAGGACGTGCATAAGGCGGCACTTCGCAATGAAGAAAATGGAATAAATAAAGAGAATATCACAAATTGGTTTGAAACAAACTACGAAACACTTTCAAAAACGGAGCATACCTATCTGGCCAAGCCGCAGTTAGATACCGCATTAAATCAGGTGCTGAGATATGTTGATAGGCAACATGGAAACTGGAGTGCAATTAAAGAGGCTGAAGTTGATGTATCACTTGTAAAACCAGACTATATCATTGAAGGTAAGATTGATCTTATTAAAGGAGAAGATGATACAGTCGAGATTGTTGATTTTAAGTCAGAAAAGAAACCAGATATGGAAAAAATGCGAGGAAGAATCGAACAGTATCGTAGACAGCTTAATATTTACGCTTATTTGGTGGAACAACGAACCGGACATAAGGTAAGTAAAATGCACCTCTATTATACTGGCGAGGAAGATGGTGTACCCACCATTACATTCCCATATACGAAGTCAGCCATAGAGGGGACTATGGAAGCGTTTGATGATACAGTACATAAGATTATGAAAAAAGATTTTCATACTTGTTCTAACGATGAAAAAGTATGTAAGAACTGCGACTTTAGATATTATTGTAGTAACAAATAGAAGCAATGGAGGAAATAGAGATGGATGAACAATTGTCATTTGAATTAGATTCAAGACCTACGATAAAAGGATTCCCAGATCTTCGGTGGACCGGAAAAAAACCATATAGATTTGCACAATATTATCCGGCACAACTAAAAGAAGTATATGGTAAATCGAATAATGGATGGATGAATAAGGTATATTGGGGAGATAATCTCCAAATTATGAGTCATATGCTAAGAGATTACCGAGGTAAAATAGATTTAATTTATATTGATCCCCCATTTGCCAGTGGCGCAGATTATAAAAAACATATTGAAATTAGGGGAATAGGGACAGCAGAATCTGATAGTAATTCTTTTGAAGAGAAACAATATTGTGATATTTGGAATAATGATGAATATTTACAATTCATGTATGAAAGATTAAATATAATGTACTCATTATTAAGTGATACAGGGAGTATATATGTTCATTGTGATTATCGGATGACAGCTTATTTCCGACTCATCTTGGATGAAATCTTTGGATCATCTGGATTCAAAAATGAAATTATTTGGTCTTATAAGACTGGTGGCACAACTAAGAAATATTTTAACAGAAAACATGATACAATTTATTTGTATACAAAAACAGATAATTTTTATTACAATAATATAAAGGAAAAGGCGATTGTTGATAAATCTAAAGGTTATAATCCTAATACGGAACAATTTATAGATGAAGAGGGTAATACATGTGTCTGGGTAAATCCACGTGATGTTTGGGATTTACAGCATATTAATATGCATGATCAAACAGAACGATTAGGATATCCAACTCAAAAACCAGAAAGATTATTGGAAAAAATAATTAACGCATCTTGTCCCATAGGAGGGATAGTGTTTGATTGCTTTATGGGAAGCGGAACAACACAAGCTGTTGCAATGAAACTTGGGCGGCGTTTTATCGGAGCAGATATCAATCTTGGTGCAATTCAGACAACCACAAAACGATTATTATCTGTTACAAAAGAACTTAATGATTCTGGAAATGCAGACGATAAGTATACGGGTTTTGAGGTATACAATGTAAATAATTATGACTTTTTCCGAAATCCGGCAGAGGCCAGAGATCTTTTGATCCAGGCGTTAGAAATCCAGCCATTTCCTCAGAGTCAGGTATGGGATGGTGAATTGGATGGCAGAATGGTAAAAATCATGCCGATTAATCGTATTGCCACGAAAGCAGATTTGAAAGAGCTATTGGCAAATTTACCATACAGTACTTATGAAAAACGTAAGGAAGAAAATCCCAATCAGCCTGTTGAGAGAATGACTATTGTCTGTATGGGGCATGAGCCGGATCTGAAAGGTGCATTGGAGCAGGAACTCGCTGATTATAAGGTGGATGTCGAGATTTTGGATGTTCTACGAGATAAAGCAGATTTGCAATTAAAACGGGAAGCAGAGGCAGAAGTGGTCCATGAAGGAAATAAATTGGTCATCCGAGCATTTTATCCGATGAATTTGATGCAAAAGCTTTCTTTGCAGAAAGAATATGTAGAAGACTGGAGACAACTGGTCGATTCTATTATGGTTGACTGGAATTATGATGGAGTTGTAATGCAACCGACAATCATTGATATTCCAGAAAAAAATGAGATGGTAAAAGGAATTTATGATATTCCAGAGGATGCTGGGACAATCAAGGTAAAGATTACAGATTTACTATCGGAGTCGCTGGAAGTGGAGGTGAATTAAATGGCAAATGAATTTGATTCAAATTTTACGTTTAATTCACAATTGTGGTATTACTACGAAAATAACAGGGGGAAAATTCGGTCCAGATATAATGATCTGACAAGAAAATTCCTTGCTTATAATGACAAAGAAGAAAATCCAGATGCATTTCTACGAAAACCACAGTTTGAAGCGTTAGAAATGTATGTGTTTGTCAAGGAATTCATGAACAATCAGCAAGTCTATGAGATGTTTGAGGATTGGAGAAATAAAAGAGGAAAATTTTCGGATGCCTCCTATTATGCAGTTGATAAAACCGGACAAATCAGTATATTTGACGCACCGACAGAGAAACAGACCGATACCTTATTTAAGCAAATGAAAAAATATCGTGAGACCTATCCAAACTATATTTATGCGTTAACAATGGGACTCGGAAAAACCATTCTAATGGCTACCTGTATTTTTTACGAATTTCTTCTCGCAAATAAGTACCCGAAAGACAAACGATTCTGCCATAACGCTCTCGTGTTTGCCCCCGACAAAACGGTATTGCAATCATTGCGTGAAATAATGACCTTTGATAAAACAAAAGTAGTTCCACCGGAATATGCGCGGGTATTGGATGCAAATATTAAGTTTCATTTTTTAGATGAATCAGGGACAATTCTTCATACAATAGATGATTCGGATTTTAACATAATTATTTCAAACACGCAAAAGATAATTGTCAAGAAAAAGCGCAAAGAAGAAACTCCGGGCCAGATGCTTTTTGATGGATCAAGTTCGCTTCTTTCCACGGTTTATGGTGACAGTGAAGAAGATGATGATCCTTGGGACGATAGATCATTGATGGACAACCAACGTTTTAAGAAATTATGCCGATTGCCACAGTTAGGGGTTTATGTCGATGAGGCACATCACTTGTTTGGAGCAGACCTTGAGAAACAGATTCGTTCATCTGGTGCAAAGAAGACAAGTTTGAGAGATACAATTAACTTGCTTGCAGAGAATACATCTATTGTAGCATGTTATAATTATACGGGAACGCCATATGTTAAGAAACAGATGCTTCCAGAGGTGGTTTACTCATACGGACTAAGAGAATCTATTTGGAATGGATATCTTAAGGATGCAGATCCGATAGGGTTTGAAAATGTGAAGAATGAGGAGTTCCTTGTGGCGGTGGTATCGAAATTTTGGGAAAAATACGGTGGGACGACATACGAGGGACTAAATCCTAAGCTGGCTATTTATGCTGCAGATGTTGATGAAGCGGTAAATGAGGTAAAACCTACAATTGAAAAGGTACTGTCTAAATTGGGTATTCCGTTGAATAGTATTTTAGTGAATGTAGGGGATAGCAAATATACGAAAGATGAGGATATCAGAAATTTTAATAATCTGGATGTCGTAGGTTCGGAAGGAAACAAAAAACAGTTCATCATCCTTGTTGAAAAAGGAAAAGAAGGATGGAACTGTAGATCGCTTATGGGGGTTGCTCTTTACAGAAGTCCAAAATCAAAAGTATTTGTCCTTCAGGCGACGATGCGATGTATGCGCTCAATTACAAATGATCGTTTAACTGCAATGGTATTTTTATCGAAAGATAATTTTGAGATCCTTGATGATGAACTCCATAAGAATTTTAATATGGAGATAAAGGAATTGAAGAATCCAAACAATGCGAATCGCCATAAATATAAGGTTAGGGTATTACCCCCGACTCGGACAATTACGCTGAAGAAGGTTTGGCATGAGTATTCCTTGGTCGAAAAGACATACGATAAACCCGTTGATTTTCAATTGGGGCAATTAGATCTTTCAAAGTACGCAAGTATCATGTACGAGAAAGCTAGTATTGCCAATGATACGACGGTTAAGGAAATCAATATTGATTATTTGAAAGATAATATGAAGTTTAGTGCATTTTCCCTGACAGGAGAAGTTGCCAGATATTTAAATCTCTCATGTGTCTTAGTGAGTAAAATCTTAGGGGAATCAGTAGATGGCCTTGAAAAAGTGCTTGAGGTTGTAAATAAATACAATCAGGTTCTCTATGATGTGATCATTCCAAAGATTTTTCATACATTTTATGAGGTGAAGGCTGAAATGAAATCAGAGGATAAAAAACTTGTACTTCTTAGAGAGCCAAAGGATGCTGGATATTATGAATTTTCTGCAAAGGATGATCTTGTGATAACAAATAAATATCCTGGATTTACACCAGAGGAGAAAAAGAAGAGCTTTCATGCAGATACATACTGTTTTGATTCACTTCCTGAGAAAGAATGTTTTATGCAATATATGAAGAGTAAAAAGGTTGCAGAAGTTTATTTTACAGGTATGTTCACTTCAAATCAGGGAGATTTGTATGTTCACTATTATGATCCGGAATCAGGAAGAATTCGTCAGTATTATCCGGATTTTCTTGCAAAAATGAAAGATGGGACATATCAATTGATTGAAGTTAAAGGCGATAATAAAATTGATGATAAAATAGTAAAAGCAAAAGCAGAAGCGGCAGAAGAAATGGCTGTGGCAAGTGGAATCGAGTATAAGATGTATGCTGGAAGCAAAATTATTCATAAGAATGTATTAGAAGACCAAAATGTCATTTCTTATTTAGATTTGCTGCATAAAGAGAAAACGCTTATGGTTGCTGAAGATGTTACAGAATATGGTAGTAAAAAAGATAATATATAGAAGTACATTATAAGCAGCTTCATAGAAAAGAGGTGCTTCGGTGGATATATTAGATCTCGAAAAAGTTCTTCAAAAGGGAGAATCGATTGATACAGAATTCAAATCCTGGGTAAAGGCTTCCAGTATGAAAGAACGGATTGCATTAGCTGTAGATGAATTGATTGCGTTTGCTAATAGTAAAGGTGGAACTGTTTATTTTGGTGTGGAAGATAATG
>JBJEMB010000215.1:0-1699 GCA_051879455.1 Lachnospiraceae bacterium
TTAAATATCGTTTTTCTTTCCTTTCTGCATTACGTTCTTCGAGCTCTTTCTGGTTGATTCCCGTTTCGATGTTGCTTTCTTCTACATCATCCGGAGGAACATCTATTTCCTGAGTAGGAGTTTCAATTTCTTCAATGTCTGACATAAGATATTTCATCCTCCTTTATTTCTTCATCTAACAGACGTCTTTTTCCATCCAGCCATGCCTTTCTCCACGCTCCGCCTTCCATATGAGTGAGAGATGATAAGTATATTCCACTATATGATTTACAGTTACTCCATACAGTATCGATGACTGATTTCAGTTCCGGAGCATTTCCCTCGTCTGCAATTAGAACAGTTTTTCCGTCCGGCTCCTTGATGTAGGAACGGATGGAATTTGCACCAAGATGTTTAAATGCATAGTATATGTTTGGAACAACTGGTCCGTACTTCCATGCTTCGAATTCTTCCAGGAACAGTTTCTTTCCGGTATTTTTCAGATAATCTCTGTAGATAAAGTATACCAGTTTTTGAATCTTCATAGGTGTGACATCGATATTTTCGTCAAATGCCCGAAACAGAACATTATTGACAATATTTAATGAATTAATCATAAAATCATCCTCCAAACAAAACACTGGTATAAACATCATATTCTTATATATTATATCGGTACAGACAAAACAGGGCAATAGAGAGATAGGACGAAAAATGCAGAAAAACAGCACCAACAAGTTGATTTTTACGAGAATGCTCGCTGGTGCAATGTGTTAGGCTCTATTTTCACCGTTTTCGGTAGTATTCGAAACTTAACAAAAACACGTAAAGTATACGTAAACATATTGACATACGTATAATTTACGTATATAATGAATATATAGAAAGTGTGGTGGTAAAAAATGTCCAAGGTTTCTGAGGTTGTAAGACGAATCAAAAAAGAAACAAATTGTTATAAGCTGCGTGATGGAGCGAATCACGAAATCTGGATAAATCCAGAAACTGGGAAAAAATTTACAATCCCCAGGCATTACGGAAAAGAACTTCCGACGAAAACAGCCAAAAGTATTTTGAAGGACGCAGGACTCTCGTAAGAGAGGCCTGCGCACCTAAGAAGGAGGTGAATGTCAATGGCAAAGTATATTTATCCGGCAGTATTTACTCTGGAAGAAGGTAAATACGCAATATGTTTTCCAGATATAGAAGGGTGCTATACTTGTGGAGATGATCTGGCAGAAGGAATGGAAATGGCACAGGATGCACTTGCTCTGACACTTACAGATCTTGAAGATAGCCAACAGGAAATTCCTGAGTCATCAGATGTTTCAAAGCTGGAAGTTGAAAAAGGATCATTTGCGACCTATATCTCGTGTGATACGACGGTTTATAGACGATTAATGAAAAATACAGCAGTGAAAAAAACGCTTTCTATTCCGTTGTGGTTAAATGATGTTGCGACGGCTGCAGGATTAAATTTCTCACAGGTACTTCAGGATGCATTAAAACAGAAATTGAATATAAGTGAGTGAAAATATATTCCATTTCTGATATTTCATTCAGATGAGTGAGAATAAGAAAAGGAAAAGAAAACAAACACCTCGAAACTAATAAGGCCAATACACCAAAAAAGCAATATCAAAAAAGAAAAGAAGAACCCCCAAAGATCTTGCACATCTTTGGGGGTTCGTTTTTGAAATGTATGAAAACATACATAGCATCG
>JBJEMB010000216.1:0-1693 GCA_051879455.1 Lachnospiraceae bacterium
AATGTGTCTAAATATACTCAAAGAGATTAGAAGTTTGCTATGAATATCTAATGTCATATATATAAATCTAATCGTTAAAGGAGTGAGTATTATGAACATATCGAATATCACGAATTACAAGCCAAAAGATTTTGCTGAACTGTTAGGTGTTTCTGTTAAAACGTTACAACGTTGGGACAGAGAGGAACTCTAAAAGCAAATCGTACACCAACTGATAGGCGTTATTATACTTACGACCAATATCTTCAATTCAAATGAAGAACTATCACCACAAGAAGAACTCGTGCAGGATATTGTTTCAATACTCCATGAGTTCTCTTGTAGGTTGTATGGACTTCGCAAGTATAAAAAACAAATAGAAAGGGATGAGGAAATTGCTAAAGAGCTTCAAGACGGAAATAAATCCGACAGAAGAACAGAAAGTCAGGATTCGCAAGACGATAGGAACTTGTAGATTTATTTACAACTTCTATCTTGCTCACAATAAAGAACTTTACGAAAATGGTAAAAAGTTTATGAGCAGCAGCAAATTTAGAGTCTGGCTTAACAACGAGTATCTTCCACAGCATCCAGAATATTCCTGGATTAAGGAAGTATATTCAAAAGCAGTAACACAGTCAGTAAATAACGGACAAGCCGCATTTACAAGATTCTTTAAGAATCAGAGTGCTTTTCCAAAATTTAAGAAAAAGGGTAAATCTGATGTAACAATGTACTTCGTAAAGAATAATCCAAAGGACTGTCGCTGCGAAAGACACAGGATCAACATTCCATCACTAGGTTGGGTGCGCATCAAAGAAAAAGGATACATTCCTACTACTAAAGATGGATATGTAATTAAAAGCGGTACGGTTTCCATGAGAGCCGGAAGATCCTATGTTTCTGTTCTTGTAGAATTGCCTGATGTCAGGGCAGCCAATAACGTAAATGAAGGAATTGGCATTGACCTTGGATTAAAGGATTTCGCCATCTGTTCCAATGGGAAAATTTATAAAAACATTAACAAGTCACCAAGATTAAAGAAACTGGAAAGACAACTAATTCGGGAACAGAGAAGTCTCTCCCGTAAGTATGAAAATTTAAAGAAAGGAGAGTCCACTCAAAAAACAAATATACAGAAACAGAAGCTCAAAGTACAGAAACTTCATCATAAGATGGACAATATCCGTACAGATTACATGAACAAGACAATCGCTGAGATAGTAAAAACCAAACCATCTTATATCACGATTGAGGACTTAAATGTAAAAGGAATGATGAAGAATCGACATCTTTCAAAAGCCGTTGCATCACAGAAATTTTATGAATTTAGGAGTAAACTTCAAGCTAAATGTAATGAAAACGGTGTTGAATTAAGAGTAGTAGACAGATGGTATCCATCTTCAAAAATGTGTCACTGCTGTGGCTGCATCAAGAAAGATTTAAAACTTTCGGATAGAATTTACAGATGTGGATGCGGTTATGTTGAAGATAGGGATTTTAATGCTGCACTTAATTTGAGAGATGCTATGACTTACGAAGTTGCATAGTCAAACGCAAACGTAAGTATGTACCGAAGGCTTATTCGGGAATTAACGACTGTGGAGTGTACAAGAATCTGCAAGTAGATATGATTTCGGTCAATCAAAAGCATACACGATGAAGCAGTAAGTAGAGTTCGTGAGAACCTACATTATCTCGATGTGCGTATATT
>JBJEMB010000217.1:0-9338 GCA_051879455.1 Lachnospiraceae bacterium
CATATGTTTTACCATCGTTTTCAATGTCACATGATTTAGCCAAATGAGGCACTGCCTCACTGGAAGCATTAAACTCATACAGCCCTTCATATACATGATTCATTACAGCAGTAACTGTCCATTCTGTGGACTGATCATTGTCGAGATTTGGTGGTGCAAGTTTGTAAGCAACAGTAATTGCTCCACTCTTGTCACCTGTACTCTCTTCCTTTTCTGCACTTTCTTCACTCTTACTTCCCGAACTACATCCTACTACAAACATAGCCAAAGAAAGAAGTAAAGCAATTACACTCAGTATTCTTTTTTTCATCTTTTTTCCTCTCCTAATGTATATATTTAGTTACTTTTTTGTCTTAAGACAAACGGTGTAACCATTCCTTCGTCATCTTCTGCTACTACAGCACATTACAAAATGATTCTTTTCAACCTCAAAATATTCATGATGATAACTCATACAATGATCGGAAAATTCTTCACACCTAGGAGAAAATGGGCAACGATACTCTTCGTTTGATTGATCCCCATCTATTTTAGTTGTGATTTCTGCCTTTTCATTGATGTTTTCAGGATCAACTGAAGGAATCGAAGAAATAAGAAGTTTTGTATAAGGATGCATCGGGTTTTCAAAAATCTGTTGTTTCTCTCCATACTCCACCAGTTCTCCAGCATACATAACCCCTATACGATCACTAATATATCTCACAACTGCCAGATCATGAGAAATAAATATGTATGCCATATGATATTTCTCCTGTAATTCTTTCAAAAGATTAATAATCTGTGTCTGTACAAGTACATCTAACGCGGAAACAGCTTCATCACACACTAACAGTTTCGGCTCCAGTATAATTGCTCTTGCAATACAGATTCTCTGTCTCTGACCTCCTGAAAATTCATGAGGATATCTTTTTAAATCCTCTACTTTCAATCCTACTGTCTGAATGACTTCTTCTGCTTTTTTTCTGCAATATGCCTTATCACCTCGTTTATGTACAAGTAATGGCTCAATCAGAATTTTTTCAATTGTCATCTTAGGGTTCAGTGACGCATATGGATCCTGAAATACAATCTGAATATTTTCTCTAATCTCTTTTAATTCTTTTCCTGATAAATTGCGGATATTTTTTCCTTCAAAGAATATTTCGCCTGCATCTGGCTTCAACAAACCGACAATCATTTTTCCTAATGTGGATTTTCCGCTTCCGGACTCTCCTACAATGGAGAATATTTCTCCTTCTTTAATATTCAGACACACTTCATTTACGGCATTAAAAGAATTACGCTCTTTTGAAAAGATACTCTTTTCAAGAGAAAAGACCTTGGTAAGATTATTTACTTTCAGCATATTCTTTCGTTCCTTTCCAGCACCTAATCTGTCTCCCATCATTACAGAGTAAAAGTTCAGGATGATTTTGCTTGCACAACACCTTTGCAAAGTCACACCTATCTGCAAATTTACACCCCAAATGTTTCTCACCCGGCTGTGGAACTGCCCCAGGAACTGTTTTCAGCCTATCTGTCCCCTCATTCAATTGCTCAACCGCCTCTAATAATGCATTTGTATACGGATGAAGCGGCTGTTTAAAAATACTACTCACAGTTCCAATCTCAACTGCTTCTCCCGCATACATAACTAATACTTTATCAGCAAGTTCCGCAATAATTCCCCAGTTATGTGTGATCAGAAGCAGCGAGTTATGATATTGTTTTTTTAAATTACGAATCAGTTGAATAATCTGAGCCTGTACCGTTACATCTAATGCCGTTGTCGGCTCATCTGCAATAATCAGCTTCGGATTACATGCAAGAGCCATTGCAATCATCACCCTTTGTCTCATTCCTCCCGAAAATTCATGGGGGTACTGACGCATTCTTTTCTCCGGATAAGATATTCCCACCTGTCCTAAAAGTTCCAATATCCTTGTCCTTCTCTGTTGTCTGTCATATCCCAAATGGTATTTCAAACTTTCTCCTATCTGTTCTTCAATGGTTAACAGAGGATTCAACGAAGTCATTGGCTCTTGAAAAACCATACCAATATCTTTACCGCATATTCTCCTAATTTCTTTATCTGTCTTTTCCAGCAAGTCGCTGTCTTTAAAAAGAATATTGCCGGATGTAATTTCAATATTATTTGGAAGCAGTCTCATGATGCTTAATGCGGTCATTGTCTTTCCGCATCCTGACTCTCCCACTATTCCCAACGTCTCCCCCTCATTAATAGAAAAAGACAAATCATTTACCACAGAACAACTCATACCTTTTCTGTAAATACCAATATTGAGATTATTTACTTCTAATACTTTTTCCACTGTAATCACCTGCTATTTTTCAGTTAACTTCGGGTCAAAATAATCCCTCAGACCATCTCCCAAAAGATTCAATCCCAATACAATATATGCAATCATCAGACCTGGGTACAGAATGGTCCACGGAGCCACTGACATATATTTTCTGGCATCACTAACCATACCTCCAAGACTAGGCTCCGGAGCCTGAATCCCTACACCCAGATAACTTAGTGCTGCTTCATCAAACACCGCAAGAGCAAAAATAAAAGTCATTTGCACGATAATCGGTGAAAGAATATTGGGAATAATATGATGAATGATAATATATGCATCACTGGCTCCAACCACTTTAACCGACTGAACATATTCAATCTCTCTCAACGAAAGAACCGAACTTCTCACAATCCGTGCCATTGTAGGGAAATATGCTACTGAAAGTGCTATGATAATATTAACTTTTCCTGTCCCTAAAATGCCCGCCAAAGCAATGGCAATAATAATAGATGGGAATGCCATGATACCATCTAAAATTCGCATTAGTATGTTATCTGCTTTTTTGTAATAACCAGCCATGACACCTGCAATAATACCCGCCACCGTACTCAAAACCGCAACAGAAAGACCAATGATCATAGATGCTCTCACCCCAAAAAACATTCTGCTCAAAACATCTCTTCCCATTTCATCTGTTCCAAGCTTATGTTGTACAGATGGGGCTGTAATCCTATCTTTTACTTCCACACCAATCGGATCATACTTTGTTATAACAGGACAAAAAACTGCTATAAAAACAGCACTCAAAACAATAATGATTCCAACAATTAAAAATATGTTATGTTTCTTTTTATTTACCTTCTTCTTCATATTGATACCTTACTTTCGGATCAAACACACAATATAATATGTCAACCAACAAATTCACCAAAAGATAAATTGTTGCAATAAATATCATAGATCCCTGAATTAATGGATAATCTCTTCTCATAATAGCGTTAATTGCCATATTCCCCGTCCCCGGAATATTGAAAATAGTCTCCACAATCCATGTTCCACCTAATAACACAGCAAGACTAAAGCCAGAAACTGTAATAATAGGAAGCATCGCATTTTTTAATGCATGTTTCATAATGACAACTTTTTCCGGTACTCCCTTTGCCCTTGCCG
The DNA here is from genome assembly GCA_051879455.1 of Lachnospiraceae bacterium. Taxonomy (GTDB): domain Bacteria; phylum Bacillota; class Clostridia; order Lachnospirales; family Lachnospiraceae; genus MD308. The sequence continues at coordinate 3,456 of JBJEMB010000217.1, forward strand.
TTCTTAAATATTCTTTATTCAAAATATCCAACATTGCACTTCTAGTCATTCTGGCAATTTGTCCGCACTGCATAAATGCAATTGTTGTTCCAGGTAACACGAGATATTTTAACGTACCAATCAGTCCAACCTCTGCTATTGTTTTATATCCACACACCGGTAACCATCCTAATTTCACCGCAAATATCTCTATCATCATAATTGCAACCCAGAAACTGGGAGCTGAAATACCGGCAAGAGAAATAGCAATTGAAAGCTTATCTGCCCATTTCCCATGATTAAACGCTGCGATAATTCCTAATGAAATACCAATAAGCATCCCCACAACCTGCCCATAAACAGCCAATAAAACAGTTGGTTCCATTCTTGTTATTATCATCTGCAATACAGGCTGATTGCCAAAAAGCGACTCTCCCAAGTCCCCATGCAACAAATTCATAAACCATATTCCAAATTGAACTAACAATGGTTTATCCAGATTTAACTGTTGTTGCATACTTAATATCTGTTCTTTTGATGCATGATCTCCTAACAATAATTTAACCGGATCTCCTGGCATCAAATGTGTAACAAAAAACGAAATTACTGTCACAACCAGTAAAACCGGTATAATCTTTAAAACTCTTTTACCAATATATCTAATCATTGAAACTACCTACTTTAGTCATCAGTTAAACTTGTACCTATTAGCATTTGACCATAATACAAGGTAATTTTATAATTACCCCCCCTCTTGTCAAATTAATTATATTTATATATAGACTTATTTATTTATATTTTCAATATAAAAAGAATCAAGTAACTTGTTGCACTTGATTCTAATTCTGAATACTTTATTTAATTATGCATTCTAAAAGTGTAACCGTTCGAAATATTACCAATTACAATATACATCAACACGTATAATTTCCAAAATCTCTGCACGCTTTTAACATCGCATATAAATTGATACTTTTTGCATTCATAGGCAAATCACATGATGGCTGTAATATAAAACCTCTTCCAGTATATTTCATATCATCAATAATTTCTTTACACTTCCAGTACACTTCTTCCGGTGTTGCAAAAGTCAAAAGTCCTGTCGAAACGTTCCCTGCATATATGTAGCTCTGCCCCAATACCTGTGCTACTTTTTTTAGTGGATTTTTTTCGTCTGAACTGATAATGCTTCCTTCTTCCAATTTCAAATCATTGTAACATTCTAAATTATGCATTTGATTACCGCAAAGATGAATGCCAAATTGTTTTAATCCTCTTTTTCTCAATTTGTCATGTATATCCCAAATATAAGGCAAACCAAATTCTTTGAATTGTTTTGGGGAAATCAAGTCATTACTCTCAAATGGCATATCTGAATACACATAACAGTTTTCAATACCAAAAATCTCAATGATACACTCTGCATATTCCAGTAAATACCACTCTGCCTGTTGTATTAATTTATGCACAATTTGAGGTTCTTTATACATCCATCGAAGCAAGTTTGAAACTTCAACCATGGAACCAACCATACTCAAAGGAGAGCCTGCCGATATTCCGAAACTGACTTCTCCTTGAGATTTTGCATATTCATAAAATTTAATATTTTTCTGCAGATTCTTCCATTGACTTTTGTTTGGAAATTGAAAACTTTCCGCATCACTGATTGTTTGAATAGGATAAATAACTCTCGGTAGTTCCATGTTACGAGAACTCTTAAAAAGTAAATCTCCGCCAAAATCTAAAACTTCTCTGTTCGGGATATCAAAACATGGATTCCCATCGCATTGATGCATTTCTCTTACCCATTTTTGCGATTGATAGGATTTCTCAACATCAAAATAAAACTCTTCTGAAGTTAGACCCAGCATTTTCCCTGCATACATTGTGGCAGATGACATGAAAGGTACCCTGTCAATTTGCTCACCATTATATAGTTTTTCCATTCGCTCCCTGGAAGTCATTTTATCTTTATTCATTTTTTCATATACACCTTAGTACGTGTCGTCTCCTTATAATACTATTTGATGCATATTATTATAAATACCACTTCATAATTTTGTAAAGTACAATATCCTAGTAACCTATGGCTACAACCTTTTCTGTTCCAACAATATTACTATCCAATCATAGAAAACAATACATAAAACAAATGTGCAGATACTCCGGCACACAGTCCTCCAATCGTATGACTAAAAATAGCTTTACTCGTCAATTCTGAACATTTCAGGCTGTCCATCATAGCAACATGTGTAGACAAATAACCGCTCCAGCACATGCACATTGCCGTAAAAACAGCAATATCATTGCCTCTTGCAAGACCTTCCGATACCATTTTAGGTATCAGACCAATTGCTGCTCCTGCCGAACCAAGTGCAGTAATGGGAACTGCCACTCCCTGCGAACTGGTAAAACCAAATAATGGTGTCAAAATGAATCCTAATTTTTCTCCAATCAATGGAAGAAAAGCTATTCCTTCAAAAGCCGCACCGGTATAAGTTCCATCAGCTGCCGGACCTTTCGTAAGCATCATAACAATAGAGCAAATAACTAAAACTCCCGGGATAACAGCCAGTCCCATGTCAACACCCGATTTACCTCCCTCCAGCATTGCAGTCATAAAACGTTCTCCAACACTTCCCGGACGAATGATGCGAAAATCTGACATATTCTTAGTAACACTGCCTTCCGCATTACAGTACTCCTCTTTTCCGTATTCTTTTGCGCTAAAATGCAGCATCAGGCGCACGCTTATGATTGAACCAACTACAGCTCCCAGATTACCAATCAATGCTGCCTTTACAAAACTTTCACCACCTTTAGACGGAATCCCCATTGCAAAAGTAGTAATGATCAGTCCCATGCCAAATGCCGTTCCGATATTGGTCAGTGCCGGCAGCTGATAACGTTTAAAATAGCGCTTAAATCCATGGTCATCTGCTAATGTTAAAATTGCAGGATTATCAGACATATAAGTAGCAACAATTCCGATAACGCTCGCTCCCGGCAGACCATATATAGGTTTCATCAGAGGAGACAAAATCTTATTAATAATAGCAACCACGCCAAACTCACTAAACAATGCAGAAACGGCACCTGCCAAAACCGCAATAGCCATAATGTAGAATACTGTATCAAGCATTAGTTGATATGCTGTATTCATCAATGTATTCAGCATATTAACGATACCCATCTGTCTTCCTACTGCACCAAAAAAAGCAATAAACAGACCAAAGAAAATAAAGGTTTCCAAGCTGACAACTTTTTTCATCAAGGGATTTTTTACGGTTACATCTTTCTCTTTCTTACTCATAGAAATTTCTCCTTAACTCTTTGTTGTACACTCTTCCCCAAATCAAGCGCACATTTGTATTAACAACACTATATACTATTCTGAAAACTTAATCAATAAATGATATATTTTATACAAATATGTTATTTTTTGGGCTATTAATTCGTTTCTAAGCAAAAAATTTTATTTTTTTATTAAAAATTGTTATTTTTTGAACAATTGAATAATTCATCCGCGTAATTTCATTGTCATTTTTTCAGTATTATTCTTAAATAAAACAATAAAAATCTCCTGCATAAGACAATTATGCCCACACAGGAGATTATTATTATACAATATTCTTTATCTATTATTATTTTGAAGATGCCTGTTGTATGCAACGTTCACACAGCCATTCTTTTACCATATTACTTAAGATTATATCTTTCAGATCTTCCTCTTCAACCTGTTCTTTCAATGAATCTGCACTTTCATAGCCATACTTTTCAGCCAGCTCTTTGACTTCTTTTTCATATGTCTCATCATCCAGTTCAATCTTTTCTTTCTTAGCAATGGCATCTACCACCATTTGAGATTTTACGCTTTCTTCAGCTGCCAGAGCTGCCTGCTCATTGAATGTATCTTCATCCATTCCCATCTGCGCGATCAGATCAGCGAACTCCATTCCATATGCTTCTGCCATCTGCTCATACTGCTCTCTCAACTGTTTTTCAACCTTTTCTTTTTCTCCGTCAGGATATTTTTTTATCTCAGTGTTATTGAGAACTGCTTCCCAAACTTCTGAAGATAAAGAATCATTATAGGAGCTTTCGTTATCTTCCTCCAATTGCTTCTTTACTTCTTCTTTATATTCTTTTACTGTTTTGGAATTTTCAGATAGCTGTTTTACTACCTCATCAGTAAGCTCAGGAACCACCTGCTCTGTAATTGAATTTACAGTAATTGTAAATGTAACATCTTTTCCTGCATAATCTGTATTACCGTAATCATCCGGGAATTTTCCTTCCCAGTCAAATTTATCTCCAACCTTGTGTCCGATAATACTATCTTCAAAACCGTCAATAAACGAATCAGAACCGATCGTCAGATCATAAGCTTCTGCAGAACCGCCATCAAATTTTTTGCCGTCAATCTTTCCGACAAAATCAATATTTGTAATATCACCATCTTTTACTGCACGGTCTGTGATCTCTTTTGACTCAGCCATGGATTCCAGTGTAGACTGAATAGAATTTTCTACTTCCTCATCTGTAACCTCTTCCGGTTTTTCGACCTGATCAACTTCCACACCTTTATACTGTGTAATCTTAAGGTCATCTGTCTCCAGCCCTTTGCTCTGCTGACATCCGCCGAGCAGCATAGCCACAGCCAGTACACCTGTTACCGCCATTACTGTTCTCTTTTTCATAAATACACCTCTTAGTTTTATCGTTATAATTCTTACCTGTACTACACACGTACTTTTAAGTTATACCACATTTCCAATGAGTTTAAAACCTTTTTCACATTTATTTCATAATTCTACAGTACCGGAGAAAACAATCTGCAAAACTGTTCCTTTAGTCTGATATATACACTTCTCTGATGATACAGCTTTCTTGTAATCTGTGTACACACAGCAATATCATTTTCAAATGCATCCTCAAGTTTTCTCGTCGTTTTTGCACTGTAAATGACTGCATTCACTTCAAAGTTAAGTGCAAAACTTCGTATATCCATATTTGCTGTCCCCATACAAGTCACGAGTCCATCTACACAGACACATTTTGAATGTAAAAATCCATTGTCATAAGTATAACATCTTGCTCCTGCCTCTATCATCTCACCAATATAAGAATATGTTGCCCAATATACAAAGGGATGGTCTGGCTTACACGGAATCATAATCCTGACATCAATTCCTGATTTTGCTGCAATCACCAGCGCATCTTTGATATCCTCATCCGGAATAAAATATGGCGTCTGGATGTAAATACTTTTTCTTGCCATATGGATAAGACGTAAGTAATTGTCACGGATTTTCGGATATCTTGAATCCGGCCCGCTTGTAATAATCTGTATCGGCTCTTTTCCAGCCCGCATATAAGTAGGGATCTCAAACAAACTGTCATCTAAAAACAGGTTTTCTTTTGCCGCAAAATTCCAATCCAGCACAAATCTAATGGCAAGCGATGTTACAGCTGATCCTTCAATACAAAGATGAGTATCTCTCCAATAGCCAAACTTTTTATCTTTTCCTATATATTCTTTGCCGATGTTAAAGCCACCGATAAATCCCAGCCTTCCGTCAATCACTACGATTTTCCTATGGTTGCGGTAATTAAGGCGAAGCTGGAACTTTCTGAGAAATGCAGGAAAAAATTCTGCCACCTCTATTCCTGCTTTATCAAGCCTTTTCCAGTCAGATTCTTTCATACTTCTGCATCCCATACTGTCAAACAGAACTCTTACCTTAACTCCCTGTTTTACTTTACGGATCAACACTTCTTCTATTTTTTTCCACAGTTCGTCATTCCGGATAATATAATATTCAAGATGTATATACTTTCTGGCATGGTCCATCTCATCAATCAGATCTCTGAACTTTTCTTCACCGTCTGTATAGACACGTA
>JBJEMB010000218.1:0-1686 GCA_051879455.1 Lachnospiraceae bacterium
CACTACCTCCTTTACGCTTCCAAAAAGTTATGGAATCTCTTTACCAGTTCATCTACGTCCCATTCCATTTACGCTGATTTGTTAAGCCCCCTATATTTTCAAAAATAGCTATACTTTGCTCTAAGAATTCTATGCGACTGATTTAACAATCCTACTACCTTCTTTTGTATATTTAATGCCATTAACGGTAAAATCTTTAGATGCATCAATACCAAAATAACTTAACACTTTTTCAACATTTTCATTCCATCGAGCAATTCCTGATGAATCTGTTCCCACATGATTCATTTGACCACTTGCATTTCTAAGAAGTGTTGCTAAAGCCCCAGCCATGTCAGAAGCTTCCTGACTTTCTTTCTGATTATCCCAATTTGTTACTCCGGATACTTCGACACCTTTTTCTCGAACAGTCAATGTAAATCCACCCGGAACTTTTATACTCGCACCTAACGCAATATCAATAGAATTATTTGCTCTATTAATTTGTGTACGTCCTGCAAGTTTTATTGGTTGCTTGAGTATAGAAGCTATATCATCCACAGGCTCCAGCTGCGATGCGTATTTCAACGCCTTGTCTTTATCAATATACATATTGTTTTCGTCACCGAAAAGAATGCCTGAAATCTCTTCCAAGTTCTCAATAAACTTTCTGTAAAACTCCTTTTCCTGCTCCCTGTTCATGCGGACACTTTCACTTCGTTCACTTTCCGGTGTTAATGGGTTTTCTAAATCATACAAGAGTTCCTTTGCTGCCTGCAATGCAGATGCCACAGAATTGCCAAAAATATTCTGATAATCTTCTACTCCATTTTCTCGATTTATCACCTGGCGCACCAAAAGTTGAGAAATATGATTCATCTTACCACCTTCAAGATATCCTGTTTCTTTTGCTGCATTCATCCATGCATTCTTTACAATTGGTGGCGCATCTGGAGCTGCTTTATCAAAAACTTCTACATGCGTTGCAAATATGCTATCTGCATCCATGTCACTGCTCAAAAATTCTTCCCAGAAATCTTTAGAACCGCTAAAAATCAGATTTGCATCTTTTTCAAATCTGCCGATAAAATCCTGTACTTTCTTCGCATCATTAGGATTTGTATATTTTATTTCCCAACTATCTATAATCTTACCATTTTGACATCTGGTACTGACAATTCCATCTTCTCCAAAGGCAGTAATCGTCCAAACCTTTTCTTTATTTTCATCCTCCTCTACAGAAGCACACTCTGTACCTGTATCTGTTTGTGAAACACCTACTGTTGTAGTGCCGGTCAGCTGTACTTCCTCAAATCTGCTCAAAGCCTTCTTCTCCATCTCCTGAGCCTCTTGTGCTGTGCGAAGTACTGTCTGATCATCGGTTTTTAGATTCTTTGTCCAATTCTTTTCGTGTTTCACACCATCTTCTGTCGGAACTCCATCTTCTGTCTGGTTTTCTGCATCAGCTTCAGATGTACCACCTAAACCATTTGCAGCCGCACTAAGTGCTGCCGCCGAAGCCGCAGTTGCTCTCATGTCTGAATCAGCCTCTAAAGCTGCTTTCTGAGCGGCTTCATCTTGCATTTCTTTCAGCTGTTTTATTCTTTCTTTGAACGCATCAATATATTTATCAATACCCTCAAGCAAATTATCCCATTCATCGTCGGACATTTCACGCCAGTCTTTTTCTTCTTTAAGTTCCTGTGC
>JBJEMB010000219.1:0-9153 GCA_051879455.1 Lachnospiraceae bacterium
GAGTAGCTTCTGGGCCTGCAGCCGGAAAAGAGAACACAGACGGGAATTGCGGAAAAAAGGGGCTGTTGCAATGTGATATGCTCCATCTTTGATTAGTCATCTTAACTTAATGACATTGGTTGCAGTGACGATGTCAATAATTTAAGTATATGGACATTGGTATTTGCTGCTGAAATTTAAATGGCCAAAAGCTGTTTTTCAGGCTTTTGGTCATTTTCTTCGTAAATTGTAACTATTCAGAACCATCCTTATTTATAGACATCATGTTTGATATCCGGATAATTCCAGTAGGAAGCCCAGCAATTATGCATGGCTATCCTTTTGAGTTCCGTGAGTGTAGAGAAACACTCAAACTCATAAATACTGAGCATAAGGATTGTTTTTTATCCTCCTAAACGGTGTGCTGAATAGATACTGTTTTTTTAAATGTTTATTGGTTCAGGTAACGCCACAGGGTTGTCCGGCTGATCCCCAGTTTTTTGGCAGTTGTGGACTGGTTGTTATTACATTTTTGTAGGACAATCCGGATAATATCTCGATTAATGTCATTCAGACTTTGTTCTAGATTCAAAGGGGGCGTGGTTGCTTCGGTTTTTGCTTCCTCGTGGGAAGGAAAGCAGGAAATAGAGGAAGCCTTGAAGATTTTACATTCTTGACGCAGAATTTCTGCGATGGTGCTGCTGGATATATAAGAAGAAGATGTAATGAATGCGGCTTCCTTCAGAATACGTTTCAACTGCGTGCGGTTATGGGGAAAATCGTAAGAGCGAAGCAATTCCACGGCATCGTCGTCCAGACCGACGATGGGTTTTCCGGTGGTCTGGTTAAGCATGTTCAAGTAAAGGCTTGCGGCAGATACGATGTCTTCTTTTTCTTCTCGCAGCGCTTGTACAGGGATAAGGATGCAGCCTAGGGTATTGGTGTATTCAAATGCTACATGAGGTAGCTTTTTGTCAGCGGGGTGAGTACAGGAGAACATCAGTCGGTTGCGGATATGTACATTCGTGTCCAAAATGATTGACAAAAGCTGTTTTTGGCGTTGCGCTGAGAGGGTATCCAGATTAGCAATGTAGATGGTATTGCCGTTATCTGTAAATGGGGAGTTGTGGTGATTGGTAATAAAGTTCCAGCTTTTGTCATTGAGCATGGCACAATTGACAACATACATGGGAGCGTTGCAAAGGGGGCTACGGGCATAGAAAATGTGGGCAACGCGGTCTTTACCAGTTCCGACTTCTCCAGTAATCATAAGGCTGGAATTAATATTGTCGTTTTCTCCCGTTTTTAGCAGGATTTCGCGTCCTACCTGTGTTCCGCTGTATAAGCTTTCTAGGAAGCTGTGTTCCGCCATCTGCTTATCCATAACCTGGATTCCGTATTTGGAATGTGCTAGTGGTATGCAAGATGGAGAGACGCAGAATATGGAATAAGGAATGTCGGTGTTGTCGGAGAGATGGAATTGGATAGAGTACATTTGGTTTTCTATGGTCATAAAAAAGAATCCTGTTTCGCGTTCGCGATATTTTTCTAGGCTTTCTTTAAACTTTTTCTCAAATGGTGAGGTTAGATTTTCTGGTAACGTTGTGTAAATGCACTCTCCGTTAGGTTGGAAAACCATGTAATAGGCGGAACTATAGGAAAGCATTTGTTGCATCAGAGAGATGGTATTAAGAAGTTCGTGATGATTGTGCCAAGTGGTGACTGCTTTGTTGAGCGCCAGATTGATGCTGTCGACGCTGGAAGTAAGCAGGATTGGAGTGATACCGATCAGCTTGGCGTGTTCATACGGCATAGCGTCACAAATGACGGTCTTATAGCCAAGATCCTTCATTTTATCCAGTAGGGTAGCGGCTTCGGACATGGTGGTGATAGAAAAGATGTCGATAGAAGTGTTCAAGAGGTCGCAAAGTGTCCGTACCAGCTTAGTAAGGGAGTGAAAGCCAAGAACCGCAAATTTTGTTTTTGTCCGTTCTGCTATTTTAATACAACGAAGGATATCGTAATAATCGATACCTATATCGATGACCGGTTTGGTGATGGTTTTAGAGATCAAACTGGCAGTATTTGCACGGGAAATAATAATGTCGTAATCCTTGTAATATTTAATTGCTAACTTTAGGCCATTTTCCATATTGCCAAACATGACGGTCAATTCAATCTCAGGGTGCTGGTGTGCGCATTGGTTCATGAGAGTGGCTAATCCCTGATAAGGCGCAATTCCGAGAATTTTTGCTTTTTTATTCATAAAAACCTCCTAAATGTTTCAAAATTAATCATATTATACAACAAAAAGGTTGAAAATGGAAGAGGAAACGAATAAAATGAAACATATTAAAGTATAGAAAAAAGAAAAGTGTTTCAAAATTAAACAACTGGAGGTGAGGACATGAAGGGGCGCTATTTTATTATTGCAGATGACTTTACTGGCGCCAATGATACCGGAGTTCAACTGTGCAGACGAGGATATCCGACGGAGGTTTTGTTTGCTGGAAAAACATTTGACTGGCAGAAATCCGTGGTAGTAGATACAGAATCCAGAACTGCACATTCGGACCATGCTTACGAGATTGTTGCTCAGACACTTAAAGGAGTGGATTTTGCCGGTTTCCGGAATATAATCAAAAAAGTGGATTCTACGATGCGCGGCAATATTGCACAGGAGGTTTGGGCGGTAGATGAAGCGTATCATCCGGATCTGATTGTATTTGCTCCAGCCTTCCCGAACATGGGGCGAACTACGGTAGATGGGGTGCAGCGTCTTCATGGAAAAGAGATATGCCAGACTGAACTTGCAAAGGATCCGAAAAATCCAGTGAAGGAGGATCATCTCGACAGGATTCTGTCACAGGTTTATCAGGAGACGATAAATCGAAAATATCTGGCAGATGTAAGATCGACAGATTTTCATCTTTTGGATGGAAGGATTTTTGTGTGTGATGCAGAAACAAATGAAGATCTGATTCGGATTATCCATGCTGCAAAAGAGCTGCCGGGCAAAACACTTTACATCGGTACAGCCGGGCTTGTAGATAATCTGATGGAGATTGAAAGTCCTGTGCATCCGGTGCTGGCTGTGGTTGCCAGCATTAGTTCCGTGACAAATGAGCAGATGCGCTATTGTGAGGAGAACGGCTATACAATGGTTCGGATTCCGGTTCATGAGCTTCTGGCAGGACAAAGGAGTGTTGAGGAGTTCCGTCATCAAGCTGTGTCGGCGTTGAAGAGAGGAAAAGATACGGTCCTTTTGACAAATACCGCTTACAATCGAGATCAAATTGAGCTTTCGGCCCTAGCAGGAAAGAAGCGTGGTATGAGCTTGTCTCAGGTCGGTAATTATGTGCGGTCTGTGGTCGGAAAGATGGCAGCAGATATACTGGAAGAGGTGGCGGTATCCGGAGTATTTCTTACAGGTGGCGATACGGCTCTCGGAGTTTTAATGAATATAGGGGCGGATGGTTCCGAGATGCTTTCTGAAATTCAGGTTGGAATGCCTATGGTGCGGGTAAAAGGAGGAAGATTTGAGGGGATGAAAATTGTGACAAAAGCTGGTGCATTTGGAGAAAAGGATTCGGTGACGTTTGCAATCAGAAAATTGAAAGAAGCATCATTATAAAATCGACAAGGAGGACAAGAACATGAAAGAATTTTTATTGCCTTATGGTAAGGAAAAGCTGACTGCAAAGATTGAGGAGGAACACCTGGCGGGAGTGCTGATATCGGAACTTCACAGTTATAAGGCTCCAAAGAGTGGAAATGAGCTGGTGCAGGAGTCTCTGGAACATCCTATTGGAACACCGAGATTGTGTGATATGGCAGTAGGGAAAAAGAAAATTGTGGTAATTTCTTCTGATCACACTAGACCGGTTCCCAGCCATATTATCATGCCTCTTCTTTTGGCAGAGATCCGTAAGGGTAATCCGGATGCAGATATCACCATATTGATTTCCACTGGGCTGCATAGGACAACGACGAAAGAGGAACTGGAGGCAAAGTTTGGTTCGGAAATCATGAAAAATGAAAAGATTATTGTTCACGATTGTGATGACAAGGAGAATCTGGTATATTTGGGAAAACTTCCATCCGGAGGAAACTTCATCATCAATCGTTTGGCGGCTGAAGCTGATCTGTTGGTTGCGGAAGGATTCATTGAACCGCATTTCTTTGCCGGTTTTTCGGGAGGCAGAAAGAGTGTACTTCCAGGTATTGCAAGCCGCGAAACAGTTATGTATAACCATAATTCCGGATTTATCGCGGATCCCCATGCAAGAACTGGCGTGATTGAAGGAAATCCGATCCATAACGATATGCTATATGCGGCAAGGGCGGCAAGACTTGATTTTATTGTGAATGTGGTGATTGATGCAAACCACGATCCTATTTTTGCGGTATCCGGTGACTGCGACTTAGCGCATCGTGTAGGTCGAAATTTTTTGGCTTCCAAGTGTCAGGTTGATGCAATTCCAGCAGATATCGTAATTTCGACCAATGGAGGTTATCCGCTGGATCAGAATATTTATCAGTCTGTAAAGGGTATGACAGCGGCGGAGGCTACAGTAAAAGAAGGTGGCGTTATTATTATGCTGTCAAAAGCCGCAGATGGGCACGGAGGAAAATATTTTCATGAGACTTTTCGTGATGAGAAAGATTTAAACCGGATGATGAAGACATTTCTGGACAGAAGGCCGGAAGAAACCATTATCGATCAGTGGCAGTCTCAAATATTCGCTCGGTTGCTTTTGAAGGCTACGGTTATTTTCATTTCCTCTTGTGAGGATCAGCTTGTTGAGGATTTGCATATGATCCCGGCACACAGCATTGAGGAGGCGATGGAAAAGGCAAAGGCTATCGTAAATAAAGAAGACTATCAGGTAACTGTGATTCCGGACGGTGTGTCTGTAATTGTAAAGGAGTAAATGTAAATGAAGTTTGTTCTAATGCCAGATTCGTTTAAAGGGACCTTAAGTTCTACGCAGATCTGCAATATTGTGAAGGAGAGAGTAGAAGCTTATTTTCCTCAAAGTGAAATTGTATCGATTCCGGTAGCAGATGGAGGTGAAGGCTCGGTAGATGCCTTTATTACAGCAGTAGGAGGAGAAAAAATAACCGTTATCGTAAAAAATCCGTATTTTGAAGATATGGAGTCATATTATGGTCTGATAGATGAAGGAAGAACTGCTGTGATCGAGATGGCATCTTGTGCGGGGCTTCCGCTGGTGGAAAATCGGAAGAACCCAAAGCTGACAACGACATATGGTGTGGGGCAGTTGATTGTTGCTGCGGCAGAGAGTGGCGTTGAGAAAATCATTGTAGGTTTGGGCGGTTCCTGCACCAATGACGGAGGCTGCGGTGCTGCAGCTGCGGCAGGGGTTAAATTCTTTGATAGAGAAGGAAAAGAATTTATTCCGACTGGAGGGACGACTGCAGACATTTCTTTTATTGACTTAAGCGGAAGAAATAAAGTGCTGGACGGCATTGAGATTGTTACGATGTGCGATATCGATAATCCTATGTACGGACCATCTGGAGCTGCCCATGTTTTCGGACCGCAGAAAGGTGCGGATGAAGCGATGGTAGCGGAGTTAGATGCAGGAATACGGAATTTAAGCCAAGTAATCCTAAATACCACAGGGCAGGATATTAACGAGATTCCGGGAACCGGAGCGGCAGGAGCCATGGGTGCGGGGATGATTGCTTTTTTTGGTTCCAAGTTGCAGATGGGTATTCAGACGGTATTGGATACCGTAAAGTTTAATGATATAATACGCGATGCGGATTACATTGTGACAGGGGAAGGAAAGCTGGATTCACAGAGCTTGCGAGGGAAAGTTGTGATAGGGATCGCGGAGCGGGCAAAGAAACAGGAAAAGAATGTGATTGCGATTGTGGGCGGTGCAGATGACGCTGAGATTGCTGAAGCTTATGACAGAGGCGTGACAGCGGTATTCCCGATCAATCGCTTGCCGCAGGATTTTTCCGTTAGCCGTTATCACAGCGAGGAAAATCTGACCTATACGGCAGATAATATTATCCGTCTTCTTGCGGCAAAATAAATACAGAAACCAATGTGATATAGGAGGAAAATATTATGCAGATTTTAAAAACTGTGAAAAAAATACCCGGTGGTTTGATGGTAGTTCCATTACTGCTGGGAGCAATTGTAAATACTTTTTTTGGAAATATTCTCTGGAGTTCTTTTGACGGAACATTTACTACATATCTTTGGAAATCCGGTGCAATGCCAATTCTTGCAGTGTTCATTTTCTGCAATGCTACGACTATCAACTTTAAGCGTGCCGGCGTTACTGTTTACAAAGGTGTTATTATTACAGTTGTAAAAGTCGGGATCGGAATCTTGATTGGTTTGATTTGTGGTGCGTTGTTCGGAGAGAATGGTTTTCTTGGCTTGTCTACACTGGCAATCGTAGGTGCCATTGCTAATTCTAATGGTGGTTTGTATGCTTCTTTGGCTGGCGAGTACGGAGATGCCACGGATGTAGGTGCTGTATCCATTTTGTCCATTAATGATGGTCCGTTTTTCACCATGGTAGCTCTCGGAGCGGCGGGTGTTGCAAAGATTCCTCTGTCGATTCTGATCGGATGTATTGTGCCTGTTATCGTTGGCTGTATTCTCGGAAATCTGGATGAGGATATCCGTAAATTCTGTGAGCCTGGAGCTACGATGCTGATTCCTTTCTTTGCATTTCCATTAGGAGCAGGTCTGAATATTATGAATCTGTTCAAGGCAGGGGGACCTGGTATCCTCTTGGGTGTAGCGTGTACACTGATCAGCGGTCTTGCTGGTTATCTGGTATATCGAATTTTGAAGATGGATCATCCGGAAGTTGGTGCGGCAATCGGTACCACGGCAGGTAATGCAGCTGCTACTCCGGCTGCAGTGGCTGCAGTGGACGCAACGCTTTTAGCTGTTTCCGAAGCTGCTACTGCCCAGATTACGGCAGCGATCATTGTGACGGCAATTCTTTGCCCGATGCTGGTTTCTTTTCTGCATAATGTGGAAGTGAAGCGTCGTGCAAAGGCATAAATGCAAAGGATTTTTGGATAGGAGATGGAAGAAATGAGCGGGCGAAAAATTATTGGGATTACTATGGGAGACCCGGCAAGTATTGGACCGGAAATTACGGTTAAAGTGTTTGCGGATCGAAAATTGTATGAGCGGTGCAGACCGATCGTAATCGGAGATGCACAGGTCATGGATGCGGCTCGTTCCCTCGTTGGACATTCCGAGTTGAAAATCCATCCGGTACATTCGGTGTCGGAAGCGAAATTCACTTATGGAATAATTGATGTTCTGGATTTGGGACTGATTCGGATGGAGCAATTGGAGCGAGGGAGGGTGTCTGCGGTCTGCGGAGAAGCGGCTTTCCAGTATGTAAAAAAGGTAATTGAGCTCGCAATGGATCATGATATTGATGCGACGGTTACAAATGCATTTAATAAAGAAGCAATCAATTTGGCAGGTCATCATTATTCAGGGCATACGGAGATTTATGCCGAGTTCACCAATACAAAAAATTATACGATGATGCTCGCTCATGAAAATCTTCGAGTAGTTCATGTTTCAACGCATGTTTCCTTGCGGGAAGCCTGCGATCGGGTAAAAAAGCAACGGGTGCTTGATGTGATCCGAATTGCAGACCAGGCATGCCGTGAACTGGGCATTGAAGTCCCAAAGGTAGGAGTAGCAGGATTAAATCCTCACAGCGGTGAACACGGGCTGTTTGGGCGTGAGGAGATTGATGAAATCATACCTGCGATTGAGCAGGCACAGGCGGAAGGAATACATGTATACGGGCCGGTGCCGCCAGATACCGTATTTTCTAAGGCACGCGGTGGCTGGTATGATATTGTTGTGGCCATGTATCACGATCAAGGGCACATTCCGCTGAAGATGGTTGGGTTTGTGTATAATCATGAGAAGCAGGTATGGGATGCAGTAGAGGGCGTAAACATTACGTTAGGACTTCCTATTATTCGAGTGTCCGTGGATCATGGAACTGCTTTCGATCAGGCAGGAACCGGAAGTGCTAGTGAACTTAGTCTTATTCATGCAATCGATTATGCAGTAATGTTTGCGGAAAATAAGAAGTAGGTTGTATTTGATAGTGTAAATTCTTTTGGGGTGTTGGAACACGGATTCTGACACCTTTCTTGTATCACAGCAAAATACTCTATTCTGTGAAACATAGAGAAGAGTTCTTTAGATAGGGGTAATACTTGTATTAAAAAGTGAGTCTGCAAAACTACAAGACGTATACGGTAAAGCGGTTCTACGTTGTGGTCAAGCTTTTTCGGAACACTTTTGGATAATAAAATCGATTTGTTTTGTTCCAGTGTTCTGGTTATTTTCTCGACTCTTGACATCAGAGCGGAGGGATGTTACCAGAGGTTCACCGATGGCGATGAACTCAAGAACAGATTTCTCTTGCCAGAACCGTTGGAATGAGCGAGTTTAACATCCCTCAGCTCTAGTGTCAAGGGCATGCCCGTGCAGGGTGGCTGCGTTCTTACTTCTGACTCAGAATCTTAGAACGGATTTCGTGCGTTATGCACACAGGGCGTCAAAGGGAGTTTTGTATCCATTATAAGAATGAGGGCGCGCATGATTATGGGTAACATTTGAAAGAGCAGGTAATGGAATATACCTGCGGAAAAGGATTGGATGTTTGCATTGTAGCTTGTCCGTCTCCTCAGGCCCAGACAGAGGCAGTAGAGCTTATGGGACTTTTTGGAAGAGTATTGTTTTTCGGAGGTTTGCCGGCGACTAAGCAGCCTGTTCCGATCAACACCAATCTGGTCCATTACCGGCAGATGAGCCTGCATGGAAGCACCAGAGCCAGTCTTCTTCAATATCGCAAGGTTCTGGAGTTTGTTCAGAGCGGACGTTTGGATCTGAGAAACATGATCACAAAAACCTATGCACTGGATGAAATTGATGAAGCGTTTAATGCAGCCAGAAATGCGGCAGGTATGAAGCATGTGGTCGTATTTTAGGGATGAATTTTTAATAATTGCGGAGCGTCTGTGTTCTATGACCGTTAATATGCGGCTGTCGGAGAATACAGGCGCTTTTCTGTGCGCATTTGACTGTAAATCGTAAAGAATTCCATGTCCACTTTCCTATGATTTGTGATA
>JBJEMB010000220.1:0-1654 GCA_051879455.1 Lachnospiraceae bacterium
TTCCTGAAGAATTCCATCGTATTTGCTGCTGTGCCAGTTGACCAGACCGATGGTATATTTAAGTTCGCGGAAACTGGTTTCCTCGCTCCAGCGCATTCTGTAAAGCTTTTTGATTTCTTCCAGGGGAAAATCTTCTTCCGAAAGATTGGTTGCAATACAGACATAGGTTCCGTTATCAAGACGAATCCGGACGATCCGGAATTCAATATCGTAATAAGAACAGCATTCATCGAGAAAATCAAAATCCGTAGAAGGCTGGAGGATGGTATAAGTATCCGGATTGCCAAGGGTTTCCTTTGTATGACGTCTGGTAAGTGTTGTTCTTATGTAAGTATCGAATTCACTGTCAGGAAGATCATAGGAAGAAAGAATACCATTGCTGTTGATATCCTTCATGCGGATAACGAATTTCATTTTCTTACGGATCAGGTGTGCAAAGGTATTAAAGCTCTCGTAGCCGCGGTCAGCCATAAGGATAGCAGGAACAGGGTCTGCGTAACGGTCGATCATTGTATTAAGTGCAGCACGTTCATGAAGCTTCTTTTTCCCCTGGACAAGAAAATCACAGTAAGTCTTATTGGTGATGTCGTAAAGGGCATTGATGTGGACTGCATTATAACCTTTTTGTCCTTCGTGGATAAAAGTCCTTTCGTCCGAAGGGTCACGTGTGATGTTGACATCGGAGCCATCGCAGGCCAGAAGCCGGTAACCGTGGTAAAGGCTGTCAGACAAAGCACGGC
The DNA here is from genome assembly GCA_051879455.1 of Lachnospiraceae bacterium. Classification (GTDB taxonomy): domain Bacteria; phylum Bacillota; class Clostridia; order Lachnospirales; family Lachnospiraceae; genus MD308. The sequence goes on from JBJEMB010000220.1 coordinate 741, forward strand.
ACTGCTCCGCAAATGTATGGAACAGAAAGTTCCAGCCTTCCGGCTGAAGTTTGTATCTCTGTTGCGTAAAGGCAGATTTTGAGGGGGCTGAAAGCGAATGTTCATAGAAATCCAGGATTTCATTTGAAACCGATTTGCTCTGCATCTGAAGCATGAGCTGGATATAGTCGTGGAAAGAAAGTTTGCGGTTTCTGGTGAAATCGCTCTCCGGATTTTTACAGAACATGAAATGAATTTTCTCCAGTTCTGCAATGCAGTTGTCGAGTGTTGCTTTTAAATCAGATAAGAAAATATGAGCCATAGGGCACCTCCTTGAAATGTGTTTATAATCAAGGCTCGCGCACCATATATTGACCACTTTGTCAAGCTTTTTTTGAAAAAGTTACAGAAATACGAAAGGGAAGAAAACTATGCAGCTGTATCAGTTTGAAAGAATCTATTCACAGATGGAAAAGGAATTCGGTAAGATGAGAAAAGGAGAAGAAGAGGTCTATTCCATGCTTCTTTTGCCACTGGAGGGAAATGCATTGAAAGTACACCGGGAATTTCCATCTTCAAACAGCCGCCGCCTGCGGGAAGCCATTGCATTGGCACTGTTTGACATAAAAGAAAGATGTACGGGAGAAAAAGCAGATACAGGAAAATTCAGGAATGAAGATAATGAAAAACTAGAGAAAGCCTTACTCATGGCTTTTGATCCATATACGAATGTGGAAGTAATGGAACTTTTAAAACAGCAGGAAAATACAGAAGAGCTATCGCAGGAAATGCTGAAAAGCTATTACAAACTTCCGGTTATGTGTCTGTTAAGAATCAAGGATTCCATCGATACATGGGAGAAGAGGTCCGGGGCAGATGGATACTTTGATTTTATTGAAAGTTATATGGGAAGTCAGATAAAAGGAACCGAAATG
>JBJEMB010000221.1:0-1654 GCA_051879455.1 Lachnospiraceae bacterium
CAGATGGGAAATGATGTTGTGATCCAGGATAGTACAAGCCAGCAGAAGCTGTGTGCAAACGTAGCTGCTCAGATTGTAGCTTTTGCATGTGGTAAAGAAGATGAGAACCGCAATAAGAACTTTGAAGGTGGACGTCCATCAAGTATCATTATTGGAGAACAGTTAACTCCGGAAGCACTTGGAGCACTTCTTTCACACTTTGAAAACAAAGTAATGTTCCAGGGATTTGTATGGAATCTTAACAGTTTTGACCAGGAAGGTGTACAGCTTGGTAAAGTATTAGCGAAACGTGTACTTGCTCACGAAACAGACGGAGCACTGAAAGTATACAGTGATTTATTGAACATCTAACAGCCAAGTTTACTGAACATAATAAAGAATTGAAACGATACAAGAAGTGCAGATACACTCCGATATGATAAAGGTTTTGTGCTTTTTGTATCGTTTTTATAATGGAGTGTTTCTTGAAAAAGGAAAAGGACAGGACAGATATGGAAGAAAAATATCAGATTGACACGGTAGAGAATAAAGAGTTTTTAACAAAATCAGTAGAGGAACTGTTGAGATTCGGCCACCATTTTCCTTCGCCAGAGGGCAGCTCATGGTATCTGGGAGATGACGGAACGCCATGGAAAGACAGAAACAGAGAGACGTGGATCACCTCTCGTATGGCGCATGTATACAGTATAGGAATACTTTTAGGACACGAAGGCAGTGAACGGCTTGCGGATGCAGCTCTTAGAGGTTTAGAAGGTGAATTAAAAGACAAAAAGAATGGTGGATGGTACGCGGGAGTTACGCCCGAAGGGAACATCCTTCCCGGAAAACAGTGCTATGCACATGCATTTGTTATTCTGGCAGCAACATCAGCATTTCTGGCAGGAAGACCGGGAGCTTCTAATCTTCTTGAGGAGGCGCTTGAACTATTCGATCGTCGGTTTTGGGACGAAGAAGAAGGGCTTGCTGTAGATATGTGGAATACAGAATTTACTATCCTTGATGATTACAGAGGAATCAATGCGAATATGCATACAGTAGAGGCATTTCTTGCGGTTGCCGACGCCACTGGTATGGAAGAATACAGAGACAGAGCGGGACGGATCATTCATAGAGTAATAGGATGGGCAAAAGATAATAACTGGAGAATTCCTGAGCATTATACAAAAGACTGGGAACCGGATCTTATGAAGAATAAGGAAAAACCAGATGATCCTTTCAAGCCGTACGGTGCAACACCCGGACACGGAATTGAGTGGGCGCGCCTTATCACACAATGGGCAATGTCCGGGAAAAAGTCGGAAAAAGAAGATGGCTGGGAAGTGTCCTATATTGAAGTGGCAGAAAATCTGTTTCACAGAGCGGTAAGTGATGCATGGAATGCAGATGGAGCGCCGGGGATCGTCTATACAACAGACTGGAACGGAAAACCTTGTGTACATGACAGAATGCACTGGACACTGGCAGAGGCAATCAATACATCTTCTGTTCTTTTTCGGGTGACAGGGAAGAAATATTACGCAGATCTATATGCAAAGTTCATGAAATATCTGGATGAAATAGTAATGGATCATGTACATGGTTCCTGGTTTCATCAGCTTGACAAAGAGAATCAGCTGATTGGCACTGTCTGGCCGGGAAAATCAGATATTTATCA
>JBJEMB010000222.1:0-9069 GCA_051879455.1 Lachnospiraceae bacterium
TTTCAGTACTTCCATAAATGTACCTCCTGCTGATTTTTAGTGAAAAAATCCTGCTTTTTAGTTCTGGGAAATTTTCCTAATTTTTATTCTATTATAGATTACTGCGGACCTCAATATTTATTTTGCGGTAAAAAAGGAAATTTGAAGAAATTGCAAAAAAAACAATTAAAACTGCAAAAAACTTGGTTTCCTTTTTGCTTATAATGCAAACTGTAAGGACAAAGCAAGACAGACGGTGAATTAAAACCCAAAATGCAGACAGAGGAGGAATTCGTGTGACGATTGCAGAAGCTGAAGAAAAATATACGAATGATTTTATACTTCTGGATGATGCGGGATCGCAGTATGAATATCTGTTGTTTTTAGGAATGAAGTATCAGGGAAATGAAAGTCTGAGAATATCTTCCAACAGAATAGGCGGATGTAAGACGGCAATCTGGCTGCAGGCCTGGTGTGGTGAAGACGGAGTACATTTTTCGGGGGACAGTGACTCTCTTCTGGTAAAAGGAGTACTGAATATACTGGATGATTTGTATTCAGGGAAAAGCCCTGAACAGATAAGGGTCCATCCTCCCGTTTTTCTGGAATACATATCGGACGAGGTTATTTATCCGGAAATCAAAAATAACGGTATTTTGAAATGTTATCAAAGGCTGGCCACCTTAAATATATAAACTATTTCTTAGAAAAGGAGAGAGCAGTTATGAAGTATGCAATGGATGTTAAAGTGAATTTAAGACCGGTATTCAGTAATCTGGTACATTCTGAGTGGTGGGAAGGACCCTGCCGTGTTGGAATTGAAGAAGAGGGAACTCCGGAATATGAGCGCCGTGTAGGAAAAGAACAGTTTAAAGTCTGGTATGATGAACTGAAAAACAATCTGGATCTGACCCGCTGTAATTTGATGGAACCGGTATATATGGAATTTGATGAAAGCTTTGTGATGAGAGATTCTGAGTTTGACAAGCTGATTCCAACCAATCATGAGGTGGATTTGTACCTGATTACCTACAGAGTTCCCGGTATTGAACGGCTGAATAAGCCGATTTCCATGATTAATCTGGGACCGACACCGATTGATTTGATCGGCTACTACAGAGATCTGGGTCTGGAAGCATACATGGCCCATGATTATGAAGAGTATAATAAGATCCTTACCAATCTGCAGGTACGCAAAGCTATTCAAAACACAAAGATCCTGATCCTTTCCAATTCTGAGCAGACGCCTGCTTCTGTAAATACGAGCTGCTGTGATCTGGTTGGCCTGTTTACACGATATGGTATCCGTAATAACCGTATTGATTTCCGTCAGGTATTTAACTATATGGATGATATTCAGATAGATGACGAGATTAAGGCAGAAGCCGGAAAACTGCTTGACGGATCCGGGAAAAATGACATTACAGAAGAATTCCTGTGCAACGATTTGAGATATTTTCATGCAGTGCGTAATATGATGGAAAAATATGATTGTAATGCATTTACAACTCCCTGTAAGGAGCTGTGCGCCAGCCGTCTGCCTCAGAAATATAAATTTGTTCCCTGTATGACACATTCTCTGAATAAGGATGACAGGATACCTTCGGCCTGTGAAGAGGATCTGGCTGTATGGATGGCTATGATGGTAATGATGTATTTAACCCGTCAGAGTGTTTTTATGGGCAATCCTGTTCTGGTGCTTGCAGGAAGTAAGACTCTGGAGCAGCTGGGAATGCCGAAACTTTTGACTCAGCCGGGTCAGACGTTTGATCATGATGTGCTGGAAATCCATCATGCGGTTCCGGCGACAAAGATGCGCGGTTATGATAAGCCGGCACAGGCTTATGAGCTTGCTCATTTTACAACGCAGGGATGGGGTACGCATTATCATGTAAATATGGCGGAGGAAGAGGGACAGATTGTTACCTTCGGCCGTTTCAACCGTCAGGGTACCAAGATGATGGTAGCAGTAGGCCATACCCTGGGATGTGAATTTCGTCCTGTATATTGCAGTCCTGCAGTATATTATGAGGTGGAAGGGGGCGCCCGTGAGTTCCGTCAGGCGCTTGCTAACGGCGGTTATGGACATCATCAGGCTGTCATTTACGGAAACCATGTAAAGGAATTGCAGGAGCTTGGCAAAGTTGTAGGATTTGAGGTAGAATATTTTCACTAAAAAATAGCAGACAGGATATAGATGCTGCTGCCGGAGAGAATATATCTCTGGCAGCGGCATCTTTTTTACCCATAGTTTTTTTGCCATATATAAATTTAGAGGAAAGATATAGCAGGCGATCGTTGATTCGCCAAAAGCGATATGTTATAATCATACTAAAATACTAGGGAAAATGGAATAATAGCATAGTTGGCAGAAATTAAAATATGGGGGATGATTATGATAAATAAGCTTCAGGAAATGAAAATTGCGATTTTGGGATTGGGTTGCATAGGCAGCTATACGGCGGAGCTTCTGGCTAAAAACGGGGTGGGCATGCTGAAACTGATGGATGCGGGTACCGCGGGTCTTTCCGCGGAAGGATGCTATAAAACTTCCGAAATTCAGGGGAAGCCAATGCTGCGCGCGGAATTGGAAAAGCAAAGGCTGTATAGACTTTATCCAAAGGTAGAGGCGGAGACCGGGCTTTTACATTCGGCAGAAGAAGATTTTGAAGTCGGGAGATATGATTTTGTGCTGGATGCCCTTGATTCTCCGGAGGAAAAAGAAATATTGATAAAAAACGCTTTGAGAAATCGTGTACCTTTGATCAGCTGTTTGGATGTAAAAAGACGTTCCAATCCGACGCAGGTCAGACTGGCTTCGGCCGATAAAGTACAGGATCGGCTTGCTCAGGCCGGCATTAAAGTATTTTATGATATCAGAAGTAAAGCGGAATGGAAGGTGATTTATTCAGAAGAAGAGCCGGCAAGAGAAAAGGAGGCGATAAGATGTCTGAACTGTGCCTGTCCCCCCGATGTTGCGTTTGCTTGTGAAAGGCGCAGAATAAGCAGGAATTCCTGCAATGTTTATGTATCCGCTATGGCCGGAATGCTGGCGGGAGAGGAAATTCTGATATACCTTACACATCAGTACCCTCAGCGGACAAAGGGATGCTCGTCCTAAGGGTAAAGTGTCTTTAGGGATAATTTGAACGATTTTGAATGATTTGCAAAAAAAAGTTGTGTTTCTGCAAAAAAACTATTGTCATTTTTACTTATAATTATAACCATAAAAGAAGGTTGGCCGCCTTGAAGTTTATTAAATTATGTATTAATTCAGGAGGAAAAGGTATGAAGTTAAGAAATTTGGTAAGTTTGACAATGGCAATGATAATGACAGGAAGTCTTGCTGCCTGCGGAGGCAGTTCTCAGCCAACGGCAGCAGAAACGGCAGCAGAAACGGCAGCAGCAAAAAATGAGGCAGGTGAAAGCCCGGCCAGCAGTGAGGGCAGTTCGGAAGCTTCAAAGGATCCTCAGGTAATCCTTACTCTGGCGGAGGTGAATCCGGCAGATTCCCTTGATGGACAGGTATTAAGCTATTTTAAGGAGCAGACGGAAAAACTCAGCGGCGGTACTGTATTGATCGATATTCAGGCGAGCGGTGTTATGGGTGCGGAAAATGATGTTTTGGATAATATGACTACAAACAGCGGAACAATTTCCATGGCTCGTATTTCCAGTTTTGCTTTGACCAATTATGGCGCAAAATTATCTGCCCTGCCCAGCATTCCTTATACTTTTAGCGATCGCGATCATTACTGGAAATATACGGAGAGCGAAATCGGACAAAGAATTTTGGACGAGCCTTCTGAGATGGGACTTGGAATTAAAGGATTGTTTTTTGTAGAGGAAGGGTTCCGTAACTTTTTTGTAAAAGAAGAGATCAGCGGAATTGAAGGCATGAACAATAAAAAGATTCGAGTGTCCTCTGATCCGATTCTTACAGCTGTGGTTGAGCAGATCGGCGCAAATCCGACGGTCGTATCTTTTAGTGAGTTGTATTCCGGCCTGCAGTCCGGCGTGGTGGATGGCGCAGACCAGCCAATTGTTACATATGAATCCAATGCTTTTTATGAAGTAGCTCCGTGTATGCTGGAGGATGGACATACAATGAGTGCTTCTGAAGTGATTATTACGGAAGAAGCGTGGAATAAGCTGTCTGATGCGCAGAAAGCGGCCGTAGAGGAAGCGGGGCAGGCAGCCAGTCAGTACTGCCGTGAGCTTTCCGCGAAGACAGAAGAGGAGTGCAAAGCAAGATTGGAGGAGAAGGGCGTAATTTTCGTAGAGATAGCGGACAAGACTCCGTGGCAGGATGCCTGCGCAGGTGTGATTTCTCAGTATACGGAAGGACTGGAAGAGGAATATCAGCAGATTCTCGATCTGAAATAGGAGGAGATTCAATGAATGCTGTAAAGAAATTTTATGATCTGTTATACAAAGGGATCATGGTTCTGTGCAAGCTGCTGTTGATCGCGGATATTGGCATTACTTCGATGGCAGTTGCGGGACGTTACATTTCCTTTATTCCGGACCCTGCCTGGAGTGAAGAAATCGTTCTGACATGTATGATTTATATGGCACTTATCAGTGCTGCGCTGGCTGTTCACAGGGAAAGCCATATCCGAATGACAGCGCTGGATATGTACCTGCCGAAGACAGCAGTGTGTATTCTGGATATATTTGGTGATATGATTGTCCTGATTTTTTCCGGGATTATGGCTTTTGTGGGTGCAGGGTACGCGGTTAATGTAGGAAAAAACAGTATGTATACCAGTTTGTCCTGGCTTTCAAAGTTCTGGCTTTATCTTCCGGTGGCAATCGCAGGAATGGCAATTCTGCTGTTCCAGGCTGAGGTGATCTGCAGGCATATAAAGAAACTTTTGAGGAAGGGAGGGGAGGAACAGTGGTCGTAAATATAACAGCAGTATGGCTGCTTTTGATATCCTTCTTTGCTATGATTCTTTTGAGAGTAAACATTGCTTTTGCAGTAGGAATGGCATCTACACTGTGCCTGCTGTATTTGGGAATCCCTCTGCATAATGTCTGCCAGCAGATGGTAAAGGGATTAAACTCCTTTTCCCTGATGTCAGTGCCTTTTTTCATTACAATGGGATGTCTGATGGGAAGCGGAGGAATCTCAGAAAAGCTGATCAATCTGGCCGATGCCTGTGTGGGATGGATGCGCGGAGGAATGGCCATGGTAAATATTGTGGCTTCCTATTTCTTTGGCGGGATATCCGGATCAGCAACGGCGGATACGGCCTCTCTGGGGAAAATTCTGATTCCGATGATGGTGGATCAGGGATACGATGCAGATTTTTCAACCGCTGTGACAATTACCTCATCAGTTGAGGGACTGCTTGTGCCGCCCAGCCATAATATGGTTATATATGCAATGACGGCAGGAGGAATTTCTGTAGGAGCTTTGTTTATGGCCGGATATATTCCTGGAGCGCTTCTTGCGGTTTCTCTGATGATTGGTTCTTATATAATCTCAGTAAAGCGGAATTATCCCAAGGGTGAGCCCTTCAATCTGAAACGTTTTTTAAGGGAGCTCAGTAAATCCTTCTGGGCGTTGGCTGCCGTTTTGATTGTGGTGGTCGGTGTGGTAGGAGGTGTATTTACTGCAACAGAATCTGCAGCAATTGCGGTTATTTACAGTCTGATCGTCAGCGTATTTATCTACAAAGGACTGGATTGGAAGGGGGTATGGAAGGTTCTGGGAGAATGTATTGATACGCTTTCCATAGTTCTGATCCTTTGCGGAACATCCAGCATTTTCGGTTATTGTTTGACATATCTGCATGTGCCGGATCTTGCTTCCATGGCTATTACAAGCATTTCCAGCAATCGGATCGTGCTGATGATTTTGATTAATATGATTCTTTTGTTTTTGGGCTGTATTATGGATATGGCTCCCATCATTCTGATTGCCACACCGATTTTGTTGCCTCTTGCACAGAGTATAGGTATTGATCCGGTACAGTTTGGCGTAATTATGATTCTGAATTGCGGTATTGGTCTTTTGACTCCACCGGTAGGGACATGCCTGTTTATTGGTTCTGCCGTATCTGGTGTGCGGATAGAGAAAATTGTTCGTGCAACGCTGCCGTTCTATTTGTGCATGTTGGTTACACTTATGCTGATTACGTTTGTTCCGGAAATCAGTTTACTGCTGCCTCGTATGTTTTACTAAAAAGTAAAAAAGGCGCCGTTCCTGAGATGACTGCCTGAAAGCAGATCGGATCAGAAAGGCGCCTTTTTATGTCAGGAAAGATATTTTTTGCGGTATTGCAGGGGGCTGCAGCCTGTCTTGGATTTGAAGATTCTGGAAAAAGAACTCAGGTTTCCGTAGCCCGTTTCCTGACTGATCATTTCCACTGAATGAGTGCTGTTGATCAGAAGCTCTTTGGCCCGGGCTATTCGATATTCCACAAGATAATCATTGACTGTCATGCCGGATACTTCTTTAAAAATATAATAGAGCTGAGTTTTGCTGATACCGAATTGTCTGGCGATTTCGTCTGTATTTAAGTCTTCAGAATAATATTTTTCAATAAAGTCATAAATTTGATAGACCATATCGGAATGCTGGCTTTGAACAATGGATGAAGCAGCGCCGTACTGTTCTATATAAAGCTGATTGATCAGAAGAAGAAACTGACCAAGAAGGAATTTGATATGCAGGTTCCATCCGAAGGACTGAGGAGCAGTAGGATCAGAATTGTTTTGAAATTCATTCATCTGTTCCATCAGGTGGATGAATCCTTTTCTTCGTTCCTCGGGAACCGCGAGTGTATATTTTTGTCGTTTGCGGCAAAGAAGAAAACATTCCAGCAAATTAATTTCAGGAGAGGAGAGTTTTGAAATATAATTGGAAGAAAAATACAGTACATATCGGTCACAGTTGCCGGAATCTCCATCCTTAAAAATATAATGCAGATTCATCTGATCCAGAAGGATAATGCCATATTGAGGGATGTCTACGGTGCTGTTTTCAAAACGGCATTTTAAATTTCCGGACAGCGCAAATACGATTTCCAGCTGTCGGTGGAGATGGAATGTCTTTTTCTCTGTCATAGGAGAAATTTTATGTTTGATGGAAAATTCTTCCGGGAAACTTTCCGCGTAGCGAAGCTGATTGACTGACATGAAAAATCCTCTTTTTGCTGTGATGTTTTGCCTGTGTGAAAGGAAAAAGGTATTTAAAAATTACATAAATATTATATCACGCACTTGAATGATTTGCAAAAAAAATGGGAGTATACGCAAAAAAGCGTTGGATTTGTTTTGCTATATTTACAGTATAGAATAAGAATTGAGATCGGACAAGCTTTAATATTGTGAAGAAGGGGGAAGGTAATATGGTAAATGATATTGTTCAGGCAGCAGAAAAGTCAAGGGAAGTTCTGAGAAAAATACGCGATATGTCCAGGGCGGATATTGATAAAAAAACGCTTTTGCCGTTGGTTCGTCAGGCAGTGTTCTATAAGCTTATGATTGAGGAGCAGGCAGAAAATAATCTGCGTAATCTTGTGATTATCAGTATTAAGACACAGGATATGAAAGCCGGCGGCCTTTCGGATGAAATGATACGAAAGCAGATTCAAAAATATGACTGTCATCAGACCAGTCTGGTGGCCAGGAAAAAAGTATTGCTTTTAATGTATCTGGAACGGGAACTGGGGATCAGGATGAGCGATGAAGATGCTGTTTCCGCTGAAACGCTGGAGGATCTGTCAGAGCTGATTGCATTTTATCTGAAAGAAGGTGTTTGAATGGATGTTAATAAAATACGCAGGGAATTTCCGTTTTTTCAACAGGGAGAAAAGCCCTTAATCTATTTTGATAATGGGGCGACTACACAAAAACCTCAGGCAGTAATCAGCCGTCTGGTAAAATATTATACGGAAGAAAACTCCAATATACATCGCGGCAGCTATCCTTTAAGCAATCACACAGAAAAACTGTATGAGCATGCCAGAGAAACGGTGGCCAGATGGCTGGATGCGGAAGATCCGGAAGAGATTGTATTTACCAGAGGAAGCACAGAAGCGGTGAATCTTGTTGCGGCATCGATAGGGGAAAGCTGGCTGAATCCCGGGGATAATGTAGTTGTTACAGAATTGGAGCATTCTTCTAATTATTTTCCCTGGAAGCACCAATGTGAGATAAAAAATGCAGAATTTCGCGTGGCCGAGGCGCGAAAGGACGGCGGCATATCTGCAGAGTCGGTAGACATTCTGACAGATGAAAAAACCAGGATGGTGGCGGTTTCAGCAATGTCTAATGTTACCGGTTTCCGTCCGGATATACAGCAGATAATCAAAAGAGCTCATGGAAAAGGAAGCTGTGTATTTATAGATGCTTCACAGGAAATTGTTCATCACAGAATTTCTGTTCGGGAGCTGGGCTGTGATTTCCTGTGTTTTTCCGGTCATAAAATTTATGGCCCCATGGGTATTGGGGTTCTTTATGGAAAAAAGAAATTTCTGGAAAAGATAAATCCTTATATGTACGGCGGCGATATGGTTGAAAAAGGGGACGGGGGATGTATAAGATACAGACGGGATTCGGGAAAATTCGCGGCCGGAACACAGAATATAGCGGGGGCGCTGGGGCTGGAGGCCGCTCTCCAATTTCTGGAGGAACATGATTTTGAGCAGCTGACAGAATATGAACGAATGCTGGGAAGATATCTGAGAGAATGTTTAGGAAAAACAGCGGGAATAAGGTTTCTGGGAACAGATACAGACACAACTGTTCATGCATTTGAAATAGAGGGGCTGGGCGCTTATGATGTTGGTGTATTTCTCGGAAATCAGGGCATTGCTGTTCGCTGCGGAGCACATTGTGCTTATCCGTTAATGAGGCGCATGGGGAAAGAAAGTGCCTGCCGGGTATCGTTCGCATTTTATAATACCTTTGAGGAAATAGAACGCCTTGCGGAACACCTGAAAATTGTCGGCAGACTGCAGCTGTTCGAAGAGAGGATGCAGCATGTGCGGCGAACAGGGATTTATTCCGCTGAATGAACTGATGAAAACTCGACGTCATCTGCAAGAACCGTGACTCTGCCAATTTTCAAACCCA
>JBJEMB010000223.1:0-1637 GCA_051879455.1 Lachnospiraceae bacterium
GTAAATCAGTAGCTTTGCGGAGGGTCGATGATGGATAAAAAAGAATTGAAACCAATCAATCATGATTTTTTGAATCATGTTTCAGCTGTTTTGGAAAATGCCCGAAAGAATGCAAAGACGGCTGTTAATCTTTCTATGGTTTATGCCTATTATGAAATCGGAAGAATGATTGTAGAAGAAGAGCAGCAAGGAGAAAATCGTGCCGCTTATGGAAAACGACTTTTACAGGAATTGTCAGATCATTTGACGAAACTCTATGGAAAAGGATTTTCAGTAGGAAATTTAAAAAATATTCGTCAATTTTATAAAGTGTATTCCACAGATCAAATTGGCGAAACAGTGTTTAGCCAATTCGAGAATCTTCCATCGGTAGATACTGGCAGAAAGTTCTTTTTGAGTTGGTCACATTATTTGAAATTAATGCGAATCAGCAATGTAGATGAGCGACATTTTTACGAAATCGAATCCGTAAAAAATGATTGGAGCCTCAGTGAATTAAAAAGACAGTATGATAGTTCCCTTTATGAGAGATTGGCTTTAAGTACGGACAAAGATAAAGTGTATCGTCTTGCATTGGAAGGACATCAACCAGAAACTGCAAAAGAGGCAGTGAAGGATCCATATGTTCTCGAATTTCTTGGACTTCCGGAATTGCCGGAATATTCTGAGAGTGAACTGGAAAGCAGAATCATTGATCATTTGCAGCAATTTCTTCTGGAGCTTGGTACCGGATTTGCTTTTATCGGTAGACAGGTACGGTTTACCTTTGATGAGGAGCACTTCATAGTAGACCTTGTATTTTATAACCGTCTTCTACGTTGCTTTGTTCTGTTTGATTTAAAAATTGGAGAACTGAAGCATCAGGATATTGGTCAAATGCAGATGTATGTGCATTACTATGATCGTAAGGTAAAACTGCCGGAAGAGAATTCTACGATTGGTATTATTCTCTGTAAGGATAAAAACAATGCTGTGGTCGAGATGACTTTACCGGAAGAAAATTCACAGATTTTTGCGAGCAAATATGAAACTATTTTGCCGAGTAAAGAAGATTTGCAGAAACTATTGGAAGAACAAATGATGGAGGAGAGCAAATGAGAACCCTTTCGGTTGTAGAAACAGCAAAAAAGTGGAATGTCTCAGAACGCAGTGTGAGAAATTACTGTGCTCACGGTCGTGTCCCAGGCGCTTTCCTGACCAGTAAGACCTGGAATATTCCAGCGGATGCGGAAAAACCGGAACGTTCTAATAAGCGAAAGGAACAGCCGGTTACTATACTTGATATTTTGCGGGAAGAAAAAGCAAATCAGTATTCCGGTGGAATTTATAATAAAACGCAGATTGAGCTGACTTATCACTCCAACCATATCGAGGGATGCCGCCTGACCTATGAGCAGACTCGTTCTATGTTTGAAACCAATAGCATTGGGGTGGAAAAAGAAGTCCTTAATGTAGATGATATAATGGAGACGGCAAATCATTTTCGGTGCATTGATCTGGTGATTGACAATGCAAAAGCGACACTGACTGAAAAGTTTATCAAAGAATTGCACCTGGTTCTGAAAAACGGAACCAGTGATTCCAGAAAAGAATGGTTTGTGGTCGGTGATTATAAAAAAATGCCGAACGAAGTTGAC
>JBJEMB010000224.1:0-1634 GCA_051879455.1 Lachnospiraceae bacterium
CTATCACTGTCTTCGTACTTTTCCTGATCCGTCTTGTTATAAGCTGACAATCCATGTTTTCCATCAAAATCCGATAATTCGCCAAATACATTTCCATCATGCTCGATGAAATAGTCATAGCTGCGTTTGTCAGCGGTACAGTAAATAGGATTTCTTAGAACAAGCCTTGTGGTAGAAGCATTGAACTCTGCGCCCGATGGTGTTCTGAACCCCTCAAGATTCATCTGCTTTGCTGTAGTCTGAATACTTCGATTCATTCTGAAAAGTTCGTACAATCGCTGCACCATTCGTTTTTCTTCTGGGATGCTTTCTAAGTAACTGTAAGCGGATTTACCTTTGCCGCTGCCTGTAGTCACTCTGCGAACGGTGAATCCCATCGGAGTATTACCACCAAGCCAACGCCCGTCCTTTGCCAGTTCCATCATGTTGTCCGTAATTCGTTCGGTTAAGGTATCACGCTCAAATTCGGCAACGACAGCGAAAATCTGGATGAAGATTTTTGAAACACCGGATGCTGTGTTGATACCATTAGAACAAATAAGTAGATCAACATTATATTTCTCCAAAAAGTCCATCAGGCGGAGCAGGTCAGTTGTCTTTCTTCCGATACGGTCTAACTTGTAACAAACGATAGCTCTGATTTTTCCATCCTGCACATCACGGAGCATTCTCTGAAAATCCGGTCGGTCAGAATAGTAACCGCTAAGACCTTTGTCCTCATATTCCATAAATGCGTAATCATTATCCAAATGCAGTTCTCGTTTTGCGTAATCTGAACATTGCTTGAACTGAACTCCGATACTGTCACCCTTATTTGTAATTCGGGATTTTCTTGCGTATATTGCAACACCTCTTGTGTCAGCATCAATCCTTTTTACTTTTCTCATGGATATTCACCTCCCTCCAAACCTATCATACAGCCACCCCTGTCAGTTTCTCAAGTTTGTGGCCAGACTTCCTAATCATCTGAATGAGACAATAGAGTGTATCTGCATCGAAAGAGCGAATTTCCTGTGCCACGAACTCGGCTCGTTTCTCCTGAAATCTTTCCATTACTTCTTCAAAATGTTTTCCTTTGTGAATTACTGCGATCATTCATTTTCCTCCGTTCTCCATCTGTCCGTTTTCAGCTTCCAACCAAATTGGGCGAAAGTGGAAACAAACAAAATGGGCTGTTACACAGAGCATCAGAAATAAGCACAAGAATCTCTTGTACTTCTGACAGTTCCATGTAACAGCCCATGAGACGAAGGATGAATCCTTTCTCTAAAAATTCTGGCTCGTCGAGTCAAGCCCGCTATATAAAAATATACTCAATTCCTCTATTCAGTTTTACTGTAATCATTATACTTCTCCGATAGAGGAATCACAAGTTTGTCGAAATCCAGTCCATCTTGAAACTTCAACTTCGCCGCAGCTTGCGGCAAAGTTACTCTCTAAAAATGCAAATTCTAACTTGTGGCCAAGTTGTCCAAAAGTAGGAGTTACAGAAACGTTCAAAATGAACGAGTAGCAATCATCGCAAGATGATGTTCAAAGGGGATTGGGGATGCTGCCCCAACAAGCGCATGAGCAAAAGTAGTAAACAGGGCCCTGTTTACACTGCTTGCGAATTTGTAAACCTGTACAGGTTT
>JBJEMB010000225.1:0-9005 GCA_051879455.1 Lachnospiraceae bacterium
TTCCCCTCTTGTGTCAAGTAGTTGACAACATTTTCTTAAACTTTTTTCTTCCTCTCCATTATATCAGCTTTTGACAGATAATCTACCAAAAGCTGATACAATCTTCCTCAATGCTTAGTTGCTTCTGTTAGAGAACTTCCATCTTAATTCTATGGTCTTGTCTGCATAGACCACAATTCTTTCAAGCAGTGCATCCAGCAACTCATCCGTAATCTCTGTCACCTCTGAATTACCTTCTAAGAACTTTAAGCCACTGTTATCCGATGGTTTCCGGTTCTCCAGTACAAAGACTGCTTCTTTCTGTGCTTCAATCTTTTCTTTAATACCTGAAATCATTACTTCATAAGATTTCTTCTGCATTAGATAGGTTTCTTTGTCTGTAAGTCCCTTGACATAAGACTCATAAGCGGTACGAAGCTCCAGTTCCAGCCTCCTGAGTGTATCTTCTGCCATATTAAGGCGTTGCTTTGCCCCACGAATACGCTCATTCTGCTGTTCCTTTTCTTTATCTAACAATGTCTTAAGCCTTGCAAGCTCAGATATGTGTCTGGACAATTCACCTTTTATGATACTATCCAAATCTGTCACAAGCACTCTGTGGACACAGTTGTTTTTCTTACTGTAGTTTACTTCACAGTTAAAGAATCTCTTACCCAGACGATCCATATGATAAATCATGTTCCTGCCGCAACAGTCACAGACCACCCTCCCGGTATAAACAGATGCCCTTTTTCCTTTTGGCGTAAACGCCTCCGGCACTTTTCCCTTCATCGCCTGCACCTGCTCATACATCTCTCTTGACACAAGTGCTTCGTGATGGTTTGGTATCCTCTTCCACTCGTTTTGCGGTAACATCTGTTTTCTTCCGGAACCCACTTCTTTCACACGGGACTTTCCATAAACAAAAGTACCAATGTACATCTCATTATTCAGGATGGAATTTACCTTATAATCTGTCCACAGGGGAGAATCGCCCTTGGTATACATATTTGCATAAGTCCCCTTCCTTCTGTGATATGCCGCCGGAGTATCAATACCCTCATTATTTAGGATTCTGACAATGCCTGCAATGCTCTCTCCTCCGGTGCGAAGGGTAAATATACGCTTCACAATGGCTGCAGCCTCCTCATCCACCAAAAGCTCATAAGCGTTATCCTTGGATTTCAGATAGCCGAACGGGGCACAAATCCCGATAAACATTCCCTTATCTTTTCTTGCCATAACTGCCGTTGATACCTTCTGCGACAAGTCCTTGCTGTAAAAATCATACAGAAGGGATTTAAACTGCACATCTATGTCAGCGATACCACCCACAAAATCCTTGCTGTCATAATTATCATTAATAGCAATAAAGCGGATTCCCATAAAAGGAAATATCTGCTCGATATACTTCCCCGTTTCCAGATAGTTTCGCGCAAATCGGGACATATCCTTTACAATGATACAGTCCACCCTCTGCTCCTTTACCATTTCAAGAAGTTCCTGCATTCCCGGACGGTTCATGTTGGTGCCTGAATAACCGTCATCACACTTCTCCATCACATGCATGGTTCGTAAATCCTCATGGGCACTGATATACTCCCTGATCATTCTACGCTGACTGGTAATACTGTTACTTTCATCCACATTCACATCATCCTCCAAGGATAATCTTAAATACATAACAAGATTAGACATCGCTCCTGCCTCCTTCATTCCATTTGGTTTTTCTCGGATACTGAAATACATCCGTGTATCCTGCTTTTGTATGCCCGAAACGGTACTTTATCTCCATACACCTCTGTGGTGTAAGAACAATCTCCGAAATCAGCATACGGATAAGCTCCGGCGTTACTACAGACTTTTCCTTTACGGATAAAAGGGCATTTACAAATTGCTTCTGCTCCCTTTTATTCCGAAGAAAATTCCTGTAGTCTTTTTCAGCCTGCAAAAGCTTTTTCTCAAGGTTCTTAACTGCCTCTGCCTGTTTTTCATTGGCAAGCTGCAGCTCCTCCCTTGTGATTTCGCCTTTGACATAACTGCCATAGGAAAGGCTTCCTTCATATTCCAGACGCTCTTTCTGTTTCTTCAAATCCGTTATTCTTTCCTGTAGTTTTGTATCCACAGGCTGTAAGCTCTGCTCCAGAGTATCAAAAAGCTTCTTTTTATCCGGTGCAAGCTCTTTTACTGCCTTCTGCACCGATGCAAACACCAGTAAATCCAGCTGTTCCTCTGAAATCATCACCTTGCTTTTCCCTTCACGCTCCTCTATGGAAAGATGACCATGTCTGCAACGATAATAATACTGCCGCACATCACCATTTTCAGAATACATAATGGCTGATTCCCTTGGCATATTTTCACCGCATACGGAGCACTTGAGAATCCCCTTATATTTGTCCGGCGTTAGCGGTAAATCTTCTCTGACAGCAAAGGATTTTTTCTCCTTTTTCTTATCCACCACATTTCTGACCTCGTCAAAAAGAACTTTGGATATAATCGGTTCATGGGCATTCTCGTGAACAATCCATTCTTCCTTTGATACCCTCTGCTTATCCAGTCCCTGATACAGACATCGCTTTGTCTTGCCCTGAAGAAGATTGCCGATATAAGCTTCATTGGAAAGTATCTGGGATATGGTTCCGTTCTTCCATTCACTTAAGGGCTCACCCTCCAAAACAGTTGCAAGCCCGGTCTGTCTGTACCCTTCCGGTGTTCTGACACCTGACCGTGTCAGTTCCCCCGCTATGGCACGATGGCTCATACCAGACTTTGCCATAGCAAATATCTTTCTGACTATCTCTGCCGCAGGCTCATCAATCACGAGCCTGTATCCGTTATCATCCTTAATCCGGTCATATCCATAAGGCGTACTGCCAAGAACACTTCCCCTCTCCATACAGCTTTCAAAGGCTGTAGTAATACGCTTTGACACATCCTTTGCATACATATCATTGACAAGGTTCATAAGGGAAATCCCAAGTCCCTTGTTTCCATTGCAGTCCTCCACTGTATCAAAATGGTCATTTACGGAAATAAATCTCACACCTAAGAAGGGTAAAATTGTTTCTATGTAATTACCCGTTTCCAGATAATCACGACCAAATCGGGACAAATCCTTTACGATAATGCAGTTAATTCTCCCTGCCTTCACATCATCCATCATCCGCATAAAATCCGGTCTGGTAAAAGTGGTTCCCGACACACCCCTGTCAAAGTATTTCTGATACTGAGAAAGCTCCGGTTTATCCTTTATGAAATTCTCCATAATCATAAACTGGCTCTCTATGGAATCGCTTTTACAGCCATCCTTTTCCACGGAAAGTCTGGCATAAAGTGCCACGCTGTACTGCTTTCCGGCAGATGCGTAAACCATTGTATCATCCACATCTGTCATGCCATTACGCTCTGCGATTGCATTGTATCTTTCCGGTTTTCTTGCCATTGCTACGACACCTCCCTTAATGAAAGGGTTGAATTATCAGACACTGCCGAATCTTCAATCATTCCCACAGTTTCTGGTGCCACTTCATTCCCTGCTACTGCATTCCTTGCAACTGTGCCTGCATCCAATTCACCCTTAATCAAATCCACAGCCTTCGCCATCTCATTCCGATACTTAAACACAATCTCAACCCTCTTGTCCTCATACATTAAAATCTTGTCTATCAGAGAAATCAACAGCATACGGTCCAGCTTCTCTATCTCCATATTTTCACGAAATTCATCCAGCCACTGTCCGGCTGCAATGCCATTTTCATAAACGGATTTCACAGTTGCCTCCTGCACTTTAATAGCCTGTGCAATCTCAGAAAGCTTATTGCTGTAAATCTCTCGATAGCGGTTAAACTGCTCCTGAGTAATAAGCTTCTCCTGTAAATCTGCATAAAGGGATGTCTTCATGGCACTGTACTCCTGCTCCTTTTCCCGAAGTTTTGCAATCTCCTTATCACGGTTTAAGGCTTCCTCAAAATGAATCTGCTTCTCGTCTAAAATAGCCAACAGCTTCTTTGTATCCGTAAGCTGTTTCACATACTTTTTCACCTCTCCAATCACAATTTCATTTAATACATCCACCTTAATACTGTGACGGGTACATTCCTTGCCCCTGTTATAGCCGGAGCAGATATAATACTCATTCACGGTATCCTTATAAGTCACCTTACGGCTGACCATCCCCCTGCCACAGTCCCCACAGAAGATAAGTCCGGCATAGAGCTTCGGCTCCGTCATAGCTTTTTCTGCTCTGGTATCCCTTTTTAACAGTTCCTGCACCGCCTTAAAATCTGCTTCAATTACAATCGGTGTATGATTATGCTCCACCCTGACCCATGCAGATTTTGGCTTTTCAATGGTCTTTTTTACCTTATAACTTACCTTTTCACGCTTCCCCTGCTCCAGCACCCCGATATAAATCTCGTTGGAGAGAATACGTAAAACTGCTTTCGGTGTCCACTTCGCCTCCGGATTACGCTGAAAGCTGGTTTTGTACTTTGCACCACTTGCTTTCTTATACTCTGCAGGGGAAAGAGTTCCCCTTTCATTGAGTTTTTGTGCAATGGAATTGGCACTAAGCCCCATCAGCTTCCATGCAAAAATATCCTGTACCACCCTTGCAGCTTCCTCGTCCGGCACAATCTTATTCTTGTCCTGCTCGTCCTTACGATACCCGTAGCAGACAAAGGCACCGATATATTCCCCGTTCATCCGCTTCGCCTGCTGGTTACTGCGGGATTTTATGGAAATATCCCTGCAATAACTTTCATTGACAAAGTTTTTCACGGGTACAATCATATATGTGTCACTGCTGTTTGCAGTAAGACTGTCATAGTGGTCATTGATGGCAATAAACCTGACATTCTTCTTGGGAAAATAATTCTGGATGTAATTGCCTGCACCAATGGATTCCCTTCCCAGTCGGGACAAATCTTTTACGATAATGCAGTCAATCTCTCCCCTTTCCACCATGGCAATCATCTCTTTAAAAGCAGGTCTTTCATAATCGGTTCCTGTATAACCGTCATCACAGACCTCTTTTACCAGTTCCACATCAGAAAGCCCACGCACAAAGCTTTCAATCATCATGCGCTGACTTTTGATGCTGTTACTCTCATCCATGCCTCCACGCTTATCCTCATCCTCCCTTGAAAGGCGAAGATAGGCACAGGCACGGTAAATCTTATCATTCATACAATCATCCTTTCCCGGTGGCAGCCGATGTGCCACCGCTTTCCAAATCTCTTAGTATTTCAGCGAAGCAACCCTGTCGATATAGGCTGACAATAAATCCGTGATACTCTCACCCGTATCCGAAAATGTGCTGACTACCTTGTATTCCCCATACTTTACGGTATTGGTATCCCCGGCAATCTTACAGACCTTTGAATCTTTCGTTACTTCACTGACAGCTTGTTGTTCCATCAGTTTGTCCATCTATCTAACTTCCTCCGTATTCACATATTAAATACCAATGAAATGCACTTCGATTTTGCTTCGCTCATCTTAAGTCGTGACATTCGTCACATATCATTAAAAATACTTCCGTTTGCCTGTGCAAGCACGGCATTCGTCACTATTTTTACCGCTGCATTTCTCATTGCTAACACGCAAAAAGACCGCCTTCATGGCATCAGAGTCTTCCTGCGTATACATCTTTAGAAACTCTCGCAAAAGCTTCCTAAAGGTGCACTGCATCAAAACAGATAATGGGTATCTGCTTCTTTTACTCTGTCTGCCATGAAAAGCGGTCACTTAATCAAATGTGCTTCTTATCTGCTCTCTCGCACTCACTATTGCTAATCATACAAACTATTCAGTTGTCCGGTTGCATACATAAATCCGACACTCGGCTGGCTGGGCTCCCTGTCGGCTCCGGTAATCCGGTATTATCAGTTACGGCTATCTTTTTTATGGTGGAAGATACAACCACCTGCAACCTGTGAGTCAGATTATACATTAAAATCTCCCGGCTGACAATCGAACATAAGATAAATTTTTCGATTCATTCTTCCACACCGGTTTGGGCGGTAACGCACTCCTCGTCCGTCTGGCTGTGCCCTGACCTTAATGCTTCTTCCCCACATACACTGAATGAAAGTAAAAGATTTGAATTCCCATGTTCCGTAA
The DNA here is from genome assembly GCA_051879455.1 of Lachnospiraceae bacterium. Classification (GTDB taxonomy): domain Bacteria; phylum Bacillota; class Clostridia; order Lachnospirales; family Lachnospiraceae; genus MD308. Next base: position 6,106 of record JBJEMB010000225.1, read on the forward strand.
GGTAAAAGGCAAAACTGTCTTAGAAAAATTTTGCTGCATATTTTGCATCTTACCTTACGAAACATCTGTGAAAAGGAAGTTTGCTGTTCACCTTATGAAGAATGTTACCATTGCAGGTAACCTTACAGCCACTGTGTCAACCTGTCTGTCACAGCCTGCGTGGGCCTCTTCTGCGCAAGATCCTCTCCCACCCTTTACGGAAGTGTCATTATGTCTTCGCTCGTCCGGTTGTCTGCCGGAGTCCTGGCGTAAGTCTGTTGTTCTTCATAAGCAGCTATTCTGTTGTCTGACGAAAATCTCTATTCGATTTTCTATTTTCGCTTTTGATTATAGTTGACTTTTTTCAAATTTTCAACTAATATTGTTATAAATCGTATTGATAATCGCTATTCTATTTTTAGCTGGATAACGATTTTCGCTAAGGCAAAAATAAGATTTTATATAGAGAAAGGCTGATATTATGGGCGTTTATGAGAATTTTGAAACGATAAAAGATGCGCTTGGATATGCAAACTTATCCACAGAAGAGATTATTGCAAGGGGACATTTATCCGAAGCTTCCGTTGCAATGATTGATAAAAAGATGGAAGAAGCACATGACCTGCTGTGCCACTTCCCTATCGGATACACTTATGATGAAAATAAGATGTCCAGCTACCGGATTGCTTTGAGTGAACAGTTCCAGATAGTAAAAAAATATCCTTCCGGCACCAGCATCCTGGATTTTATTGCACTGGAAACAGAGGATATTGTTGCATACATGAAAAATATGTCTGAGAACATTACAAAAATGATTGAGCAGAAAGCATCTACTCCGAATGCAGACGGAATTATCCGCTTTAATTTCACGGATGTAACAAAAACTGCCGTAAATTCAACGCTGGCAGCACTCCACAACGACAACTTTTTTCTGTTCCTTGTAAACTGCTGTTTTCTCCAGTATGTAACGGAGCTGTTTGTCTATAACTTTTATCCGTTCATTGCACTGGAACATTATAAAAGAATCTTAGGGGATGCTTTTTGTTATGATGAAGATATCGACACTCTGATGCCGGAAGAAGACGGCGGTTTGTATGACATTGCAAAATTTATTAACTACGGCATACGTATGACAGCTGCATTTTTAGATTACCAAAAAGAATTATTACAGAGCGATTTTGATATGCTCCTTATGAAAGACAAGCTGTTTGCAGAGTATGATACCTTGCAGTACCTCTATCTCATGGAATCCAAGGACAATATGCGAGACACCTATACCGGCACAAGCTTCAATACCCATCTTATGCCTATCGGTGTACACGCCTTTAATCACCTAGACGTTGTAAATAAAATCATTGATGAAAACATGCCTGTCCGTGAAGTTTATGATATCAATTCCGTGCAGGACTGGTTCCGCTATGAATTTATGTATCTTGCCAAGGGAAATGTACTGTATAAACAGTGCAAGAACTGTGGCAGATTCTTCATTCCTTCCGGCAGATCTGATAGCGAATACTGCGAGCGTATTGATGCTGCCAGTGGCAAAACCTGCAAGGAAGTCGGTGCCATCAACACCTTTGCCAAAAAACACGAAAATGACGAAATCCATCAGGCGTACACAAAAGCATATCGCCGGATGGACTCCAGAAAACGCACTATGTATATATCCAAGAAAGAATTTACCGAATGGAGCAAAACTGCCCGTGAAAAGCGCAAGCTATGTGAAAAAGGACAGATTTCCCTTGAGGAATTTCAGGCTTGGCTGGATGAGAGTAAGTGCAGGTAAATTCCCCTTACCTGTTATCTTGTAATTTTCCCTGTATGTTGATACAACTTTATTTAGTTCGTTTTCCGACCACCACGAACCGTCCGTCCTCAACATGATAGGAACAGCAGGACAGGGTAAGAAATTCGTCCCCGAACTGTGCCGTTACGCCTGTGTCATATAGGGACATTGCCTTGATATTCTCATACCAGTCATCAAATTCTTCCTGCGTATCTGCCTGAAAGAACTTATAATACTTGAATACATTATCACTTTCGTAATAAACCTGAGAATAGAATACCGCAATCAGCTCATATTCCCGTTCTTCATACAGACTGTCATAACAGATGATGTTATGCTCCCTTCCATACTCTTCATCTGCATAGAGCTTCAGATTCCCAAACATTTCCCCGGACTTCATCGTATGCCCATGAATAATCAGATTGGTGGATGGTGCTGTCCCATTTTTATAATCACAGGCTTTCGTACCTGTTCCTGATGTGGAATCCGTATCCAGAATCAGACAGCCATTCTGATTGGGTTCTCCGTAAAAATCAAGCTGCAGATAATAGCATTCATCTTCCATCGTCTGCATAACAGGGTAATCAATGACCGTACCATCAATCGTAAGCCAACCAATCAAATCGGGATTGATCTCATACAGTTCCTTGTACTTAGGCAAGATATCCGGTGCCTTATTACATTCTTTTTCAGTCGGTATATCTTTGTAAATATCTGCGAAAAAGGCAGCTATTCCCGCTACGGGAAGTCCATTTTCATCATACTGCATCGCATACTGTGCAGACGTATCCGCTTCTTTTCGTATGTCCTGCAATTCTTTTTGAGTGGTTCTGCTGCTCTCATTCTGCCACAGATAGAATATGCCATATCCAAGAAGTCCCACCACAGAAAAAGCAAATAACACAACGAATAAAAGTCGAAGCGGACGCTCCCTGTTGTTTTTTCTTTCAAGAAAAAGCGGACACATATGCCCGCCTTCTCTATGGTTATTTTCTCGTTTCATTTTTCAACTATCTTTTCGATGAATCCGGATTTACTCTGCGTTTCTTTGCTGTAATAATCAATCCTGTTCCTGAAAGAATGGATAGTATAAACAGCCATGCAACCGGCGTGTTATCTCCGGTCTTTGGAACAT
>JBJEMB010000226.1:0-1631 GCA_051879455.1 Lachnospiraceae bacterium
GAATTATTCACCGCTATACGGTGAAAGTGGCTTAAAGTCATATAGTTACTGTATTTAAGCTGTCTATTGCATTTCATCCATTAAGTGAATAGAAAAAGAGACCAAATATGTGGTAAAATTTAGGTGTCGAATCCAAATATATTCCACAGAAAGGGTCTCTCTATGAATATTTTAAACACCTTAACACTTAATTGCAATAGAAAAATAAAACTAAATTTTGACGGAGGCGATTTATCCTCCGATGCTGGGCTTCTTCTGATAAAAGAATTCGCTGCAAAGATCGGCTTTACCAAGTTGATCAAAAAGAAGTTTAAAACCAATGATGCGTCCGTACGTCTCCACAAGGATGATGAAAATCTGATGCAGATGATCTATCAGATCATCTCTGCATATTTCGAAGATGACTGCGCTGACGAATTGACCCAGGACCCGGTTTTCAATGCTATTCTTGAGAAAAAAAGTCTGGCATCACAGCCAACATTATCAAGATTTTTCAACCGTATGGATGAAGATACACTCTCTCAGTTTGATGACATTGACAAAAAACTTCGGGACATCATTTATTCCATAAAACGTCCGGAACATATGCTTCTTGATCTGGACAGCACCCTGTTTGGGACTTATGGTGATCAGGAGGGGGAAGGTTTCAACTTCCATTATCAGGCTCACGGATACCATCCACTGCTCTGCTATGATGGTCTGACCGGAGATCTGCTGAAAGCAGAACTTCGTGACGGAACACGTTACTGCAGTAATGGAGCAGATATATTTATGAAGCCTCTCCTTGAAGAATATATGGAAAGAGGCATCAAAACATATCTTCGTGCTGACAGTGGATTTGCGTCGCCCAAGTTGTATAAAACCTGTGAGACGAATGGATGCTCCTATGCGATCCGGTTAAAGCAAAATGCTTCCCTGATCGCTCTCGCTTCCGATAAAGATCAGGACTTATACAAAGCAACCTTGGACAATCAGATCGATCATGCTGTAACTTATGGTGAATTCATGTATCAGGCAGGTTCCTGGGACTATCCCAGACGTGTGGTTTTTAAAATCGAGAAACCATACGGTCAGTTAACACATATGTACACTTTTATTGTTACAAACATGGATATGGAACCCTATCAGATCATTCATTTTTACTGTGGCCGTGGCAGGATGGAAAACTTTATCAAGGAATGCAAAAGTGGCTTTGACCTTTCTGCTGTCAGCAGTCACTCCAAAGTAGTAAATGCAAACCGGATGCGTCTTCACATGCTGGCATACAACTTATTCAATTGGTTCAGACGATTGGTACTTCCTTCAAATATGCGAAAACAACAGGTCGATACCATTCGTTTAAAGCTGATGAAGATTGCCGCAAAAGCAGTCCGCTCAGCAAGATATATAACATTCAAACTGTGCAGCAGCTGTCCTTATAAAAAGGAATTCTACAAGACTCTGGAAAATATCCAATGTTTAAATGTACAGTTGGAATAACAACTATTAACGTACCTTGAAAGTAAAAAAGAATCAGTCGGATTCTATGGGGATAGTTTACCCTTTTTTGAGTATGATTCGATTGATTCTAAGAAAACTGGAACAGGCTTTTGTAGCTCGGAACATTTTTATATGTTCATGAATAATTCAGG
>JBJEMB010000227.1:0-1628 GCA_051879455.1 Lachnospiraceae bacterium
ACATTTCCTTCCATCCTGCCTCATCTTCAAAAAAACTTTCCTCTATATCTTTGATCTGATGCAGCCCAATCTTTCTGACTGCCTCTATCGCTGCTTCTCTCTGTGTTTTTTTGTCAGGATAAACCGTTTGACAGTTTGCTCCATTTATAGTGTCGTAACTTCCAAAGCTCTGATTAAAATCCATGATCGGATACAACGAAATGTACTCATTGGTCCGATTATCAACCAGGAGACCCCAGTTTTCCGGATGACGATCAATATTTCCCACCAAATAATCAAGTATATTCATCCCATAGTATGTCTCTTCATCTATCTTCAAACACTCATCCAATACATTCAAGCCATGGTTCTGCGCATATATTTCAAATGCCATCCTGGAAACCATGGAATACTGCTTCGAAGTTATGAGCCTGCTTTCAGTTACTTTTTGTCCATCATAAAAACCTTCTTTATATTTTACCTGTTTAAAATCAAAACATTGACATACTCTGCTTGCTATGAGTTCCTTTTTAACGGCATCATCGCCGCCGTCTTTCAATAGAATAAAATCCTTTTCTCTTCTGATCCAGGCTTTTGGGAAACAGCCTTTTGTAGACAGATCCTGTGCCAATTCCTGATTCGTAACTGTCATAGGTTTCCCGCGAAGAGAAAGCTCTACTACTGCCTCATTTAATGAATTATCATATAAATTGATCTTTTCATAAGAAATTTTTTCATCACTGTTTTTGACCCAATAAATATCTGTCAACGATACACAATGATATGACAATGATATTTTTGCACGATCCCGGTCTGTCATTGCCTGTGCCATTCCAATGCTGTTTAAAATTTCTTTTGCGTACTGTCTGTCAAGAGATAACACGCGAGAAGCACACCAATGGTAAAAGTTATTCATATTGTTAATCAGCGTATCAAAATCTTTCCCATTCTCCAGATAAAGATCATAGGGAAAAAAGCGCTCATTCAGGACAGCAGCCTCTCCTCGCATATTAATCTCTGCCACCTTTTTTTCTCCGTGCATAATCTCATAACACACGATCCTGTTATCTTGTTTTTCTCTCTGAATATTATCATTTAACTCTATTTTTTGTTCTGCATACAGTAAACCATTTTCCACATTATCACCCTTCCCTATTTTTCACTGTACAGAGTGTATTCAACTTTACGTGCTTTTGTTTTTTTCTCCTCTGTTCCTTCTAAATAAGCCCAAAACATAAAGTATATCTTTTTCCCGTTAATTACTGCCAGCTCCATCGGAACTGCTAACCCTGTACCCTCTGCAGAAAAATTGGTACATGTGATCTTAATGCAATTTTCCGAAATAGTTTTTTCAATCCTTCGTGTCCCGTAAATATCTTCAACAAAATTAATCGTTAAAAGAAATTCAAAAGAATCTTCTGATGTAATATTAAAGGTCAGGTCAGCATTTGCATCAAACAAAAATACGGTTCCATGATCTAAAATTTCTCTTTCCTGAGAGCTTAATCTCACTTGCATTCCTTTCACCTTCCGACCAGTTTTTTTTATTTTAACATGTTATAACTTTCCAAACAAGGTATTTCCCCTGGAGTTTCTCTTAAGATCCAAATCTGACAGCCTTCATCCTACCGGCAGGCTCTCTCTCACGC
>JBJEMB010000228.1:0-46155 GCA_051879455.1 Lachnospiraceae bacterium
AAATGCATACAGTCTGAGAGCTTTCTTTTTCTTTTTTATCTTTTTACCAGATTTTTTCTGTGTTTTCCTATATCTTTGTTCTGTCATTTATATATACTCCTCTTTATCCTCTGCAAATATCATTTTTAAGAGCGACTCTCTCAGCGTTCATTGTACCATCGTTGACACACTGAGCACAAGCCCCATTTCAATCAGCAAAAACACAACAGATGTACCCCCATAACTTACAAATGGCAAAGTGATTCCTGTATTCGGTATGGTGTTTGTCACAACTGCAATATTTAAAATCACCTGAATCATCATATGCGCCATCGCTCCAGCCGCAATCAGTGCCCCAAACAAATCTCTGGCATTTGTTGCAATCACAAAAAAGCGCCAGATTAATATCAAAAACAAGATTAACACAAACCCCGCTCCGAAAAGCCCCAGTTCTTCGCAGATAATGGAGAAAATCATATCGTTTTGTGCTTCTGGGACAAAGCCCAGCTTCTGAACACTTTGACCAAGTCCTCTTCCAAACAGACCTCCGGAACCGATCGCATACAATCCCTGAAGTGTCTGATACCCTTTTTCAAATTTTTCCGGGTTTCTCCAGATTTCCAGACGCTCTAATCTATAACTTTCCAAGGCCAGAAATATGGTCATAAAACCTATGCCAAGAACTCCCATAATCATAAACTGTCCGTATTTCGGGCTTGCCACAAATACCAGAATCACAGCAATTCCAAGAATGATAATTGCTGTACTTAAATTACTTGCTCCCACAAGCCCCACGATTGGAAGAATTATGATCATTATTTTTACAAGCGTACGCATCTTTCCTATTTCTTTTACATTTTTCGTGACGATATGCGCCAGAAAAAGAATAACCGCTACTTTTGCAAATTCCGATGGCTGAAAAGAAAACGGGCCCAAAGACAACCATCTTTTGGACCCATTATATTCTTCTCCTACAAATAGTACACAAACCGCCAGAATTATTGATGTGAAATATCCCAAAACTGCCAGATGCCTCCAGATATGATAATCCAGATTGGCAACAACAAACATCCCTGCTATTCCCAGGCAGGTGGCAAACATCTGCTTCTTCAGGTAATAAAACTCATCATGGAATTTCACCTCACCGTTATAAGCACTTGTACTGTATAAGATTACCAGCCCTAACACTACCAGTATAAACAGTACGGTCAGAAGAGTCATGTCATACTTTTTCTTTTTTGACTGCAATTATCATGCACTCCTTATAAGGAATTTACAATCTCTTTAAACTTCTCTCCTCGTACTTCATAGTTCGGAAACATTCCCCAGCTTGCACATGCAGGTGAAAGCAAAACTGCATCCCCTTCTTTGGCAGTTTTTGCCGCAAGAAGGACCGCTTCTTCAAAGGTATCTACCAGGACATAATCATAAAATCCACATTTTTCAGCATCCTTTGCTATCTTTTCTTTTGTCTGCCCAAGAAGAACAAGTTTTTTTACTTTCCCGTCAAAAGCGCGAATCCATTCTATATAGCTGGAATCTTTATCATAACCGCCGCCAATCAGAACCGTCGGACGATTCATAGCCTGAATTCCTTTAATCGCAGCATCCGGATTGGTTCCTTTGGAATCATTATAATATGCCACTCCATTTTTTTCGGTCACATATTCAATCCTGTGCTCTACACCCTTAAACTCTTTTATTACCTTCCGGATAAGATCCATTGGTACCCCGTAAACTGCCGCCATAGCAATCGCAGCCATATAATTTTCATAATTATGGACTCCAAGAAGTCTAAGCTCATTCACGTTACAGACAACTACCTTCTCCGGATTACTGTAGACAATATTTCCATCCTCAAGGTAAATGCCTCTTTCTACTTTATGCGCACTGCTAAAATATAGAACATTTGCTTTTACATTTTCTCCAAATTTTCTTGTGCGCTCATCTTCATAATTCAGGATGCAGAAATCCTCTGCTGTCTGATTCTTTGCAATATTTTTCTTTGCTTCAACATAAGCTTCCATCGTATGATGACGGTTAAGATGGTCTGGTGTGAAATTAAGAATTGCACTGACCTTTGGTCTGAAAGTAAGAATTGTCTCAAGCTGGAAACTGCTCATCTCTGCAACTGCAACAGACTTGTCCGTCATCCTGCCTGCCGCAACTGTATATGGATTTCCAATATTTCCTACGACAAACACTTCCTCCTGATAAGCCTTCATAATTTCTCCTAAAAGGGTCGTTGTCGTTGTTTTTCCATTTGTTCCGGTAATTGCGAGGACATCCCCTTTTCCGAATGAATAGGCAAGTTCTACCTCGCCGGTAATGAGAATACCTTTTTCTCTCATAGCATTTACAACCGGAAGATCCGTAGGAACCCCCGGGCTTAAGATTACAATGTCCAGTTCTTCTAAAAGTCCATCCGGAAATTCACCAATGATAATCTCTGCCTTGGAATTCTTCTCAAGTTTTTCTTTTATTGAATCTTTCTCAATCTTTTCATTTCCATCATAGAGGATAACCTCTGCGCCTTGCTCTTCTAACAATTTTACTGCACCGATTCCACTGATTCCTGAACCGAATACGAGTACCTTTTTCCCTGTTACTTCCATAATTTCCTCCTACATAGCCATAAGTGCAATCAGGCAAAGAAGCGCTGTTATAATAGAAAACACAGCAACGACTCTTGTCTCGGACCATCCGCATAGTTCAAAATGATGATGGATTGGTGCCATTTTAAAAATACGCTTACCGCCGGTCTTTTTAAAATATGTTACCTGTATCATTACAGACAATACCTCTACCAGATAAATAAGTCCTACGATAATAATGAAGATTGGCATCTGCAGCATATAAGCCGTTGATGCGACAAATCCTCCAAGAGCAAGTGATCCTGTATCCCCCATAAACACACTGGCCGGATAGACATTAAATAAAAGGAATCCCAGAAGAGCTCCTACTACAGCACATGTCACTGGCTCAATTCCGCTTTTTGTCCCGATTGCAACGACTGTAAAGAAAGTTGCAACAAGGACAGTAACGCTGGATGCAAGCCCATCCAGTCCATCTGTAAAATTCACACCATTTACCGTTCCAATCACTGCAATAAAAAGCAGAGGAACGGAAAGCCATCCGATATCCAGATACTTTCCTCCCGAGAACGGGATCAGCATTGCTAAAGATACGTCTGTAAACTTTATAATATAAAATGCAAAAATAGCTGTAACAACAATTTGAAGTGCCATCTTTTGTTTTGGATACAAACCATCTGAACGCTTCATGACAACCTTCAGATAATCATCCAGAAATCCGATCAGTCCGAATCCCAGAGTCACAAACAAAATCGGAATGATCTTTGGATAATCTTTCAGATAAAAAATCGAAGTAATCACAACACTCAGCAGGATAATAACGCCCCCCATTGTCGGAGTTCCTGCCTTTTTCAAATGAGACTGTACTCCCTCTTCTCTTTCTGTCTGCCCCATCTTAAGTTTTCTCAAAATCGGAATAATGACCGGTCCCATGATCACACTCAACGCAAATGAAATAAGAACCGGCATAAAAACTGTATAATCCATACCACACCTCTTTATCTCTTTTGTTAATTTTTCTATCTTAACTTAGATAGTATACTGCATTTTTTATTGTTTTTCAATGCCAAGATAGGGTAATACATTTTCAAAAATGTTTCCTATTACAGGTGCCGCAATCGTTCCTCCATAATAGATTCCTTTCGGATTATAAATAACACACATTCCCAGCACTTGAGGATCATCCGCAGGTGCAAATCCCACAAAGGAGGAAATATATTTATTTGCACTTCTTGGAAGGGTCTGTGAAGTCGCAGTCTTTCCTCCTATATGATAGCCCTCCACATATGCATTTTTACCGGATCCTTCCGAGACTACACTTTCTAAAAGCATCTGCATTGTTTCAGACGTTTTCTCCGATACAATCCTCTTTTTGGGATTATAATCAAACTCTTTGATTTCTTTTCCCTCTGCATCTAATACTCTCACGCCAAAATGCGGGGTAATCTGTTTTCCCCCGTTCACCAGCGAGCTTACCGTTGCGGCAAGTTTAAGGGGAGTAATCTGAAACGACTGTCCAAAACTCATTGTAGCAAGCTCTACCTGACCCACGTTTTCTTTTTTGTGCATGATTGTGCCAGCTTCACCAGGAAGATCGACACCAGTCAGCTCCATCAGGCCAAACTGTTTAAAATATTTATAGAAATCATCAACTCCAAGTCTCAGTCCGAGCTCAATAAAAACAGGATTACAGGAATTCTGAATTCCCTGTACAAACGTCTCCGTTCCGTGTCCTCCTACTTTATGACACCGTATTTTACGATCTTCAACAATCCTGTATCCAGGACAGTGAAACGTATCATCAAGTTTTACCTTTCCTGCCTCAAGACAGGCTGACGCTGTAAATACCTTAAAGGTAGACCCCGGCTCATATGTATCATTAATGCAGCCATTACGCCACATCTGGTTCAATGCATCCTGTTTTTTTTCATCAGAAAGGTCTTCTTCGCCTTCTGTATTCAGAGTAAAAGGGTCATTCAGATTAAACTCCGGAACATTTACCATTGCAAGAATCTCTCCATTCTGTGGATTCATGAGAATGATTCCTACTTTATCTGCCTGCTTTTCTGCCATAACTTTTTCCGCCATCTGCTGTGCATACATTTGAATATTATAATCCAGACTGATCTGAAGTGTATTACCGGCAACCGGTTCGATTCTCTCTTCTGCCACTCCTTCAAGCTCAATTCCTCTGGCATCTGTCGTTGTAAGTATTGTCCCGTTTTTCCCTTTCAGATATTCTTCATATTTCACTTCAAGCCCTATGATCCCCTGATTATCTCCTCCGGTAAATCCAAGCACTTTTGATGCCAGCTCCTGATATGGATAGTAGCGTTTAAAATCCTCGTCTACTTTTACACCGTCCAACTCCAGCTCACGTATCCGATCTCCTGTTGCTTTATCTACATTTGTCTTAATTCTCTCCATAGAAGAGATTTTCTCGACCTTTTTTCTCACCTGATCTTCGTCCATCTGGAGTTCTTTTGATAATTCATCTATCACTCTTTCCGGTTCTTTTATCTGACTGTGGATTACAGAAATTGTACAGACAGTTTTATTTGTTGCAAGTACTGTCCCATTTACATCTATGATTTCTCCTCTTGCAGCTTTAATTTCTCTTTCCCTCTCATGCAATGCCTCGGCTTTTTCCTGATAATACTCCGCATCAAAAACCATCAGGTAAACAAGACGTCCCGAAAGCCCAAGGATAATTACAACTGCACAAATAAAAACAACCAGAATTTTTTTACGGTTATATGTTTTGTTCTTCATAAAAAACCCCGCAAAAGCTTTTCTATAATTTATTAAAACTTTTACGAGGTTATTCTTTTATTTGCCTTATTTAATTAGCCTTCTCCTGTTTTGCTGATTTCTCCACACCAAGATAAGGGAAAATCTCTTTCATGATGTTTGATGCCATCTCTGTAGCAAAACCACTATTCGCCTGTTGCTCGGCATTTGGCTCATCAATGACAACATAAACCACAACCTGTGGATTGTCCTGAGGTGCATATCCGATAAAAGATACCAGATATTTTCCATTACCTCGAGGAAGTTTTTCTGCAGTACCGGTTTTACCTCCCACATCATAGCCTTCCACAGCAGCGGATGCTCCTGTACCTTCGGAAACAACACCTCTCATGTAATCTTTGATAATTTCACTGGTCTCCTTTGAAATCGTACGTCTCACCAGAACAGGATCTTTATTTTCAGTTACATTTCCATTTTCATCCTGAATCTGTTTTACAACATGTGGCTTATAATAATCCCCACCATTTATGAGAGAGCAGAATCCCGTCGCAAGCTGTGTCATTGTAACATTAAAATTCTGTCCAAATGCATTCGTTGCCAGACTGGCAGCATCCATGTTATCAGCCGTGTATAAAAGTCCTTCTGTAGATGCTTCTCCAGGGAGGTCAATACCTGTATATTCGCCGAATCCAAACAGTCTTTGATATCTGCAAAATTCTTCTTTTCCAATGCTCTGTCCTATTTTCATAAGTGCTACGTTACAGGAATTTTCAAGCGAACGTTTTAAGCTCTGAGAACCATGTCCACTTCTTGCACTACAGTGAATATCATGATCACCAACATGTAATACACCACCGCAATCATAAGTCTCATCTCCAGTAAGTACACCGAGATCCAGTCCTGCAGCTATCGTAAACGGCTTAATCGTTGATCCTGGTTCATAAGTCCCACTGACACAGAAATTATTCCAAAGCTCATTGAGCTTTTCAATCTTTTCCTCACTGGACATTGCCTTAATCTCACTCTCGGAATAATAATTTGTCAGATCTCTTGGATTATTCAGATCATAATTTGGATAGGATGCTTCTGCTAATATTTCTCCATTTTGCGGGTTCATAACAATTACCGCTGTATTTTTACTTCCTTCTCCTTTTCTGGCTGTATTTTTATGCTTCTTATTAAACTCTAAAATATACTTCTCCACGATACTCTGTACCTGAACATCAATCGTTGATACAACTGTTTTCCCATTCTCCGGTTCCTTTACAGTCTTCTCAACAGAAGATGTATCATCAAGATAACCATACTCTCTTCCATCGGTACCATTCAGAATAGAATTATATGAAGCTTCTATTCCATTACTTCCCACATTTCCGTCCACTGTAAATCCAATCACATCACTTGCCAGCGAATTATACGGATATTTGCGAATATAATCTTCTTCAAGCCATACTCCATTAATATTAGGATAGTTTTCATCATCTTCATCTATTTTCTCAAATGCCTGTGCGGTCTTATAATCTACACTCTTTTTCAGAATGATATATCTCCCTGAAGGATTCTCTTCAAGCCGTGAACGCATATCACTTTCTTCAATATCAAAAACAGATGTCAAAGCATCAATTGTAGGTTCTACATATTTCCCGTCATTGCTCAGCATGACTTTCGCATCCAGAATCACATTATAAACCCGCTCACTTGTAGCTATTTTCGTACCATTTCGATCTACAATATCTCCTCTTCTGAAAGGAATAGTCCGACTGTCATATTGTTGCTGGTCTAATACTACTTTTGTGTATTTATCACCACTTGCGGCATTAATATAGGTAATCCTTAAGATAAGGAAAACAAAAGCCAGTACAATTGCTACAAAGAGCATGACCAGCTTTTTCTGCATTAACCTGCTAAACTTTCTTTTAAATAATTTTCTTCTCTTCTTTGCCATAGAATCCCACCCGACTATTTTTTATCTGATTGTGCAAGTACACCATCTTCCGGAATATCTTCATACTGTTTCACATAATCTGACGATGGGCTCTGATATTCGACTACCTGATCAGGAGAAGCATATACCATTCCTAACTCCTTCTGTGCCTTTTCTCTTATCTCATCCAGATTTACGGAATCCACCACTGAATTATATCTGGTATTATTCTCTTCTTTCATATCCGCCAACTCTTCCTGTAAAGCAGTAATATTTTTTGAGCGACTGGTAAGCTTTGACTGAAGTTGTATATAATTCACGCACACAACCAGCGCCAGGACCGCTGCGACACCTAAAAACACAACGTATCCCTGGTTCATGCGAAGCGCTTTTCTCCGGTTTTTCTTTACCTGATGACTTACTTTCCTCTGAGGCTTCTTAACGCGTCTTTCCGGCTCATATTCCGGTTTCGGGACAGCGTTTCCATATACATACATCTGTCCCTGTCTTGCTCTATGATAATTTTCTCTTGTCCTTACCGATGTATGTCCTGCTGCCATATACGCTCACCCCTTTCCAACAATTCGATTTAGATCTACTTCCTTTCAAAAATGCGAAGCTTTGCACTTTTAGAACGGCTGTTATACTCCAACTCTTCTGCACTCGGCAAAATCGGTTTTCTTGTTATAATATTTCCTTTTGATACATTTCCACAAACACAGACCGGAAAATCTTTTGGACAAGTGCATGGATTTTCATTCTTTCTAAATGCACTCTTTACAATCCGGTCTTCCAGAGAATGGAAGGTAATAATACAAAGTCTTCCACCTGGATTTAAAATGTCAATCATATCATCGAGAGAATCCCTCAACACATCAAGTTCTCTGTTAAGTTCAATACGAATAGCCTGGAATGTCCTTTTTGCAGGATGTCCAGACTTCTTTTGATATTTCATAGGTATTGACTGTCTGATGATCTCAGTCAATTGCCCAGTTGTCTCAATTGGACTTTTACCGCGTGCATTTACGATATGCTTGGCAATATTTTTTGCAAATTTGTCCTCACCGTAATCTCTGATCACGCGGTAAAGTTCCATCTCACTGTAATCATTGACGATGTCTCTGGCCGTCATCTTCTGACGGGTATCCATCCGCATATCCAGAGGTGCATCTTCGCGATAAGAGAATCCCCGCTCTGCCGTATCTAACTGATATGATGATACGCCCAGATCGAGCACGATCCCATCGACCTTGTCAATGCCTATGTTACGGAGCAGCGACTTCATATCACAATAGTTGCTCCTTACTATAGTGACTTTCTCCCCGAAGTCTTTTAATCGGGCGCCTGCAGCCTCGATGGCCGCTTCGTCCTGGTCTATTCCTACAATACTCCCCTTGTCACCCAGATGTTTACAGATCTCATAGGCATGTCCTCCTCCCCCGAGGGTACCGTCTACGTAGATGCCATCCGGTTTAATGTCTAATCCGTCAATTGTTTCATAAAGCAATACTGATTTGTGTGCAAATTCCATATCTTCTCCCTCTAGATACTGAATCCGCTTGCTTCCATATCGGATGCAATATCCTCAATGTTAAGTTCAACTTCAGCATTCTTTTCATCCCATCTTGCCTTGTCCCAAATCTCGGCACGCTTCCCCATACCGATAAAGACTACTTCTTTATCAAGTTTTGCATAGTCTCTTAAGACAGAAGAGATAGGAACTCTTCCCTGTTTGTCAAGGTCCACGTCATTTGCACTTCCCTGAAAGAAATATGCAAAAGCACGTGCTTTTTTATCTGTGGTGGTTGGCAATGCACTAAGCTGTTCCTCAAAAGCGGTCCATTCTTTTTCAGGATATGCGTACAGACAATTTTCCATTCCTTTTGTGATGACGAAATGCTCCCCTAAATCGTCACGCATCTTTGCAGGAACGATAACTCTGCCCTTTGGGTCAATATTATGACTGTACTCTCCTTTCAGCATTGGACCTCACCTTCTTTCAAAGTGGTGTGCCACTTTTATAACATTTCAACCACTTTCTACAACTTATCACCACTTTCTACCACTTGCCACCATTATAAACTGCTTTTTTTGTGATTTCAACCCCCTTTTATAAAAAACTTCACTTTGTTGTTCTTATTAATACATCAAAAAATCCAAATAAGAGTAAAAAAGAGCGCAAAAAAACGAGCAGATCTCTCTGCTCGTTCATAATTCTTCTATTATTCTATTCAGCTGATACGCCTAAATTCTGTGCAAACTCATCAAATGCTGTGTAATCAATCTCTGCTTTCGGTTTTGGTTGTTTAGCCTCATACGTTCCATACGCAGAATATCCAATCCATCCAATCAAAAGAATTCCCACAACACCTACCACACATTTACGCAGGATATTTTTAATCTTCTCTTTCTTCATCGTCTGTTTGCGATTGGCTTTTTCCTTTTTATATCTGTCTACTTTTTCCTGACTCATGCTTCGATGCTCCTTCTATTTAAAATGACTAGAGACATTTTAACACAGATTTTCAAATTATACAACCACAATTATACCACCATCTGAAGCGTACATACTACTGATTCCCGCTGTATCAAGAACGATAACATCTTTAAATCGTACCTTTTCTTTCAATAAGCTCTTTACATACTCTGCCCGTTCTCTACAGTTACAATGAGATATCGCCAAAATCTTTTCCGCAGGATTTTTCAGATCTTTTATAACCTCTTCTGTCAGCTTTGCAAGTGCCTTTTTCATACCTCTGGCCTGTCCAAGCTGGCAGATCGTACCTTCCGGAGTAGAACCCATAACCGGTTTGATATTAAGTGCTGTTGCCATAACGGCTTTAAGCCCAGTCAGTCTTCCGTTTTTTTTGAGAGTATCAAGGGTCTCCAACACAAAATATGTATTCTGCTGTGAGATATAATCTTCTACCGTCTCTATGACCTCCTGAAACGCCATCCCGCTTTCTTCACATTCTGCAATTTTTAATGCAATCAACGTCTCTCCGATAGATGCCGAACGCGAATTAAATACATAAATATCTTTCTCTCCATATTCTTCTATATATAAATTCTTTCCAAGTTCAGCACTATTATAAGAGCCACTCAATTCTGCCGAAAGTGTCACCGCATATACATGATCTGCTTCACACCGATACAATTCCATATACCGTTCCGGTGATGGGCAGGAAGATTTCGGACATTCCGGACATTCTCTCACTCTTATCAGAAAATCCGCCTGATCAAAAGTCTCATCATCTACAATATGATATCCTCCAACCTCTATGCTCAAAGAAGCTGTCTCAAAAATCCCAGACTTTTTCATATCGTCAGTCAGTTCTCCACAACTGTCTACAATAACTTTATAGCTCATACTTATCCTCCCGGCATGCCAATATAAGCATCTATCTGCATGTCATTTATTTCTATAATATGTAGTTTTTAATACTACATATTATATCTTAGCATACTTATGCCGGAAAAGAAAGCCTTTTATTCGTCAAATTGAATTCTTCTGGATACTCCCAGCGCAATTCCCATTTCTGCCATCAAAAACAATATCGAAGTACCTCCATAACTGATAAATGGCAAAGTAATTCCTGTTGTCGGAATCAGATTGATTACAACCGCTACATTTAGAATAACCTGCAGTGCAATATGAGCAAAAATGCCTGTCACTACAAGCGAACCATACATATCCGGTGCATTCTGAGCGATAAACAAAAGTCTGTATAAAAGCATTCCAAATAAAACAAGAATAATAATTGCACCAAACACGCCAAGCTCTTCACAGATAACAGAAAGTATCATATCATTCTGAACTTCAGGAATAATCATCTTCTGCGCACTGTTTCCGAGCCCTTTTCCGAAAAATCCACCGGAACCGATTGCATAAAGCGCCTGCATGATCTGATATCCACCCTTTGAAGCGTGTGCTTCAGGTTCAAGCCACACAAGAATTCTGTTTAAGCGAAAGCTATTACTGTTTTCAAGAACTGCTCCCAAAATCTGCACCCCAATCAGAATGAGAACAAGTCCTCCTACTGCAATTGCAATAAAAGGCGCTGTTTTTGGATGAACCACAAAAATAAGGATACACGTAATTCCCATAACAATGATAGCTGTACTTAAGTTGTCTGTCAGGAAATACACACATGCGGCGGAAAAACCACCCCATAAAACAACTTTTGCGATACCTTCCAGCGAACGAATCTGTTTTCCCATTATACAAAGCAAATACGGAATAAATAGAATCACTGCAATCTTTGCCACCTCCGCCGGCTGGAACTGCTGTCCCGCCGGAAGCCTGATCCATCGTCTCGCACCATTTACCGTCTTTCCAAGCGGCGTCTGTACTAGAGCCATTAATATAATAGAGACAAAATATAATTTTCTGGCAATCTTAAAATAAAAATGATAATTAATTTTGGATATCACGTAGATTCCTGCAAATCCTGCAAGACAAAATATCAGCTGTCTCTTAAAATAGTACATGCTGTCTCCGTATTTCACAAGAGCACTATATGCACTCGTACTATACAACATTACTAAACCAAAACAAACTAAAAAAATCAGGATTGCTACAAGGCTGTAGTCATAATATCTGATTTTTGATGATCTTTGTTTCTTTTTTTCTCTTGTCTGTTCATTTGCCATAACATTTACACTCCAATCGTATCTATTATACTTGGATATGTCTTCAAAAACAACTGCAAGTTTACTTAGAATATTCGCCACTCTGCGTATATGCACATATGGTACATTTTCTCATACACTAATATTGCAAATATTTATGGAAGGAAAATGTCATATGCCGAATTACCGTTATTATTCATCACGTCAGCCATCCCGCCAGCAACAGTATAGTAATTCCCGTACAGCTTCCTGCACAGGGGCAAAAGATTCATTCGTATGCTGCAATGATAATTCAAAATATGATGAATTATCCCAAATGCCTCTCGCCATGGCTTATGTTCCCTGGCAGAAATGGTGTTCACTCTACGAAGCCGACAAAGGATTCTGCCGTGGCACTATTTTTGAACAACTTGACAAACCATTTCGAGGAACAGGAGGGTATGTAAAATGAATGAACAGAAACCTTGTCGTCATGAATTACTTGAATGGATTAATATCGTAAGTTTTGCGGTTGATGAAGCCAAACTTTTTCTCGATACACATCCCTGCGACCAGGAAGCGTTGGAATACTTTGAAGAATTCAAAAAGCAGCGTATCCAGGCGCTTCAGGAATATGCCAGATATTTTGGTCCTCTGACACTCGACACCGCGGATTCATGTTCTGACTACTGGAAATGGATTCAAGAGCCATGGCCATGGCAGGAAGGAGGATGCTAGCATGTGGAATTATGAAAAAAGATTACAGTATCCTGTAAAAATCACCCAGACTAATCCTAAAATTGCCCAGGTAATCATTACACAATTCGGAGGTCCTGACGGCGAACTCGCCGCATCCATGCGTTATCTTTCACAGAGATATACCATGCCTTATAAAGAAGTAACAGGTATACTGACCGATATTGGAACTGAAGAACTCGCCCATATGGAGATGATCTGCGCAATTGTTCATCAGCTTACGAGAAACCTCACACCGGAACAAATTGGAAAGTCAGGTTTTGATAAATATTATGTTGACCATACCCTCGCTCTATGGCCACAGGCCGCCAGTGGTTCACCCTGGACTGCAACTTATTTTCAATCTAAAGGTGACCCCATTACCGATCTTCATGAAGATATGGCTGCAGAGCAAAAAGCCCGCACCACTTATGACAATATTTTAAGACTGGTGAAAGATGAAGAAATCTGCGATCCGATTCGTTTTCTAAGGCAAAGGGAAATTGTACATTACCAGAGATTCGGCGAAAGTCTCCGTATCGTTCAGGATAGACTGGACAGCAAAAACTTCTATGCATTTAATCCCGAATTTGATATCAGGAATAATTGCAAATAAGAAACTGAAAAACGGGCTGGGAAATCCAGCCCGCATAAAAAATGTCAGCATCATTATTTTCTATCTAAAGAACAGCATGTATGCAATTGCTGCTGCCACAAGAATAATGAGAATTGCGAGAATGATAATCGGTGCCTTGGACACTTTTTCGTCATCATCATAATAATCATCATCGTAATAATTATCATCATCATAATAATCATCATAATCTTTCTGACGTTTCTTTGTGTTTACTTTATCTTTTGATTTTTTCTTTTTGCTCTTTCCATCCCCAACCGCAAGCATCTCATCATATGCTCTGCGCATCTCCTCTTCGCGCTTATCACGGACCTTTTTAGGAGGAATATTTCCATATCTTTGCTCTTCCTCTTCTTCCTCGTCACGAATCTTACGTTTCTTTGCAGCCTGCTTTGGTGCGGCACTCTTAACCGGCTTTTCTGCCTGATTCGGTGTACTGCTCTGTGGAACTTTGTATTTTTTCTTACAATTATAACAAAGTAAATAATTTGGATCTTTCTTTCCCGGCCTTAACTCCTGACCACATATCGGACATTTCATTTGTACTTTGTGCCTCCTCGACTCATAATCTCTAATAGATTATACTACAAGCTCACAAAAATAGCAAATATTGTAAGAAGATTTAACTACTCTTTCCAAGTGTTACTTTCACTGTCTTTTCTTTATATTCTCCATTGTTTGACGGAACCTGTATTGTAACTTCTACAGTCTCTCCTGCCGCATAATATTGCAGCTGCTCTTTTAATGCTTCCATACTGTCAACAGTAGTTCCTTCCAACTTTGTAATAATGCTGCCCTTTGTAATACCTGCCTTCTTTGCTCCACTTCCCTGAAGCACTTCCGATACATAGACACCTGTTGGCATACCGTACATCTGAGCGCTGTCTTCTGACACATCTACTCCCTGCACGCCTAAATATCCCTGTTCGCCTTCTGCTACTTTTGTCTTTGTCTTTTGATTCATAAGATCCGTAATGACGTCCTGCGCATCTGAGATTGGAATAGCATACCCCATTCCTTCTACTGCATCCGTAGCAACTTTAATTGTATTGATACCTACAACTTCTCCATTAAGATTTAAAAGAGCTCCTCCACTATTTCCCGGATTAATTGCAGCATCTGTCTGAATCAGTTCACTGTCAAATCCTTCCAGCACTCTCTGAGTAGCCGAGACAATACCTGACGTAACAGACTGTCCATATCCTAATGCATTACCAATTGCAATTACCGGCTCTCCAACCTGAAGCTTTGTGGAATCTCCCATCTGTGCCACAGAAATTTCATCTTTTGTAGAATCCTTGATATCTGACATCTGGACAGCAATTACTGCAAGGTCCCTGTCTGAATCAGTTCCTTTAACATTAGCCTCTACACTTTCTTCATCAATAAAGGAAACCGTCAATGTATCATTACCTTCTACTACATGATTATTTGTCAATATCAGAAGTTCAGTATCTGTCTGAGCAATAATGATACCGGAACCTGCACTGGTACTTTCTTCTTCACGAATACCTCCGAAAAAATTCTGTACCTGCTTTACACTCATGTTTGTAATAGATACAACAGAAGGCATAGCATTTTTTGCTATGGAAGAAATGTCAGAAGTCACTACATTTGTACTTCCGGAAGTCAATTTTGCGCTTTCCACTGTCTCCTGATTTTCTTTATTATCTGATTGTGTTGTTCCAAAAATCTTTCCTACCGCAAAATTACATGTCTGAAAAGCTACAGATGCCACAATACCAACAATCAGACCAAGCCCTATAGCTTTTAGCCAATTTGGTACTTTTCTGTTGTGATTGCGATGATGTTTTTGATTATAATCTTTGTTCTCTGACTGATAATTTGTGTCACTCTCATTTGTTGTATAATAACTGTATTGGTTATCCATAGTAATTCTCCTTTCATGAGATTTGATCTCAAATAGTATTTTTATACTATGTTTGTAGTGTAACCCTTAATTGTGTTCAATTTGTGATAAAACCGTGTCGAATTTTCAAAAAACTACCTGAATCAAAAACATATATAAAATCGTACCTGTTCCAATACTCAAAAGATTGTTTCTCTTCCACACATGAAGCACTGCTGTCACTACAACAGCAACAAGCTCTGGAATTCCATAGGGTGACTCCATAACCGTTGTAGATTTTAAACAGTATACGACTAACATTCCAATCACAGCAGGTGTCAGCACTTTTCCAAGATACTGTACAACAGGAGGAATTTCTTTTCCTTTTGGAAAAATAAGAAACGGTACCAGCCTTGTTGCAAATGTAGTAACCGCAACTACCAGTATAATCAGTAATGACGTAACAGCATCTACTGGCATAAATCATTCACCTTCCCTTCCAGTTTTGTTCTTGAGAGGAACAAAATCATAATAATGAGTAGCATTGAAGGCAATACAAACCGTGATGTTCCAAAAATCTGCAGACAGATAAACGCTGCAGCAACCCCTACGATTTCCGGAATCCGATTTTCTTTTTCCATCCATTGTTCAATAAAAATGACAACAAAAAGAGCTGTCATGGCGAAATCAATCCCTTCCGAATTAAATGGAAGAAGTGTTCCGGCCAGTCCGCCAATCGCCGAACCGATTACCCAGTACGACTGATTCATAATAGATATCGCAAACAGAAATTTTTCTTCTTCTACTCCTTCCGGAACTTTTGTAGTACAAAGAAGTGAATACGTCTCATCCGTAAGCCCGAAGATCATGTACCATCTCTTTTTACCCATATGATTAAATTTATCAAGGAGTGATATTCCATAAAAAACATGGCGGATATTCACCATAAGCGTCATAAATATTACCTGCAGAAAAGAAATACCCGGCACAAAAAAGTTTACAGCCAAATACTGTCCAGAACCTGCATAAACGAGTATACTCATAAGCATCGCCCACAAGAATGAGTATCCTTTTTCTGCAAACATAACTCCGAATGCAATTCCAATAAACAAATATCCGGTCAATACCGGTATGGTATATGGGAATGCTTTTTTAAACGCTTTTCTGTATCCTGACATATTTTCCCCTTTCCGCATAAAAAGAGCCGAATCCCTTTTTAAAGATCCGGCTCATCTAAGCCTGTTGTCCCTTAACTTACAGAATCTGAATAAGCTTCTTCTAAGTCCTCCAATGCCTCACGAAGCAATGCATCTGACTGCACAGCCGTATAATATTCTTCTTCTGTTCTATCAAATAACTTTTTCACATCTTCATGTTCTGTCAACAACCGAACATAATCCTGATCCTGTCCATTAGGTTTCTCTGTACCAATCCGATACTCATTGTCTGCCTGATTCCTGCTGGCAAACAAAGTACCAAGTCCTGGAACTTCTGTGTAAATATCTTTTATCTTCATATGATACTCTACAAATATAACATAGGTATCTCTATACTGTCCTTTTTTTGTATAAATGTGAAGATCATCATATTTTTCTATAAATACTTTATCAGCATTAAGTGAAGCATAATAGTCTTTAACAGCCTTGTCAATCTCCGTGTGCTCTCCTTCTCTCAAAGGATTCAGTTCTTCTTCTGTACAGCCAATATTTTCTGTCTTCACATCTTCGCTTTTCTTATGTACCTCTGTTTTATGTGCTTTCTCCCGGGTAAATCCTGACAGAGCAACAAGAATGGCAAGAGCAAACAAGAAAAAGACCAGCATCTGACATCTGAACTTCTTACATCTCACCAAGCGGCTCTTAATAGAAACTTTCATAGATTCCCTCCGCTCTACACATCTTTTAAAGGTACACACCCGGGCGGATTCGAACCGCCGCTCCCGCCTCCGGAGGGCGGTGCTCTATCCCCTGAGCTACGGGTGCATAGACATTATGAAATTGCAAATGTTATATTAACACATTTTTTCGCCAAAGTAAAGAACAGGTTTTCCTTTTCCTTTACATAGAAAGTACCTTTTTCTTTCTATCATAATAATAAGCATGATTAGACAGAACTTCTTCTTCCTGAACCTGTGTCTGATTAATCTCCTGAACAATCGCTGACAAACTCTGAATTCCCATCGCCTCATTTTCCGGGATCACAATTACTTCATGCACACTACTTGGAAGAACATAATAATTACTTTTCAAATACATACCAATCGCTTCGAGGCGTCCTTGATAAAGAATTGCCGATGCTCCATAGCTTCGGATCTGATTACTTAGAACATACATTACATCTTCTTCCTCAGACAAAATTTCCTGTGATGTCAATTCCTCTATCACTGCACTCATAGTTTGAAATTCATCCCGCAAAAGCACGCTTGTATTTTTTTCAGCCTGTCGAAATAACTCTTTTTCTGATATCTTCCAAATTTTTAAATGTTCATTACAAATCGCCATCGTTGCGGTTCCAAAGTGATTAACCTCCAACAAAACATAAAAAACTATCGCAAGATCCAAATAAGGAACAAATGGCACATCTTTCAGCATCTTTTCATTTGCCTCACGGTTGATAAGTCGATAGACAATCCTGTCTTTTATTTCTTCATAATCCTCAAGATTCTTCTCTTTCCACGGTTTATAAAAACACACCTCCTGATACAATCTAAGAATCTCCGCAGTAATATACTCCAGGGAACTTCCTCTCTTAAATCTCTCGAAATATTCTTCCAGATAAATAATAGGAGAAATATTAATTCCTTCCCTACTCAAAGTAATTCCTTTGCGAACTGTACCATTATTTTTTTCCGCGGTATAAACACACACAGATACAGTATCTTTTACCTCCTCCTTTACTTTTCTTTCTACCGCCTGAATAAATTGATAATATGTCATAATTCACCTTTCCTTCTGGCGGGATACATTATTAAATTAATTTCCTTTGAAACTACAGCAGGATCTCTGCCAAAGATTTTTCAGAAATGAAAAAATATTATGGTAAATAAATTATAAAAAAGCCTCGCACAAAATGCAAGGCTTTTTCATCATTTTTATAATTCAAATCTTTTTCCGGAATACTATGCTCTTGAAAGATATTCACCGGTACGTGTATCAATCTTAATTCTCTCTCCCTGCTCTACAAACAGCGGAACATAAACCAGAGCGCCTGTCTCAACTGTAGCCGGTTTTGTAGCTCCCTGAGCTGTATCTCCCTTAAAACCAGGCTCTGTCTCTGTAATCTCAAGCTCTACTGTAAGTGGTGGCTCAATTGCAAAAACACTTCCCTGATAAGAACTTAATTTTACATTCTCATTCTCTTTTACAAATTTAAGAGAATCTCCAACTGTCTCTGCATTCACAGCAATCTGCTCGAATGTCTCATTATCCATAAAATTATAAAGATCGCCATCAAAATAGAGATACTGCATCTCTTTTCTTTCAATATGTGCATTTTCAAATTTCTCAGTTGGACGGAATGTTTTTTCTACAACACCGCCATTAATGATGTTTTTCAGTTTTGTACGTACAAACGCTGCACCCTTTCCAGGTTTTACATGCTGGAATTCCAAAATCTGATAAACATTTCCCTCAATTTCTACAGTAAGTCCATTTTTAAAATCGCCTGCTGATACCATTATAATCCTCCTTAATCGTGCCCGAATAGCACTTTACGTTCTTTTCACTTTCTTAATTCTATAATAGTTTACGCCTTTTTTCAACCTTTTTTTATTGCTTCAGACTTCTCTTGTAAAAGTATAGTACAATTCGTTCCAAATACCTCTTTAAAACAATCTGAATTTCCTCTTTTGGATGAATAGGTTTCACAAGAATATTACTGATTCCACTTCTTTTTGCTCCCCATACATCCGTAAAAAGCTGATCTCCGATGAACAATGTATTGTTTGTATCAGTGCCCATGATTTCCATTGCTTTTATATAATTTTTCGTAGATGGTTTATGAGCATCATAAACATAATCAACCTGAATATTCCGATTGAACATCTTAACTCTTGGTTCCTGGTTATTTGAAATCAGGCAACACCTGTAACCGATCTTTTTCAAACGATCAAACAGTTTTTCTGCCCGTTCATCCGCCGGAGCGCCATGCGGTACCAGTGTATTATCTATATCAAAGATCAGCCCCCGATATCCTTCTTCGTACAATTTTTCAAAATCTATCACATATGTGGATGCCACATACCTATCAGGAAAAAACATATCAAACATATCTATTCATCCATTTCTGTCAGTCGTTGTACTAATTCTTCACAAATCTTAAGAACAGTCTTATTATCCGTATTGATCACGATATCGGCTGCTGCCTCATATTTTTCACGCCTTTGTTCCATAAGTTCAGAAATACCATGAACGTTTTTTCTCCCGCGAAGAACTGGTCTGTCATCTGTATCCTTTACGCGGTCGTAGATCACTTCCGGGCTTGCAGTAAGAAGCACAACTCTTCCGTTCTTTTTCATCTCTGTCACATTGCGTTCCCGCATAGCCACGCCGCCTCCACAGGAAATAATAACGCCTTGTTCTGACTGCATCTCAATTAGAAGCTCTGTCTCCAGATTTCTGAAATATTCTTCGCCATACGTCTCAAAAATATCTGGAATACTCATTTGCTCACGTTCTGCAATAATCTGATCCATCTCTACAATCTTCATGGCAAACATCGTACTGAGATATTCCGAAATCGTCGACTTTCCCGCTCCCATAAATCCAATGAGGACAATATTATAATCAAATAGCTTTCTTGCCTGGATCTTTTTACTGTTTTTCTGAATACAGTGGAATACATCGCAGATTTCTTCTTTGTATTTATTTCCAGTCAGTTTTTCTTCCAGCCTCTTTTGTTGCTTCGTCTCCTGCTGCGGCTGTAATATAGGCATACCATACTCTTCTTTGTATGCCATGATTCTCTCAATAATGCTGTTACGCTCTACAAGTGCATCAATTATTTTGTCATCACACAGCGCCAGCTGTTCTCTGTACATTTCCAAATCATTCATCTTAACTTTTCTCCTACGCTTCAAAACTGTCTCGGCATTCTAGCTGGCGTCATTATACCATCATTTCTGCGCTTTCTCAAGAGCACTTTTTATATCTTGTCGAAACTGTTTCCAAGCCTCTTCATTTTCCACAAAATATTTCGGGCAATTCTTTCCTGTAACATCGTAGTGACGAATTACATCTTTCTCGCTCAGATTAAATTTTAGGCAAAGCCATGCACAAAGCTGCACTGTTGATCGGTATGTCTCCTCATTAAACTTTCCACTCTCATCCGGATGACAGCATTCAATAGATACCGTATCACCGTTCCGTTCATTTGAAGCATAGGCAATCTCCCACGTTGGTACACATTGTATGATTTCCCCGTCAAGTCCTACAATAAAATTGCTGCTTGTTTTCGTCTCATGTGTATCTTTAAGACCTTCAAAATAGTTACGATTTGCCATGGCAGTCGCTCCTGGATTCGCTGTATAGTGCACTACGATTCCATTAATTTTGCCTGTCTCCTTTCCGGGTCTGGAATAAGGGTTGACAGTTAAAAGTTCCACATCAATATCAGGTTTGGAAGCATCAATATCTTCACCTTTTAACTCATAGTATTTTTCAGGAAACAGAGAAGGTATTATAATCTTTACTATTACAAGAAACACAAAAAGCACTGTCAGTAAATAAAGGCCCAGCTTCATTCTTTGCCGGACCTGTCTTTGCCTCTGTGCTTTTGTTATTCTTCTCTTATTATTTTTTCTCTTTGTACTTTTTCTATTACTCATGTCACTATATTTCCATCTGATAACCGTATCTTTTTCTTTATCACTGTAACTATAGTAACACACTTTTTTTAACAAATCCCAAAAAAATACTTAGTATTTTATGAATATTTTTAAGCTAGATTACGGTAAATTTATAAACTGTTGTTGTGTCGTACACCTCGCCAGCCTTTACGATTGGACCTTCAAAGTTTTCTTTATGGATCGCATCTGGAAAATACTGTGTCTCAAAACATGCTGCAGAACGTTTTTTATATTCTACTCCTTCTTTTCCAGGCTCACTGATCAAAAAGTTACCAGTATAAAGCTGCATTCCCGGAAGATCTGTAAATACTTCCATTCGTATTCCCGTCTTTCCTGATTGCATACTTGCAACTTTACGCATTCCACTGCCATTCAGCACCCAGTTGTGATCATATCCAAGTCCAAGAATTAATGCCTCATAATCTTCGTCGATTTCTTTTCCGATTGCCTTATATTCATTAAAATCCATTGGTGTTCCTTCTACAGGGACAATTTCTCCTGTGGGAATAGACTCTGCATCTGCTTTTGTAAATGCATCTGCAAGAATCAGAACTTCCTGACCCAGCACATCCCCAGACTCATGACCTGACAAATTGAAATAGCTATGATTTGTAAGATTTATCAAAGTATCTGCTTCAGGCACTGCATGATAATGAATTTTCACCCCATTTTCTTCTGTCAGTTCAAAAGTTACATAAATATCTACAGTTCCCGGATATCCCTGATCCATATCCTCGCTGCGCAAATAAAATGTGACACTGTTTTCTTTTATTTCTTCTGCTTTCCACATTCTTTTATTGTAGAAATCCCTTCCACCATGAAGAGAATTCTGATGATCATTCGCTGTAAGTTTATAAACATTTCCGTTGAGTTCAAATTCCGCTTTTCCTATGCGATTTGCTACTCTTCCTACTGTTGCGCCAAAAGAAGCATCCCGTTTTTCATAAATTTCTGCACTGTCATATCCCAAAACAACGTCCTTCATATTTCCATCTTTATCCGGAACAATAACTTTGACCAAAGTTGCCCCAAAATCTGTCACTGCCATTTCACAGCCATTTTGATTCTTTATCCTGTAAAGTGTTGCCTCTCCTTTTGACGTACTTCCAAATCCGCAAATCATATTTTCTCCTCCGTTTGTCAATTTTATCTATCTGAACCATACACGAAAATCTTTCTCTTATCAAGTCGCTCTATAAAATATCATAAAAAAATGCCCTTTTTTCTAAAAAAACTGCCATACAGACTATGGCAGTTTTTCAATATCTTTTATTCATTAACACTATAATTAGGCGCTTCTTTTGTAATATGAATATCATGCGGATGGCTTTCTTTCAATGAGGCCGAAGAAATCTTAACAAAACGACCTTTTGTCTTCAGTTCTTCAATATTAGCCGCTCCACAATAACCCATACCGGAACGAAGTCCACCCACAAGTTGGAATACTGTATCTTCTACAGTACCCTTATATGCTACTCGACCTTCTACACCTTCAGGCACAAGTTTCTTCGCATCAGTCTGGAAATACCGATCCTTGCTTCCGTTTTCCATTGCGGCAATAGATCCCATTCCACGATATACTTTATATTTTCTTCCCTGATATAATTCAAATGTACCCGGGCTCTCATCACAGCCTGCAAGCATACTTCCCATCATACATACATTAGCGCCTGCTGCAATTGCCTTTGTCATATCTCCGGAGTACTTGATACCTCCGTCAGCGATAATCGGAATACCATATTTATCTGCAGTCTCATAACAATCCATAACCGCTGTAATCTGAGGAACACCGATACCTGCAACCACACGTGTTGTACAGATAGAACCTGGTCCAATACCAATCTTAACAGCATCTGCTCCTGCTTTAATTAATGCCTCAGTTGCCTCACCAGTTGCAACATTACCAGCAATAATCTGAAGATCAGGGAATTTTGATTTTACCATATCCACAGTGCGGATTACATTAGCTGAATGACCATGTGCAGAGTCCATAACAACCACATCTACCTTTGCATCTACAAGAGCCTGTGCCCTCTCAACACAATTTGCGGTAATTCCGATTGCAGCACCACAGAGAAGTCTTCCCTGTGAATCTTTTGCAGAAAGAGGATATTTGATCTGTTTTTCAATATCCTTAATCGTGATAAGTCCTTTCAAATTAAAATCATCATCAACAATTGGGAGTTTCTCTTTTCTTGCCTTCGCAAGAATACTCTTTGCCTCTTCTAATGTAATACCTTCTTTTGCTGTGATAAGTCCTTCAGAAGTCATACACTCTTTAATCTTTTTCGTAAAATCTGTCTCAAACTTAAGATCACGGTTCGTAATAATACCAACCAGTTTTCTTCCTTCTGTAATCGGTACACCGGAAATACGAAACTTCCCCATAAGATTATTGGCATCTTCTAATGTATGTTCTGGTGAGAGATAAAATGGATCTGTAATGACACCGTTCTCAGAACGTTTTACCTTATCTACTTCTTCTGCCTGCTCTTCAATTGACATATTTTTATGAATGATACCAATTCCACCCTGACGTGCCATAGCAATTGCCATACGGTGTTCTGTCACAGTATCCATACCTGCACTCATCATCGGTATATTAAGTTTAATTTTTTTTGTCAAATAGGTTGACAGATCTACCTGGTTTGGAATTACTTCTGAATATGCCGGCACTAAAAGTACATCGTCAAATGTAATACCTTCTCCAATAATCTTTCCCATGATTGATTATACCTCTCTTTCCGTTTATTAGTAAAAATAATGAACTACCCTTGATTTATCAGGATTGTTAAATGCTATAATAACGAATGAACGTTATATTTGTCAACACATTCTTCTCTTTTTTGACATCTTTTTCTATAATAAGATTATTTTCGAACAACTTTTCTAGGCGCCATAAGGAATATTCCCTCAATGATAGTTTCATTTGGTTCAAAGATCAGCTTTGTCATCTCCCCTTTATGCCCAACAATCATTGCATACAGATTCGCTGATTGTGCAGATGAACTCAAGTCAAGAATCTTTGCATTGCGATACTGATCAAGATGATAATCCCCTACCGGTGCCAGAAGTTCCATTTCTTTTACATTCGTAGAAAATACACGTTTTCTCTTTGATTTATGCATGATCTTATCGATATCCAAATCTCCGTTTACATAAAGATATTCATATTCAACATCCAGCCTGGTAAACAAAAAAACCACTAGTGCGATAACAACAATCGGAATTAAAATTCCAAATGGGAACACAAACACAACCAAAACCGATGCAATGGCCAATACAATCAGCCCCACTTTCTTTAAGGTATCTTTCGTGTTCGGCTGTTTTTTGATCAGCTGCTCTGTGTAGAAATCACTCATTTTCATTTCCTCCGTTATTCTCAGTTTCATTGTTGTTAGATTCGAGAACTTTTTCTCTTATCCACAGCTTTTGTGGACATTATAGCACATTTTGTATAAAAAAAGGAACTCTCTCAAGAGAGTTCCTGATTTTTTTTATAAGGATTACATCATTCCCATTCCAGCTCCTGCTCCTGCCGGCATTGCCGGAGCATCTTCTTTAATATTTGCTACTACAGACTCGGTTGTAAGAAGTGTAGAAGCTACACTTGTTGCATTCTGAAGTGCACTTCTTGTAACCTTTGCAGGATCAAGAATTCCGTGAGCTACCATATCTACATATGTCTCACTTAATGCATCAAATCCTGTTCCAACCTCAGACTCAGATACTTTATTAATGATTACTGAACCTTCCAGACCTGCATTAGCAGCAATATGGTAAAGTGGTGCTTCCAGAGCTTTCAATACTACATTAGCTCCTGTCTTTTCATCGCCTTCAAGATCTGCAGCAAGTTTAGCAACTTCCTTTGCTGCGTGAATATATGCAGAACCGCCTCCGGCGATAATACCTTCTTCCACTGCTGCTCTTGTTGCTGCAAGTGCATCTTCCATACGAAGTTTTGCTTCTTTCATCTCAGTCTCAGTTGCTGCACCAACACGGATAACTGCTACACCGCCTGCCAGTTTTGCAAGTCTCTCCTGAAGTTTCTCACGATCGAAATCAGATGTTGTCTCTTCAATCTGTGCTTTAATCTGTGCAACACGGTCAGCAATTGCCTTCTTATCTCCCATACCGTCAACAATGACTGTATTTTCTTTCTGAACTTTTACAGATTTTGCACGACCAAGCTGATCTAATGTTGTTTCTTTAAGATCCATACCGAGTTCATCAGATACAACCTGACCACCTGTCAGAATTGCAATATCCTTAAGCATCTCTTTTCTTCTGTCACCATAACCCGGTGCTTTCACTGCAACTACATTAAATGTACCACGAAGCTTATTTACAATAAGTGTTGTAAGCGCTTCTCCTTCGATATCCTCAGCAATGATAAGGAGTCTTGCTCCTGACTGAACGATCTGCTCTAACAGCGGAAGGATTTCCTGAATATTCGAAATCTTTTTGTCTGTAATCAGGATATATGGCTCATCAAGATTTGCTTCCATCTTATCCATATCTGTAGCCATGTATGCTGAAATATATCCACGATCAAACTGCATACCTTCTACAAGATCAAGCTCTGTCTTCATAGTCTTTGATTCCTCGATTGTAATAACACCATCGTTAGAAACCTTTTCCATAGCATCTGCTACCATCTCTCCTACTTCAACATCACCTGCAGAAATAGCTGCAACTTTTGCAATCTGATCTTTATCTTTTACTTTGCTTGACATACCTGCAATTGCTTCAACAGCTTTGTCAGTTGCCTTTTTCATACCTTTACGAAGGATGATTGGATTTGCACCTGCTGCCAGGTTCTTCATTCCCTCGTGTACCATAGACTGTGCAAGCACTGTAGCTGTTGTAGTTCCATCACCTGCTACATCATTTGTCTTAGAAGCGACCTCTTTAATAAGCTGTGCTCCCATATTTTCAAATGCATCTTCAAGCTCGATTTCCTTTGCAATGGTAACACCATCATTTGTAATAAGTGGTGCTCCAAAAGATTTATCAAGGACAACATTACGTCCTTTTGGTCCAAGTGTTACTCTTACTGTATCAGCCAGTTTGTTTACTCCTTCTTCCAATGCTGCCCTGGCTTCTGCTCCATATTTAATTTCTTTTGCCATGATTCATTCCTCCTGTTTCGAAATTCAATTGAAAAAATTATAAATTACTCTACGATTGCAAGGATATCATCCTGTTTTACAATAATATATTCTTCATCATCAAGTTCCACAGTTGTTCCTGAATATTTAGAATAAATGACCTTCTGACCTACAGAAACATTCATTTCAATTTCTTTTCCATCAACAGTTCCGCCAGGACCAACAGCTACTACTTCTGCCTGCTGAGGTTTCTCTTTGGACTGTCCAGGAATCACAATTCCTGATTTTGTAGTTTCTTCTGCAACCAACTGTTTTAAAACGACTCTGTCACCTAATGGTACCAATTTCATAATAAATGCCTCCTTAATAATATCTATTGTTAGCACTCGCAAAAAGAGAGTGCTGAAAAACTCTAGATATAAAATAGCACTCTCTTTTTTGTTTGTCAACACTCTTTATTTCAATTTACAGTATTTTATTTTAGTTTACAGTATTTTTATAAAATCCTTTTCTCACCCGCATTACAATTACTTTTCCAAGTTTATTATAATACCGTTCCTTAATCATTCCTATACATTTCATTTCTTCTTCTTTTGTTCGAAAAGCGCATTCATAAATTCCATCCAGGGAAAACACAGGAAGGTCTGTCTTCTCTGCTAATAAATATATGCATTCTTCCTGCGGATTATACGTAAGAACATGACATTCATGAGTCATTTCATCAAAAGAGCCATTCTCAAGAATCATTCTAAGCATCCTGAGACTAGCCGCACACCCTTCATACATAGCCTACCCCTTTCAATTCCAAAACCTTATAAAAGGAAAATAAGGATATCAGTTGCCCGATATCCTTTTTTCTTATTTCTCGCGTTCTGATTTAATTCTGTCTAGTTCTGTAAATACATAATCATTTACAACTTTAATGTAAGTTCCTTTCATTCCCGAGGATCTGGATTCAATGACACCTGCGCTTTCAAATTTGCGCAGAGCATTTACAATTACAGAACGTGTAATTCCAACTCTATCTGCAATTTTGCTGGCAACAAGAATTCCTTCTTTTCCATCAAGTTCCTCGAAAATATGGATGATGGCTTCTAATTCGGAGTAAGAAAGTGTACTGATTGCCGATTGTACAATATGTTCTTTTCTAGTTTCTTCTGCACTTTCTTCATTGACAGACCGAAGCATCTCAAGACCTACAACTGTTGTACCATATTCACTTAAGATAATATCATCAATTTCATACGCCTGATCTTTTTTATAGATGAACAGCGTTCCAAGACGCTCTCCTGCAATATCGATCGGGCTGATAATTGCCTGATATCCCTTTACTGCTGCCTCAGAAAATCCTAATGTCTGAAGATTCACATTTTCTTTTGTGGAAAGAATGATAAGAAAACGTTCATTCAGCATATGATCAATATGCTTCCCGACTTCCTTTTCAATCAGCTCTTCAATGTATGGAACACCTTCACATTTGCTTCCACCAAGAACTTTTCCTTTTTTGCTGACTACCAGTACATTAGAATCCAAAATATCTGTTAACACATCACAAATATCGTTAAATACAACTTTGCTCGTATTATTATTATGCAGCAATTTGTTGATTTTTCTGGTTTTGTCTAATAATTGTACACTCATTTGTAATCCTCCGTCCTATGAGGTAATATTATCATACAATTCGACTTTATTCAACGAATCTCATGTATTATTTTGCTTTTTTTCAATAGTTTATTTTTTATCAAAATTATCATCTACAAAGCCACATTGCTCATTACTGCAACACAGTTTGTTTCCCTTTTCTACCATATAACTGCCACAGCGTGGACATTTTTTTGTAGAAGGTTTTTGCCATGACATAAATTCACAATTTGGATTATCTTCGCATCCATAGTATTTTCTTCCCTTTTTCGTCTTTCTCAAAACAATCTCTTTGCCACAAACCGGACATGGAACTCCGATTTTTTCCAAATATGGCTTTGTATTACGGCACTCAGGAAATCCAGGACATGCAAGAAATTTTCCGTGCGGTCCATATTTAATAACCATGTTTCTCCCGCATTGTTCACACACAATATCCGTCACTTCATCTTCAATTTTAACTGTTTCAAGTTCTTTTTCAGCCTTTGTTACTGCTTCTTCAATATCAGGATAAAAATTTTCAATGATTGTTTTCCACTTTACTTTTCCTTCAGCTACTCCATCTAAAAGACTTTCCATATTTGCTGTAAAATTCACATCTACAATGCTGGGAAATGATTGTTTCATCATGTTATTTACCACTTCGCCAATCTCTGTCAGGTAAAGATTTTTATTTTCTTTCGCAACATATCTTCTGGCAATAATTGTGGAAATAGTAGGCGCATAAGTACTTGGACGTCCGATTCCAAGCTCTTCTAATGTCTTTACAAGCGAAGCTTCCGTGTAATGCGCAGGTGGCTGTGTAAAATGCTGCTTGCTTTCAAAGCTATCCTTTGTCAGATTACTTGTTTTATCAAGACTTTTTAAAAGCACATTATTCTCTTCTTTTTCTTCCCCAGCTTCTGTATAAACAGTTCGAAAACCTTCAAATGCAATCTTAGACGCTGCTACTGTAAAACGATATTTTCCGGCTCCGATCTTCACCGATGTCGTTTCATATCTCGCCGGCTGCATTCTGCTGGCAACAAATCGTTTCCATATAAGCTGATAGAGTCGAAACTGATCTCTCGTAAGAGACTCTTTAACTGCTGCGGGAGTTCTTGACACATCTGTAGGACGAATCGCCTCATGAGCATCCTGAATATTCTTACTGTCCCCTGATTTTGCCTCACCGGCAGCCACAAACTCCGGGCCATATTGTTCGGAGATATACTGACGGACATTTGCATCGGCTTCTTCTGATACTCGCGTTGAGTCTGTACGCAGATACGTAATCAGACCAACCGTACCATTCCCCTTAATATCAATTCCTTCATACAACTGCTGTGCAATACGCATCGTTTTTGCAGTCGCATAATTGAGTCCCTTTGAAGCTTCCTGCTGCAATGTACTGGTCGTAAAAGGAACAGGTGCCTTTTTGCTTCTTTCTCCTTTTCTTATATCTACAACAGAATACCTTTCATTTTCCAATTCCTTTGTAATCTGATCCAATTCTTCTCTGGAATGAATAATCATTTTTTGATCTTCTGTTCCATAAAATTTGGCTGTTAATAGCTTTCTTTCACCGGCGACTTTCAGATTAGCATCTAATGTCCAATACTCTTCAGGTATAAACATATTAATTTCTTCTTCACGATCTGCAATAATCCGAAGAGCTACTGACTGTACACGTCCTGCACTTAACCCTCTCTTAACTTTTGCCCAGAGAAGGGGACTGATCTTATAACCTACAATACGGTCAAGAACACGTCTCGCCTGTTGTGCATCTACCAGATCCATATCAATCTCCCGTGCATTTTTCAAAGAAGCTTTAACGGCATTTTTTGTAATTTCATTAAAGCTGATACGATATGTTTTTTTGTCTTCCAGTTTGAGAGCTTTACTCAAATGCCAGGATATTGCCTCTCCTTCACGGTCAGGGTCAGTTGCCAGATATATTTTATCCGCTTTTTTTACTTCTTTGCGAAGATTTGCAAGAATATCTCCCTTTCCTCTAATCGTTATATATTTCGGTTCAAAATCATGCTCTACATCAACTCCCAGCTGACTTTTCGGCAAATCCCGCACATGTCCATTCGATGCTGTAACAACATAATTACTCCCCAGAAATTTTTTAATTGTCTTCACCTTTGCCGGTGACTCTACAATCACAAGATAACGAGCCATAAAAACTTTGCCTCCACTAAGAATCCACTTGATATATCTCTCTTAATTATACTTTCAACGAACTCTTACATAATAATTTTTAGAAATTTCTTTAACATTTCCCTGCATTTGCAATTCAAATAATTGCTGTAGTACTTCTCTCGCAGGCAAACCTGTTTCCTCCGCCAACTGATTAATACCTTTTGGTGAGAAACCGAGACAACTATACACTAAATTATGAGGAGTTTCAAGCACTTTTTCATTTTTGATTATTATTTGTGAGGCTTTTTCATGTAATATATGCATTTCGTCTAACAAATCTTCTGGCGAAATCAAAATTCCAGCGCCCTGACTGATCAACCGGTGACATCCCTGACTCAATGGGCTTTTGACAGGTCCAGGTAATGCGTAAACTTCTTTTCCCTGCTCCAGAGCAAAATCCGCAGTTATAAGCGAACCGCTTTTTTCTCTTGCCTCAATAACCAACACGTAATCTGACAACGCACTGATAATACGGTTTCTCGTTGGGAAAAAATAAGGCAATGGCTTTGTTCCCGGTATTTGCTCTGATATAATACCTCCCTGTTCCTGCATATCCATATAAAGTCCTATATTTTCCCGCGGATAACAGATATCTACGCCGCATCCTAATACTCCATATGTCTTCCCTCCACCATTCAATGCGCCCCTCTGTCCCGCACTATCAATCCCTCTTGCCATTCCACTTATCACCCTGACCCCCATTTTGGCCAATGTCTCTCCATATTCCAATGCCATTTCTTCCCCATATGGGGTA
Organism: Lachnospiraceae bacterium; assembly: GCA_051879455.1. Classification (GTDB taxonomy): domain Bacteria; phylum Bacillota; class Clostridia; order Lachnospirales; family Lachnospiraceae; genus MD308. Next base: position 30,616 of record JBJEMB010000228.1, read on the forward strand.
CAGTGTCTCGCTCCCACAATTGCCGCTGTGACATCTCCCTTCTCTGGAAGACTTCCTTTTACATATATGGCATATGGCATTCCCGAGATCTCTTTCAGCTTTTCCGGGTACTCTTTAGAAAACCAGGGAATAAATCGAATTTTCTGATTTATCATATTTTCAAATTCATTTTTAAACGAACTTCTTTTTTCATTGATTAACGCCTGTACCTCTTTTTCTTCGATAAATGGCAATGAAGATAATTTTGTTTCTTCTATATTATATATAGCTCTTGCACTTCCGAATTTTTTCCAAAGCATTCTTTTTTTTCCTGCAGAAATACCTTGTGTTTTTGCCAGCCAGTACTCATACATCATATGCCACTACCTCCCCCAATATTTCTTATCCATTGTACGATATCCAATTGCTTCTTTTAAATGATTTTCCTGAATCTCAATTGTACCATCTAAATCTGCGATTGTTCTTGCGACCTTTAAAATCTTATGATAAGTTCTTGCCGTCAGATTCATGCTTGAAAAAGCCTGATTCATTAGCTTTTCCTCCCGCTCTCCTAAACGACAGTATTTTCCCAGATCTTTTACACCAAGAGAAGCATTTGTATAATAGTTTTTGTTATGAAATCTTTGTTTTTGTATCTTCCTTGCATCTATAACACGTTTCCTGATAACCTCAGATGTCTCCTGATCTTTTTTCCCATTCAGATCTTCGTATTGTATTCTTGGCGCCTCAATACAGATATCAATTCTGTCCAGAAACGGCTGGCTGATATGTCCAAGATACTTTTGAATTTGCCACGGGAGGCAAGTACATTTAGAAAAATCAGGGTAATTCCCACAGGGGCAGGGATTCATAGCTGCAACCAGAATAAAATCTGCCGGAAATTCATAACTTCCAGATGTTCTGTTAATTCGGATCATCTTTTCTTCCAAAGGCTGTCTCAGAACTTCCAGTACCGATTTACTAAACTCTGCTAATTCATCCAGAAACAGAACACCTCGATGGGCCAGACTGATTTCCCCCGGTGCAGGAATCAACCCTCCACCAATCAATGCAGCCTTTGTCACTGTATGATGAACACTTCGAAACGGTCTGCCCGTTATAAGAGGGTGTTCTTGATCCACTTGCTCTGCAACACTGTAAATCTTTGTTATTTCCATACTCTCCTCTAACTCCGGAGGTGGAAGAATCGTCGGAATTCTTCGGGCAATCATTGATTTTCCACTACCTGGTGGTCCTATCAGGAGTATATTATGTCCTCCGGCCACCGCAACTTCCGCTGCCCGTTTTACTGCTTCCTGACCTTTAATATCGCTAAAATCTACGACGGTTTCATTCGCTGGATTCCTGATATTTTCCCATTCTTCTTTCTTTTCCGGAAAAATTTTCTCCCGGTCATTGAGATGTTCGCAAATCTGTCTAAGATTTTCTACTCCTAATATTCTCATGCCATCTACCAATGCACCTTCCCGTGCATTTTCTTTCGGGACAATACAAGTGTGACATCCTATATTTTTTGCTTCAAGTACAATCGGGAGAATTCCCGGAACAGCTCTGACTCTTCCGTCCAGACTAAGTTCTCCAATCACCATGGTCCTTTCAAGTTTCTCTGCCGGGATCTCTCCAAGAGCAGCAAGAAGTGATAAAGAAATCGGCAGATCAAATGACGCTCCTCTTTTTCTGACAGTTGCCGGTGCCAGGTTCATCACAATTCTTTTTGCAGGAAGAGTTATCCCGGAATTTCGTACAGCTGTCCTTACCCGTTCTGCAGCTTCTTTTACTTCTGATGCCAGATATCCTACCATATGAAATACAGGCAGTCCATTACTGATATCTGCCTCAACATAGACAGGTTCCACGCGCAATCCTTCAATAACAGCTGATAATACTGTGCTAAATGACATTCACGCACTCCTTTCTTACACGATATTCTGTTTTCATAAATGTGATTGAGACCGAGATGGTCTGATATGATTACCGTAAAATGAATGGAATGAAATTTCCATTTACGGAAATATGGAACTATCTTATACGAATCACCAAAAAAAGTCAAGACGGGTATTTTAAAATTCCCCGTCTCACTTAAAAAAACTCACGCAATTTTTCAATTGCACTTTTCTCAATTCTTGAAACATAAGAGCGGGATATCCCAAGCTGTTTGGCAATCTCCCGCTGCGTATACTCTTCTTCATCATACAATCCGTATCTCATCTTAAGTACTAAACGTTCTCTTGGCGAAAGCTCAGATTCAACTTTCCGGTACAATGTTTTTATGTCTTCCTTCAGTTCTGTTTTTCTATGTGCATCATCTGCATCCGTTTCAATAATATCAAAAAGCTGTATCTCATTGCCCTCTCTGTCTGTTCCGATCGGTTCATACAGAGACACTTCCTTTGATGACTTCTTTTTCGCCCTGAGATACATTAAAATTTCATTTTCAATGCACCTTGCCGCATAGGTCCCGAGCCTTACACTCTTATCAGGATTGAAAGTCACAACAGCCTTAATAAGACCAATGGTTCCAATCGATAAAAGGTCTTCATTGTCTTCCTCCAAAGTCTGATATTTCTTTACAATATGAGCCACAAGGCGAAGATTTCTCTCTATAAGGATGTGCTTTGCTTCTAAATCTCCCTCCGTGTATTTTTGCATGTAATACCTTTCTTCAGCAGCGGTGAGAGGTTGAGGAAATGACTTCAAAAAAAGCACCTCTTGGTATACTTAATATCAATGTATGTGTAAGAGCTGCTTTTTGTGCTTTTCCATTCTGTTTTAATTTTATGTCTATTAGAGATAAAGCTTTTTGAAATTGTATCAGTTATTTAAAAATGTTTTCATTATTCCTGTCTTCTTAAAATGTCATATTTTTCTGCCTGACTGTCAAGTTCTATATACAGAACTTGTTTCGGATGAGGCGCGCTTTCCTGCTCTTTTCCATCTTCATTTACTATTTTTTTCACAGTTGTTTCGATATTCTCTCCGTTTGGTTTCATAATCTCAATCTTTTCACCCACAGAAAACTTATTGCGCTGCTCAATACAACACATGCCCTCCTTCACATCTCCCACTATTCCGAGATAAGTATATTCCTTCACGTAAGTGTTACTATCATAAATCTGACTTTCCTCACTGGGCTTTCCAAAATAAAAGCCTGTCGTAAACTGACGATAAGTACAGTTGGAAATCTGATCAAGATACCATGGCATATTCTTTTTATACTTTTCCGGAGACTCAAGATAATCATCAATCGCCTTACGATAAGTTCTTGCAACTGTTGCCACATACAGCGCCGTTTTCATACGTCCTTCTATCTTAAAGCTGTCAATTCCCGCATCAATCATCTCCGGGATGTGTTCAATCATACAGAGGTCTTTTGAATTAAAAATATAAGTTCCTCTCTCATTTTCATAGACAGGCATATATTCTCCCGGTCTTGTCTCCTCAACAATGGAATATTTCCACCTGCACGGATGCGTACACGCTCCCTGATTTGCATCCCGCCCGGTAAAATAGTTACTCAGAAGACATCTTCCCGAATAAGAAATACACATTGCACCATGGATAAAACTTTCTATCTCCATCTCTTCCGGTATTTTTTCTCTGATCTCTTTAATCTCTTTCAAAGACAGTTCTCTTGCAGAGACCACTCTTTTAGCGCCCAGATTCCACCAAAACTGGTAAGTTCCGTAATTTGTATTATTTGCCTGTGTACTCACATGACGCTCGATTTCCGGACATATTTCTTTGGCCATCATGAAAATTGCCGGATCAGCAATTATAAGCGCATCCGGTTTTAATTCTTTTAATTCACAGAGATACTGTTTTACACCTTCAAGGTCATCATTATGAGCCAGAATGTTTACTGTCACATGCACTCTGACACCATGCTCGTGAGCAAATGCAATTCCCTCCTTCATATCATCCATAGAAAAGTTCTTTGCTTTTGCACGAAGTCCAAATGATTCTCCACCAATATAAACCGCATCAGCGCCGAATATAACTGCTGTTTTTAACACTTCCAGGCTACTGGCCGGAATCAAAAGCTCCGGACGTTTTCCATTACTCATAACTATCTCCTTTTATCTGCATATTTATTTCTTTACACTAAGTGCGATGCCATCTCCCAGAGGAACGATTGAAGTCAAAAGGCGTTCATCATGTTTTAATTCATAAAGATATTCTCTCATCCGGCTGTGAATTGTCCGGTTCCTTCTTTCTACAGCAAAACGTGACTCTATCACATCTCCATCCTGCAGTACATTATCCGACAAAAGAACTCCCCCTTCAGAAAGAAGGCGGATTGCCTCTGGCATATAATAAATGTATTGTCCTTTTGCTGCATCCATAAAAATAAAATCATATGGGCCATCCAAAGTTTTCATAATCTCAAGTGCATCTCCCTCAAGAAGAGTAATCATTTCCTCTTTTTTTGCCCGCTTAAAATTTTCTTTAGCAACAGGAATCCTTTTTTCATAATTCTCAATCGTTGTAATATGACCATCTTCCGGCATATATTCACTCATAAGCAAAGCCGAAAATCCTACTGCTGTTCCTACTTCCAATATACGCAGAGGTTTTTTCATTTCAAGCAATACCTTTAAAAAACTCTGTGTTTCTTTCCGGATAATGGGCACATAACTTTCCAGTGCTTCTTTTTCAATTTCTTCAATAATATCACTCTCTGGAGATTCCAGTGAATGAATATAAGTTACCATTCTCTCATCAACAATCATTTTCTATCCTTTTTCATACTAAGGCATGCAAAGACGCAGCATAAGCTGCGTCCTGTCTGTCATTTTCATTTATACATCCATAATAATCGGTAATATCATCGGTTTACGTTTTGTTTTTCTCCATATAAAATCATTCATTTTATCACGGATGACAAGCTTGATCTTGCTCCAGTCAGCATTACGCTGATGATTCAGGCAATCCTCCACTGCATCAGTAAGCACCTGCCTTGCTTCTTCCATAAGGCCTTCCGACTCACGGACATAAACAAATCCTCTGGACACAATATCGGGACCTGCAAGAAGCTGATTACTTCCTTTTTCCAATGTTAATACAACAATCAAAATTCCATCTTCGGCAAGATGCTGACGATCACGAAGTACGATATTTCCAACATCACCAACACCCAGTCCATCTACAAGAATCTCACCTGTCTGAACTTTATCCACAACTTCCGCTTTTTCAGAATCCATCTCAAGTACATCACCTGAATGAATAAGAAATACATTTTCCTTCGGAATACCAAGATTCTTTGCAATCGATGCATTTGCATTTCTGTGCCGGAACTCACCATGCACCGGAATCGCATATTTGGGTTTTACAAGTGAATAGATCAGTTTCAGCTCTTCCTGACAGGCATGACCGGACACATGCGCATCCTGGAAAATTACATTAGCACCTTTTTCCGAAAGTTCATTGATCACCTTTGAAACAGACTTTTCATTACCCGGGATCGGATTAGAGCTGAAGATAACCGTATCTCCCGGCATAATTGTCACTTTTTTGTGAACATCTGCGGCCATTCTTGACAACGCAGCCATGGATTCTCCCTGACTTCCCGTTGTAATGAGCACTGTCTTTTCCGGCGGATAATTCTTAAGCTGGTCAATCTCAACTAACGTATTCTCCGGAACACTCAAATATCCCAGCTCCTGCGCAACCTGAATGATGCTGACCATACTTCTTCCTTCTACTACAACCTTACGGTTATACTTACATGCAGAATTAATGATCTGCTGTACACGGTCTACATTTGATGCAAACGTTGCGATAATGATTCTTGTATTCTGATGCTCTGCAAAAATATGATCAAATGTATATCCTACTGTTCGCTCTGACTGAGTAAATCCAGGTCTCTCCGCATTTGTACTGTCAGACATCAGCGCAAGTACACCTTTCTTTCCAATCTCTGCAAACCTCTGCAAATCAATGGCATCACCAAATACAGGTGTATAATCCACCTTAAAGTCACCTGTATGGACAACAATTCCAGCCGGTGAATAAATAGCCAGCGCTGCCGCGTCCTGAATACTGTGATTTGTCTTAATAAATTCAATTCTGAACTGTCCCAGATTAATTGACTGTCCGTGTTTTACAACTTTTCTTCTTGTACTGCGAAGCAAATTATGCTCCGAAAGCTTTTTCTCTATAATACCCATTGTAAGCTTTGTAGCATAAATCGGCAAATTCATCTCTCGAAGCACATATGACAATGCCCCAATATGATCCTCGTGTCCGTGCGTAATTACAAAACCTTTTACTTTTTCTGCATTTTCTTTCAGATAAGCAATATCTGGAATGACAAGATCAATACCAAGCATATCATTCTCTGGAAATGCAAGACCGCAATCCACGACAATAATACTGTCTTCGTATTCAAAGGCAGTAATATTCATTCCTATCTTCTCTAATCCGCCAAGAGGAATGATCCGCAGTTTTCCATTGTTCTCTCTTTTCAACGTTTTACCTCCATATGTTTTACTTTGTCTTTTCACGACACTCTTTGCATTGTCCATAGAACTTTAATTCGTGGTCTAACACATGGAAACCCATTTTTTCTTCTATATGCCTCTCAAGTTCATCCAGCAGATCATCTTTAAATGGCTGGATTTTTCCACAAGTTTTGCATATCAAATGATGATGGTGATGTTTTCCCTCGCCGTCATAAACTTCTCCTATCTCATAACGAACACATCCATCATCCAAATTGATACGATCCACCAATTGCATTTCCAATAACAATTGCACTGTCCGGTAAATAGTTGCTAACCCTATATCAGGGTAATCTTCTTTTACCAGATCATAAATATCCTCTGCAGTCATATGGCTGTCTCTATGACTTGCAAGTACCTCTAATACAAGCAACCTCTGATTGGTCACTTTAAGCCCTTTTTCTTTCAGTAATTCTTTGAACTTTTCCTGACTGATAGACATCTTTATTACCTTCCCAATGTCCTTATCTTTTACAAACAACTGTAAGCAGACTTATCTTTCAATATCTACATCTTCCAACAATTCTTCAAACACTTTTGAGAGAGCTGTAAGCTCATTATCATCCTCTACAATCTCATAGACACTCTCTGTCTCATTAGGATCTGCAACATCCTTTAATATCAGGCAATCCGCATCTCCCGTCTCAGAATCTGTAACAAGAATATAAGAAACCCCATTGATCTTTGTCTGCTCCAGCACAAAAAAATCCACTGCTTCCTGCATCTCTTCGGACATAAACTTGATTTTTTCCATATTATTTTCCTTTCAGATCCATGGAAATCGAATCCAGATATCCCTGCAATATAAAAACTGCCGCAATTTTATCAATATATTTTTTGCGGTCTTCTCGTCTCACTTTATTTTCAATTAAAGTCCGTTCTGCTTCTACTGTGGTAAGACGTTCATCCCACATAACAACCTCAAGGCCGGTACGTCGTTTTAACATCTCGCCAAATTCCATTGATTTTTCTGCCCGATCTCCAATATCATTATTCATATGCTTCGGAAGTCCTAACACAATACGCTCTACTCCATATTCCTCTATCAGCGCTTCAATGCGTGCACAGGTTTTCCGAAGTTTATTTTCTTCTTTTCTGGTAATGGTCTCAATGCCCTGAGCTGTTATGCCCAAGGCATCACTGATTGCCACTCCGACTGTTTTGGATCCATAATCCAATCCCATGACTCTCATAAATATTATACCCAGCCGTTATGCTCAATATACGTCTTGAGCATCTCTTCTACTAACTCATCGCGCTCCATCTTCATAATCAGACTTCTCGCACTATTATGACTTGTAATATACGTCGGGTCTCCTGACATAATATATCCAACGATCTGATTGACCGGATTATATCCCTTTTCACTCAGAGCTCTGTACACAATCTCAAGAATATCTTTTGCTTGAATCTGTGGACCGCTTTCTACCTGAAAAAACTGAGTGCTGCTTAAATCTTTCATATACTCACGTCCTCCAAAAATATTTCACTCTTATTCTACTCCAAAGCCATGTAAAATTCAACGTATTATTTGCAAATGGCTCTCAATTTCTACATTTACAACCTGATTGATTTCATTTTCAGCAAATTTCTGACCAATTTTAACATATTCTTTCGTATGTCCAACTTGATAAATTTCGCCATTTTTCAGGATTTTCTCCTCAATCAGCACCTCCTGTACTGTTCCCACAAGAGCATTTTCATATTCCATCTGTTTTTTTCTGCTAAGTTCGAGAAGAACATTGCTTCTTTTCGTCTTTATGTTTTCCGGAACCTGATTTTCCATCACTGCCGCTTTTGTCCCTTCTCTTTTTGAGTATTTAAAGACATGCGTCTCATAAAAATCAACTCGGTCAATAAACGCACGCGACTCTTCAAACTCTTCTTCCGTCTCTCCCGGAAATCCTACAATTACGTCTGTTGTCAAAGCCGGATGGTCAAAGTATTTCCTGAGAAGTTCACATTTTTCATAGTATTCTTCTGCAGTGTACCGACGATTCATACGTTTTAATGTCTCATCACAGCCACTCTGCAACGATAAATGAAAATGAGGGCATATCTTTGAAAGTCCCGCAATCGTCTGTACAAATTCTTCCGTAATGATCCTGGGTTCTAACGAACCCAGCCTGATTCTTTCAATCCCATCGACTTCATGCACCTTTAATATAAGATTTAAAAGATTTACATCCTTCTCCTCAAAATCCACTCCGTAAGAACTTAAATGAATCCCTGTCAACACAACTTCCTTGTAACCATTCGCTGCCAGTTTTTTAACTTCTTCCACTACACTTTCCATATTCCGGCTTCTCACTCGCCCTCTCGCAAAAGGAATAATACAATAAGAGCAAAACTGATTACATCCATCCTGCACTTTAATATAGGCACGAGTATGTTCTGCCGTTCTGCTTAATTCTAATTCTTCATATTCATTCGTATGATTAATATCCAATCTGGTATCATAAAAATCAGACGGTACATTTTTTTGCTCATATTCCGCAAGAATATGAATGATGTCCTTTTTTCGATTATTTCCTACAATAATATCAATACAATCATCTACGTGTCCTTCCTCCGCCTGCACATAACATCCGGCAGCCACAACCACTGCATTTGGATTCATTTTTCTCGCCCGGTGCAGCATTTGCCTCGATTTCCGGTCAGCCATATTTGTCACAGTACATGTATTAATAATGTAAATATCTGCTCCTTCTTCAAACGGAACAATCTCATATCCATTTTCCACAAGAAGCTGCTGCATTGCTTCTGTCTCATACGCATTCACTTTACAGCCCAAATTATGAAGTGCTACTTTCTTCATATATAACGTTCCTTTCGCTGATACTGCAATTTGTTGCAATTTTTACAATTTTTTTCTAAATATTTGGAAATATGTTCCTTGACTTTTATTTCCTATCCCTATAATATGGTATTGGAATTATTAAACAGCCAAGGAGGATATGTCCAATGAAAACAGTACAGATTTCTTTAAACTCTATTGATAAAGTAAAATCCTTTGTAAATGACATTACAAAATTTGATTACGATTTTGATCTCGTATCAGGCAGATATGTAATTGATGCTAAGTCTATCATGGGTATCTTCAGTTTAGATTTATCTAAACCAATTGATTTAAACATCCATGTAAATGAATCAGATGTTGACAGCATTCTCGAAGTGCTGAAACCATATCTGGTATAATTGATTGTAACGCAGATTATTTTGTAAAATAGTCAGACCCTCAAAAGGGCCTGACTTTTTCATTTATTTTTACTATTACAGCTATTTTACTTCAATGATCTCTACTGTATCAATTGCTTTCTTCACAAGCTCATCAATCTTCTCGTTTAATTTCTCTTCTGATCTTCTGATAACATCAATATTCGGTTTTGTCACCGGATGCTTTGCCACAAAAATCGTACAGCAGTCTTCAAATGGCTGAATAGATGTTTCATAAGTATCAATTTTCAGTGCAATATCTACAATATCCTGTTTATCAAATCCAATCACAGGACGGTATACAGGCAAAGTACAGACATCATTTGTAGCTGCCAGACTCTGCATTGTCTGGCTTGCCACCTGACCAATACTCTCTCCTGTGATCAGGCCAAGACATCCATCCTCTTTTGCAAAATGTTCTGCAATTCTCATCATATAACGGCGCATGATTATTGTAAGTTCATCATGCGGACACTGATCATAAATATAAAGCTGAATATCTGTAAAATTCACTACGTGAAGTTTAATCGGACCCGAATATTTTGCAACTTTTTTTGCCAGATCTACAACTTTCTGTTTTGCACGCTCACTTGTGTACGGCGGAGCATGAAAATATGTTGCCTCAATTCCTACACCTCGCTTGGAAATCATATATCCAGCCACCGGACTGTCGATACCTCCTGATAAAAGAAGCATTGCTTTTCCGTTTGTTCCTACAGGCATTCCCCCTGCACCAGGAATAATCTGAGAATACACATAAATCTCTCCACGTACTTCAATGTTAACCATAACATCCGGATGATGCACATCTACTTTAATTTCCGGAAACGCTTCTAAAATAGCTTCTCCTAAATCACGGCTGATCTCCATGGAATTTTTAGGATAAGTCTTCTTCGAACGTCTTGATTCCACTTTGAATGTAAAACTTTTATCCTCATACATCTCATCCATATATGCCACGACATCTTTTTTCAGTTCATCAAAACCTTTGTCTTCCAAACGGACAACCGGACAGATTCCGACAAGACCAAACACTTTTTTCAGATGTTCTACGGTATCTTCATAGTCATACTCACCCTCACAGTCCACATAGATTCTCGCCTGATTCTTATATACCTTAAATTCTCCATCTACATCTTTCAGTGCGTAGCGGATCTGACGAACTAATGCGTCTTCAAAAAGATATCTGTTTTTCCCTTTTATCCCGATTTCTCCGTATTTTAACAAAAATGTATGAAATCTCATTTTTCTTCTCCCTCATTTTTCTTCATTTTCTAACTATCACTAATGTCTGGTATACTTTCTCAGCATCGGAACAAGCTCACAAAGTACATCTAAAGTATAATCTATCTCTTCTAATGTTGTGAATTCCGACATACTGAATCTTAAAGTAGCATCTACAAATTCCTGACTGGCCCCAATCCCTTTCAACACTCCACTCACCTGTGGATGATTTGATGCACATGCAGAACCGGATGATACACAGATTCCTTTATCTTCCAGCGCATGGAGCAATACCTCGCTGCGTATTCCTGCAAAACCAACGCTGATAATATGCGGAGCAGATGTCTCATCATACAGACCATGTATCGTCGTATGCTCAATCTTAGAAACTCCCTCGATAAAATGTTCCTTAAGTTTTCGCATATAGGCCACTTTTTCATCCAGATTCTCATAGATTGTCTTTGCCGCAAGAGAAAGTCCTGCAATTCCCGGAACATTCTCGGTACCGGAGCGAATATTTTTCTGTTGTTCTCCGCCAAAAATAATCGGTCTTATCTTAACATTGCTGTCAATAAAAAGTGCTCCCGTCCCTTTTGGTCCATGAATCTTATGTCCACTTATCGAACACATATCTACTTTCAGCCGTTTCGGATAAATATGGTATTTTCCAAATCCCTGTACAGCATCTACATGAAACAGAATATTTTTATTGTACGCTTTCACAATGCTTGCTGCTTCCTGAATCGGCTGTACTGAACCCACTTCATTATTTACATACATGATTGACACAAGAATCGTTTCCGGGCACAAAGCTTCTTTCAATGCATCAAGTTTTACTCTGCCATAACGGTCTACAGGAAGGAATGTCACACGAAATCCCTCTTCTTCCAGATAACGCATCGTATTGATAATCGCCGGATGTTCAATTGCCGAAGTGATCAGATGATTTCCGGCACGCCTGTTTGCTCTGGCTGCCCCGATCAACGCAAGATTATCACTCTCTGTTCCACCGGAAGTGAAAAAGATTTCTTTCTCCTGTACTTTCCAGATTTTTGCCAGCGTTTCTCTGGCTTCTTTTATATATTTTTCTGCCTCTACGCCTTTCCTGTGCATAGAAGAAGGATTCCCATAATCTTCACACATCACCTTGCGAACAAGATCTCCGACACACTCATATGCACAGGTTGTTGCGGAATTGTCCAAATATACTTCTCTCATATATTACACTTCCTATTTTCTTTTCTTATTATAGAATATGTGACTAATCCTCCAGATGGAACATTAGCACAGATAATGTTGTAAGTCCGGCAGTCTCTGTCCTTAAAATACGCTTTCCAAGTGTAATTACTTTTGCACCTGCCTCTATTGCCTGCTCAACTTCTTCTTTTTCAAAACCGCCTTCCGGTCCAATAAAAATCCCAACAGACTGTCCCGGGTTTATAGATTCAATCACTGCTTTTGTCTCGGACATACCCTCAGCAAGTTCATAAGGAATAAGGATTACATCAAGATTTTTGGCATACTCCAATGCCTTCTTCCAGGAAAAAACCTCTGTAACTTCAGGTATAATTCCGCGCCCCGCCTGTTTTGCAGCACTCTTTGCTATTTCCTGCCATCGCTCTGTTTTTTTTCGAGCCTTTTTCTCATCCAACTTCACAACCGCACGTTTCGTTTCCACCGGTACCACCTGGTATACACCTAGTTCTACGGCTTTTTGTATGATCAGTTCCATCTTATCCTGTTTAGGAAGCCCCTGAAACAGCAAGATCTTTGACGCAAGCTCTGTATCGACCGATTCTCTCTCTATAATCTCAAGTACCGCTTTCGCATCTTTCTTAGTATCACTTTCATATCCTATTACGCGGCACAGATAGCGGCAGTTATTTCCGTCGCTGATTGTCACTTCTTCTCCAGGTTTCATTCTCAGTACATTTTTCATATGATTGACATCTGAACCCAGAATTACAATTTCTGTTTTTTCCACCTGTGAAGGCGGAACAAAAAAATGCTGCATCTTTGCACTCCCAAATTTTTCTAATATTATCTTATATTAATTCTTTCTCGCCACAACAGATACCCATTCGCCCTGATAATTCACCTCAAGCACTTCAAGTCCAGCCGCCTTCACAGCATCTGTTACGGTTTTCTCTTTATTGTCAATGATACCACTTGTAATATAAATTGCTCCCGGTTTCATCTGATGTACAATTACAGGAGTCAGTGGTACTAAAACATCTGCAAGAATATTTGCAAGAACAATATCATATTTTTCGTATCCGACACTATCCTGTATTTCTTTATCATCAATGATATTTCCTATCATAATCTCGTACTGATCTTTTGATAATCCATTTTCTTCCATATTCTCATGGGTAGCAGTAATTGCACAGGGATCAAGATCCGTTCCCACAGAGTATTTTGCTCCGAACTTCAATGCAAGCATACCAAGAATCCCACTTCCACATCCTACGTCCAGAACAACGGAATCTTCTGTCACATATTTTTTCAATGCACGAATACAAAGCTGAGTTGTCTCATGCATTCCGGTTCCAAAAGCTGTTCCGGGATCAATATGTATGACCATTTTTCCCTTATCTTCTTCTTTTACTTTTTCCCAGGACGGAATGACTAAAATATCATCAATATAAAACTGATGGAAATACTGTTTCCAATTATTGACCCAGTCTACATCCTCTGTTTCGGATTCCTCAATTGTACACTCCCCAACATCGAGGAAATCTCTCATCTCTTCCAGCTCCTGCCTTATATTAAGAAGGATCTGTCTGTTATCTTCTTCCGGATCCAGATAGAAAGTGAGATAAGCCACGCCATCATCCTCCGGAATATCCGGTACAATATCTACAAACATCTGCTCCTTGTCTGACTCTGTCAAAGGTACTCTGTCCTCAATCTGCACTCCTTCTACTCCAAGATCCGCAAGCATACTGCTCACAATATCTTCTGCCTGTGTTGTTGTTTTTAACCGAAACTGATTCCACTTCATATGTTTACCTCTCTATATAAGTCCTAAATGTTCAATAAGGATCTTGCATCCCATAAGTATCAATATGATACCTCCTGCAAGTTCCGCTTTTGCTTTATATTTCGTTCCGAATATATTGCCTATTTTAACACCTGCAGCGGATAATGTAAATGTAATCACACCTATAAAACTTACTGCCGGCACAATATCTACCTGCAAAAATGCAAAAGTCACTCCGACAGCAAGCGCATCAATACTGGTAGCCACTGCAAGTCCGATCATCGTGTGAAAATCAAGGGACTCATCTGCACCTTCCATATCATCTTGATTTCTTGCTTCTTTTATCATATTTGCTCCGATAACACCTAAAAGAATAAAAGCAATCCAGTGATCTATCGATGTAATAATATTTTTAAACTGCACTCCCAACAAATATCCGATAACCGGCATCAGTGCCTGAAATCCACCAAAATAAAGTCCTACAACTCCCGCTTTTTGTACTGTGCATTTTTTCATAGCAAGTCCTTTACATACAGAAACTGCAAAGGCATCCATAGAGAGTCCCACTGCAATAAAAAACAATTCAATTAATCCCATATCTTTTCTCCATATCACAAAATCTGTACTATTCTAGTCGAAGTAAATATTCAAGTCTACACCCCCGTAAATCCCGGGTACTTTTCCTTCCTCAGTATACTGCCATATCTTAAATGCATAAGGACACTGTGGTTTCTTTTCATAGTCAGCATACCAAAAATCATACTCCGTAAGTGCCGTAAGGTCAAGTGTAAATGCCATCCATTTCATATTTGCATAAATCATTGTCTCATATCCCTTTTCCAATACAGCATCACAAAACGCAATACAATTTTTCGAATACTGCTCTTTATCAAGATCTTTTGTTCTGGCTGTCTCTTCCTGAATCTCTTCTGTATCAAAGACAATCGGATAAGACAGATGATAATCTTTCACTCGTTTTAATACGAACTCTGCTTCTTCTATCGCCTCTTTCTCTGTGATAGCCTGAGAGAAAAAATAAACTCCTACATCCAGTCCCGCAGCTATTGCTCCTTCGATATTTGCCCTAAAAAATTCATCTTCCACAAGATGTCCTTCTTTTCCATACCCGCGATATCCCAGACGTATCATTGCAAAATCAATCCCCGATTTTTTAACTTTTTCCCAGTCAATCTTTTCCTGATATCTGGACACATCCACTCCGATCTTTGAGGCAACGTTTCCCTCTTCATCGGTATAATATTGATATCCTTCTTTTGTAACCAGCTTTGAATAATCATACTTGCATTTTGGAACCTGATCAAGAAGTTCCGCTTCATATGAATTCCCTTTTACATCTACAAACTGAAAAGTCAAAGGTTCTTCTATTTCTTCTTCTTTCTCCTCTTTTACACATCCACACAGTAAAAAGACTACAGATATTAATAAAAAAACTTTTTTCATTCATACACTCCAACAAACATTATTTTATTGCTGTATTTAATTCAGTTTCCACTTCGTCCATCTGTTCCAGAATGGATTTCCTCTGCTCATCAAAAAGAAGCCTTTTATTATAGCGATAATATTTATCACAATCATTCTCTTTCAGATACTGTATAC
>JBJEMB010000229.1:0-1602 GCA_051879455.1 Lachnospiraceae bacterium
ATTATAAATCGAAAGAAGATGTACTTCTTACATTAATTGAAGATGTGCTGGAACAGTTCCGTGATACAATTGACAGCAATGAAACAAATTATTACACCTATCAGAATATACATCGGAGTTTTGAATTTTTCAGCGAATATGGAGATTTTGTCCTGGATCTCTATCAGTTTGGATATGGCTCCATTCTGCTGGAAAAATTAAACCGTTTCCACGAAGAAGTAGCGGGGAGTATGCCAAATAGATCAATAGAAAAGTATAAACTATACATGTACATGGGAGCGTTGTTTAATACTGCAATTATGTGGATCCAGAATGGAAAAAGAGAAAGTGTGGAAGATATTACAGATATGTTTTGCAGTATGTGTGGGATTCCCTGTCCGAAATAATGAATATGATATAGTATTAAATTTGTAAATTGTATGAGTATACTTTGCCCCCATATGCAAATGCTAGAAATAGCGAAAGTGTATGGGGGTAAATTTATGGATTCAATTTGGACGATGGACTTTCAGATGCCACAGTTTCCGAAACTGGCGGGAAGCATTCAGACAGATGTACTCATTATCGGTGGGGGAATTACCGGCATTTTATGTGCTCATTTTTTACAGGAAAAAGGAATTAATTATGTTTTGCTTGAAGGTAAGACGATATGTTCAGGCATTACAAAAAACACGACTGCGAAGATTACGTCACAGCATGGGCTGATCTATCACAAAATATTAGAGAGCGAAGGGATTGAAAAAGCAAAGCTGTATTTAAAAGCTAATGAAAAGGCCGTAAAAAAATATGAGAAGCTCTGTAAAGGGATAGATTGTGATTATCAGGTGAAAACATCCTATGTCTATGCTCTGGATGACAGGAAAAAACTGGAAAAGGAAGCAGATGCACTTGCAAAAATCGGGTTTCAAAGACCGATTCTGGAGGATACAAGTCTTCCATTCCCGGTCGCGGGAGCGATTCCTTTTGATAATCAGGCTCAGTTCCATCCGTTAAAATTTCTTGCACGTATTTCACGCAATCTAAACATCTATGAGCATACTTTCGTGACGGAGTTAAAAGCGCATACTGCGGTTACAAATCAGGGGAATATTCAGTTTCAGAAGGTGATCTTTGCCACACATTTTCCCATAGACAATAAACATGGAATGTATTTTCTGAAATTATACCAGCATCGATCTTATGTCATTGCCCTGAAAAACGCTGCTGACGTGAACGGAATGTATATAGATGAAAATAGGATGGGAATGTCTTTTAGAAATTATAAAGATTATTTGCTGGTAGGCGGGGGTGCCCACAGAACCGGAAAAACAGGAGGAAACTGGAAGGAGATACGACAGTTTATTGCAAAGTATTATCCGACTTCCAAAGAGGTTGACTTTTGGGCAACTCAGGATTGTATGAGTCTCGATCACATCCCTTACATTGGGCAGTACTCAAAAGCCATGCCAAATTGTTATGTGGCATCAGGATTTAATAAATGGGGAATTACATCCTCCATGGTGGCAGCGATGATTCTAAGTGATATGATTTTAGAAAAAGAAAATCCTTATCAGGAAGTTTTTGACCCTTCGAGAAATATGGTAAAACCACAACTGTTCTTTA
>JBJEMB010000230.1:0-1597 GCA_051879455.1 Lachnospiraceae bacterium
CTTTCTCCTTTTCCTTCCCCATTGCTCCATATAATTTTGAAGCCGCAATAAACATAATTTCATTTTCATCAAACCACTTTGATATATCCATAATAAATCTGTCTACCAGTGTTTCAGCCTTATCGTATTCCTTTGTGCCTATAAATGCATATACTCCTGCTGTAGCCGCCACGATATTCTCCGGTTCCTTTCGAATCCATTTTTCACAGAATTCTACAGCCTCTTTTGTTTTTCCTAATTCACGAAGCACAGTAGCTTTTCTAAATTTAATGTCTGAATCTGAATATGCCGGCCAGCCAAACAATTCAAGCAAATCATTACACATCGTTAAGAGTGTTTCATATTCTTCTCGCATATCAATTTCATCAAGACAATCTTCCAACCACCCCTGGATATCAAATGCATAATCCGTAGCATCGTCTATCATCTCTAATTCCGATGCGAATCCCGGATTATTCTTTCGTTCTTCAAGAATAATCTCTTTCATCAGTTCAAATGCCTTCAGCCAACAGCTACTGTCTTTTTCAGCTCCGATCATGTTCAGATAACATTTTTCTGTAAGTTTATCAAATTGTTTCCATTTCTTATTCTGCATATCCCTATCTCCTTGTATTTTACAATGATTTAATCAGCTTACCGCTTTTCTTTGCACTCATATAAACGTCTTTAAGCTGTTTTGCCATATTTTTCCCAATTACAATGTTATATGGCATAACCAAACCATCTGAAATAATCACATCTCGAAACGGAATAAAAGTTGCTTCCATCAATAATGGCATTGGAGCATAGAAAAACATTTCTTCCCAACTGGATATAATTCCCTGAACCTGATACACCTTATCATCCTCTGACACAAAAATAGTCCCCTTTTTCAGATGTCGTTCCATTACAAAGCGCCCCTGAACACGTCGTTTCCAACTGGAGATAATCTCCTTGTGTTCATCTGATATATCAGTCCTCTGGTCAATCAGGTACTGGTCAATGAGGGATACATCATCCCACAACACATTAGCAATTTCCTTTACTTCCTGAGGATTCAGGCTTTTTGCATTTGCCATATCCTTGACATTTTTATTTACTTTACATTTTTCATTCACATAGTCAAGAAGCGGTAACCACAGTTTATAAAATAATTGTCCATCTTTTTCTGAAAGTGTCATATCTTTTGTTCCTCCAGTTCATTTTCAGTAAATTCATAATCTCATAGTCCATACTTCGATATCCTTTATTTGACTATTTCAATAAATATTTTCTAGCCTTTCGTTCGCCTTCAACAATCAACAGATTCTGTTCGACCATTCCTTTCAATAAGCGCTTTATAGTAGAATCCGCTAATCCTAGCAATTCTCTTGCTTCCTTGTTGGTTATAGAACCTTTTTCTTTAATATAAGTTATTATTATTTCCTGCCTATCAGCTTTTATCGGCTTTTTATCGGCTTCTATCGGCTTTTTATCGGCTTTTTCCTCAGACCGATAAAAACAAACAACGAATCCTGTCTTCTTCTTTTGAAACTCATATCGCACCCCCGCACTTTCACAAGCTTCTTTTAATAAGCACTTTATAGTAGAATACGCTCACTTTCCGATCAGATCCATG
>JBJEMB010000231.1:0-1593 GCA_051879455.1 Lachnospiraceae bacterium
TGTAAAGAGAGAGGAAAAGGTGTAAAAACACCGGTGGCAGAAGGTATCTGGCTGGATACTCCAATGATCGACATGATCCACGGAGAAGGAACGCTGGAAAAGAGACTTCCTGGTATGCTTCGTATGTATCAGAGATGTGGAATTGATATGAGAGAAGTTCCGATCGTTGTTTATCCGACCCTCCATTATCAGAATGGTGGTATCAAGATTGGAGTGAACGGAATGTCTGATGTGGAAAATCTCTATGTAGCAGGAGAGGCTGTTGGAGGAATCCACGGCAGAAACAGACTGATGGGTAATTCTCTTCTGGATATCATTGTATTTGGACGAAATGCGGGACAGCAGGCCGGAGCGAAATGTAAAGAAGTTGAATTAAAAGAACTTACACTTTCCCATGTAGATGAATTTGCAAAGAAACTTGAAGACGCAAATGTGGAATCAAAAGTCGTATCTCCAAGATTGCTCCCGGACTACAGACCGGAAGGTGTGACAAGATTAAACTAGTCTTTGACTTTCTCTATCAGATGGAGTAATCTTTATCTGATAGAGAAGAATTGGCAGTTTGTTTTAGGAGGCATATAAAATGAACATTGTAACATGGTTTCAGGAAAGTGTATTGTCAAATGATATGATGATAGTTTTTCTGATTACAATTATCGGATATGCAGTAGGCAGAATTAAGATCTGTGGACTGGATCTGGGAACGGCGGGCATTCTTCTGGTAGCTTTAGTGTTTGGACATTTTGGCGTTCAGATACCAGATGTGGTGAAAAACCTGGGACTGATCTGTTTTGTGACTTCTGTAGGTTATATTGCCGGGCCTAAATTTTTCCGCAATTTTAAAGCAAATGCGAAGTCCTATGTATTGCTTGGATTTATGGTAATCTTAGCTGGAGCCCTTACCTGCATGGGAGTGATCAAGCTTTTTGGTGTACCGACAGATATCAGTGTTGGTATGATGACAGGAGCCCTTACCAGTACGCCTGGACTTGCTGCGGCATTGGAGGCTACAGGCTCTCAGGCAGCAGCGGTTGGATATGGGATTGCATATCCTTTTGGAGTTGTGGGTGTTGTACTTTTCGTCCAGCTGCTTCCGAGAATCTTACATACAGATATGGACGAAGAGCGGGCAAAGTTTGCGGCGGCTTCCACAGTAGAAGTAAAAGAGCAGAAGAAAAAACTGATCAATATTGATGATATGGGATTTTTCGCATTTGGACTTGCTATTGTACTTGGAATTGTACTTGCAAAGATTACGATCCCGTTGCCGGGAGGCGGAGAATTTGCCCTGGGAACTTCCGGAGGTCCATTGATCGCCGGTCTTATTCTGGGACATTTCGGACATATGGGACCGGTGGATCTGAAAGTAGAAAAACGAATTTTAGAGTGTATGCGTGAATTCGGTCTTGCCATGTTCCTTTTAGGGGCTGGTGTGGAAGCCGGATCCGGATTTGTGGAAATTCTCAAAGAACAGGGACTGATGCTTTTCATCTATGGAGCATTCATGACACTTATCCCGATGCTGATTGGATACTTCTTCGCTGCAAAAGTACTGAAACTCAGTGTATTTAATACACTCGGCTCCATTTGCGG
>JBJEMB010000232.1:0-45803 GCA_051879455.1 Lachnospiraceae bacterium
ACTATATATTTCCCATATCCTGATCAGACGAATATATGCTGGGTCAAATTATTATCGAAAAGGATGTAAAAGGGATTATCTTCTGATACTTTTTATTTCGGTTTGTTTTGCTTTATTTGTTAGCCGAATCCAAAAAGCATGTTTAGATAAACGAAAAAGTATAGCAAAATGAAGGATATATTAGTCTATCCGTTTTTCTCATATAATGTTATAATAAACACAGATTACATCTACTACACTTTTAGGAGAAAATAACTATGAAAACATACTTAATTACCGGAGGAGCTGGATT
This sequence comes from Lachnospiraceae bacterium, assembly GCA_051879455.1. GTDB lineage: Bacteria > Bacillota > Clostridia > Lachnospirales > Lachnospiraceae > MD308. The sequence continues at coordinate 293 of JBJEMB010000232.1, forward strand.
CATCGGCTCAAATTTTATACATTATATGCTCGACAAATATGATAATGATATCCGGATCATTAACGTAGATGCCTTGACATATGCGGGAAATCTCGCCAATTTGTCAGACATAGAAGATCGGGATAATTACTCATTTGTCCATGCCAACATTTGTGACAGAGAAAAGATTAATGAAATTTTCAAAGAGAATGACATTGATTACGTTGTTCATTTTGCGGCTGAGAGTCATGTGGACAGAAGTATTGAAAGCCCCGAGATTTTTGTACAGACAAATGTTCTTGGAACGTTAGTGATGCTTAATGCAGCAAAAGCCTCATGGGAATTAATGGATGGAACATTTAAAGCTGGGAAAAAGTTCCTTCATGTGTCTACAGATGAAGTTTATGGTTCTCTCAGTGAGGATGGTGGGTATTTCTATGAAACAACTCCGTATGCGCCGCACAGTCCATATTCGGCAAGTAAAGCATCATCCGACATGCTTGTAAAATCTTATATGGATACTTATAAATTCCCGGCAAACATTACAAACTGCAGTAATAATTATGGACCATATCAGTTTCCAGAAAAGCTGATACCACTGATGATACATAATGCATTATCAGGAAAATCGCTTCCGGTATATGGAGACGGAAAGAATGTAAGAGACTGGCTTTACGTTATGGATCATGCAAAAGCAATTGACATGGTTATAGAAAAAGGACGGCTTTTTGAGACCTATAACGTTGGCGGTCATAATGAAAAGCAGAATATTGATATTGTTCACATTATTCTTAATACATTGCAGGAAATGCTTCCTGACAGCGATGAACGCAAAGAACATATTAATGAGAAACTGATTACTTATGTACAGGATCGAAAAGGTCACGACAGGCGATATGCGATTGCGCCGGACAAGATCAAAGCCGAAATAGGATGGTATCCGGAAACAATGTTTGAAGAAGGTATTAAGAAAACTATTGCATGGTATCTTGAAAATACAAAATGGACACAGGACTTAATTGAGAGGGAGAATCTTTAAAATGAAAGGAATTATTTTAGCAGGCGGTTCAGGAACAAGATTATATCCGTTAACAACAGCGATTTCCAAGCAGATTATGCCGGTGTATGATAAACCAATGATTTATTATCCTCTTTCAACTCTGATGCTTGCCGGAATAAGGGATATCCTGATTATTTCCACTCCAAGAGATGTTCTTGTTTTCGAGGAACTCTTGGGCGATGGAAGTCAGATAGGACTGGATATTAAGTATGCGGTGCAGAAAGAACCAAAAGGACTTGCAGAGGCGTTTATCATTGGAGAAGAGTTTATCGGAAATGATAAAGTGGCATTGGTTCTCGGAGATAATATTTTTTATGGACTTGGTTTTTCGACGATTTTGAAAAAAGTAGTAGAAGAACTGAATGGTGCGACGATTTTCGGATACTATGTTAAGGATCCGAGAGCATATGGAGTTGTAGAGATTGATGAAAATAAAAATGCAATCTCCATTGAAGAAAAAGCCGAAAATCCAAAATCTAATTATGCTGTTCCAGGGCTTTACTTTTATGATAATGATGTAATTGAAATTGCAAAAAATGTGAAACCCTCCAAACGAGGTGAAGTGGAAATTACAAGTGTTAATAATGAATATCTCCGTCGTGGGAAACTGAAAGTCCAGATTTTTGGACGAGGATTTACCTGGCTTGATACCGGTAATCCAGATGCTCTTATGGAAGCAGCAAATTTTGTTGCGACAATTCAAAAACGACAGGGACTCAGTGTTTCATGTATTGAAGAAATTGCATATAAAAAAGGGTTTATTGATAGGGAACAGCTTGAAAAACTGGGACATCAGTTAGAAAAAACTTCTTATGGACAGTATCTGTTGGATATAGCAAATGGATTATAAAAATCACAGAATTTATTGTAAAAAGTTCTTGTCTACTCCTTGCTTTTTTCAAAGTTGTATGCTATTATATACCAGTATGCCGCACAACGAGGTTTATAAGCACTGTCGATGACAGTCACCGTAATTGGCGAGTAATGATAATAGGAGGTGCCATATGTACGCAATTATAGCAACAGGTGGTAAACAGTACAAAGTAGCCGAAGGCGATATCATTAAAGTAGAAAAGCTTGGTGTAGAAGCCGGAGAGACTTATACATTTGACCAGGTACTTGCAGTAAGTGACAACGGATTAAAAGTTGGTGATCCGACAGTTGCAGGTGCAACAGTTGAGGCTTCTGTAGTTGAGAACGGTAAAGCAAGAAAAGTTATCGTTTACAAGTACAAGAGAAAAACAGGATACCACAAAAAGAATGGTCACAGACAGCAGTACACAGCAGTTAAGATTGAAAAGATCAATGCTTAATTTGGAGTTTCGTCTATGATCCATGTAACCATTTATCAAAACAAGAAAAAAGAATATACCGGTTTCAAAACATACGGACATGCCGGATTCAGTGATGAAGGACAGGATATCGTGTGTGCTGCAGCATCTATATTGATCATCAATACGATGAATGCGATTGAAAAATTTACGGAAGATAATGCTTCGATGGTGTCTGATGACCCCGACGGAGTGATTGAGTATTCTATCAAAGGAAAGCCTTCTGATGATGCAGAGCTTTTACTGAAAACAATGGTTCTTGGTCTGGAAGAGATGTCTGATGATGAGAACTATGCAGAATATATTGATTTAACATTCGAGGAGGTGTAACAACCATGATGAAATTAAACCTTCAGTTTTTCGCTCATAAAAAAGGTGTAGGTTCTACAAAGAACGGTCGTGATTCTGAGTCTAAGAGACTTGGTGCCAAGAGAGCAGACGGACAGTTTGTAAAAGCTGGCAACATCCTTTACAGACAGCGCGGAACAAAGATTCACCCAGGTGTTAATGTTGGCCGTGGTGGTGACGACACATTGTTCGCACTTGTTGACGGTGTTGTAAGATTTGAAAGAAAAGGAAGAGATAAGAAACAGGTTTCTATCTATCCGGTAGCTTAATTCTTTGAATTAATTGAGCAGATAAGAGTGTTGCTTGATAACTGTTTGCAGTTATATGGTGACACTCTTTTTTAAAAGTATCATGTAAATTCTGCGGATTTTTATGTATCCGCTTTGAATAAGAAAGAAAGAGGATTATATATGTTTGCAGACAGAGCAAAGATATTTATAAGATCAGGAAAAGGCGGAGACGGTCATGTCAGCTTCCGTCGTGAATTGTATGTACCAAATGGCGGTCCGGACGGTGGAGACGGTGGAAGAGGCGGAGATGTTATCTTCGAAGTCGATGAAGGATTAAATACACTTCAGGATTACCGTCATAGAAAAAAGTTCGCTGCAAAAGACGGAGAGCCGGGCGGAAAGCGTAAATGTCACGGAAAAGATGCATCTGACATTGTTTTAAAGGTGCCTGAGGGCACTGTAATTAAAGAGGCTGAGTCCGATAAGGTCATTGCAGACATGTCAGGAGAAAACCGCAGACAAGTTGTTTTAAAAGGCGGAAAAGGCGGTCTGGGTAATCAGCATTTTGCAACAGCTACGATGCAGATTCCAAAATATGCTCAGCCAGGTCAGCCAGCTCAGGAGCTTTGGGTAAAGCTTGAATTAAAAGTGATTGCTGATGTTGGATTGATTGGATTTCCGAATGTAGGAAAATCCACGCTCCTTTCTCGAGTAACCAATGCTCAGCCTAAAATTGCAAATTATCATTTTACAACCTTAAATCCTAATCTCGGTGTTGTAGATCTTGAAGGTGCAAAAGGGTTTGTAATTGCGGATATTCCGGGATTGATCGAAGGTGCTTCAGAAGGCGTCGGTCTTGGGCATGAGTTCCTTCGTCATATTGAGCGAACAAAAATGATGATTCATGTTGTGGATGCTGCCGGAAGCGAAGGCAGAGACCCGATTGACGATATCTATAAGATCAATATAGAACTTAAGGCTTACAATCCTGAAATTGCAGCACGTCCACAGGTCATCGCTGCAAATAAGACAGATCTGATCTATACAGAGGATGAAGATCCGGTTGAAAAGCTGAAAAAGGAATTTGAGCCACAAGGCATTAAGGTATTCCCTATTTCCGGAGTAACAGGTCAGGGAATGAAAGAACTTCTTTACTATGTATCTGATCAACTTGGAAAACTGGATGACAAGCCTATTGTTTTTGAGCAGGAATACTTCCCGGAAAATGAACTTATATATCTTGATCTTCCATATACCGTTGAAAAAGAAGATGATATGTATGTTGTAGAAGGTCCAAAGATTGAAAAAATGCTTGGATATACAAACCTTGATTCAGAAAAAGGATTTGCATTTTTCCAGAAGTTCCTGAAGGATACTGGTATTTTAGATGAGCTTGAAGAAGCCGGTATCCAGGAAGGCGATACAGTAAAGATGTATGGTCTTCAGTTTGATTATTACAAATAAATTTATAATATGACAAAAGTATTTTAAAATAGGAGTCTAGAATATGACAACAAAACAGAGAGCATATTTAAAAAGCCTTGCGATGACAATGGAGCCTATTTTCCAATTGGGGAAAAGCAGCCTGACACCGGAGTTTACGAAAGCCATTGACGAAGCTTTAGCCGCAAGAGAATTAATTAAGATCAGTGTGCTGAAAAACTGTGCAGATGATCCGAAGGAGCTTGCATCGATTTTAGCTGACCGCACACATTCCCAGGTTGTACAGGTCATCGGGAAGAAAATTGTCCTTTACCGTGAAGGAAAAGATAAAAACAAAAAGATTCAGCTTCCATAATTTATGAAAGCATTGTTGCAGGAGACATACTATGAAAATAGGAATTATGGGCGGAACATTTGATCCAATTCATAATGGTCATTTAATGATTGCAAAAACAGCATATTCTCAGTATCATCTGGATGAAATATGGTTTATGCCCAATGGAAATCCACCTCACAAAGAGAAGTCTAATATCGGATCAGATGTAGAAAAACGTGTGGAGATGGTCAGATTAGCCATTGAAGGATATAGAGATTTTCAAATTGAATTATATGAGGCATTGAAGAAAACTATATCCTATTCTTATGAGACAATGGAACATTTTGTAAAATTATATCCGGAACATGAATTCTTCTTCATTATTGGAGCAGATTCACTTTTTTCAATTGAAAAATGGGTGCATCCGGAAAGACTCTTTGCAACATGTACTATCTTAGCTGCATATAGAGATGAAATTGATACAAGAGAAGAGATGTACACTCAGATAAATTATCTCAAAAAGAAGTATAATGCGAGGATTGAATTGATAATTTCGCCTCTTGTAAAAATATCTTCTTCTGAAATCCGCGCATACTGTATAGAGAAAAAAGATATCAGCGGGCTTGTGCCGGAAAAGGTGAAGGAATACATTAGAAAAGAGGGATTGTATGAATCCGAAAATCAGTAAAATATTAAAAAAACTTCAAAAAGAATTGGATGCGGAGCGTTATCAGCATACTCTTGGAGTTATGTATACAGCTGCATCACTTGCAATGTGTCATGGAGAAGACATAGAACATGCATTGATTGCCGGAGCACTGCATGATTGTGCTAAATGTATTCCGGGTCGTGAAAAAATAAAGCTTTGTAAAAAATATAATCTGGAAGTTACTCCGGTTGAAGAAAAAAATCCCAGTCTTTTGCATGCTAAACTCGGTGCATACCTTGCCATGAAAAAATATGATATTGTGGATCAGGATATTTTGAATGCAATTAAGAGCCATACTACCGGAAGACCAGAAATGACACTGTTAGAAAAAATTATTTATATTGCTGATTACATGGAGCCTGGCAGAACAGAACTCCCTAATATGGCAGAAGTAAGAACTTTAGCATTTAAAAATATTGACGATTGTTTATATAGAATACTTGAAGATTCTCTGGTCTATTTAAAAAGTCGGGACTTACCAATTGATATCATGACCGAAAAATCTTATAATTATTATAAACAGGAACTGGGAAAATAAATTTTACAGATTAGTATCAGGAGGATTTGAATGAATCAGGCAATGGATATGGTGCAGACGATTTATGATGCACTGGAAGATAAAAAGGGAGAAGATATCAAAGTAATTGATATCTCTGAAATATCGGTTATGTCCGATTATTTTATTATCTCCAATGGAAACAGTGACAGTCAGGTAAATGCGCTTGTAGAAAATGTAATCGAAAAGATGCACAGAGCCGGATATTCTTTAAAACAGCAGGAGGGTGGCAGAAGCGGTTCATGGGTGCTACTTGATTACGGAGATGTCATTGTTCATATATTTGACAAAGAAAACCGATCATTTTATAATCTTGAACGAGTATGGAATGATGGGAAAGTCATTGATATGAAATAATTTACAAAAAGAATATGCACCCCTGTATTTTTCGTTTTAGGAAAATACAGGGGTATTTTCATTACATAAATCGAAAGACACCAATTACTTTTCCCAGAATCATACAATCTGGTACAATAATCGGATCCATTGTATCATTTTCCGGCTGTAGGCGGATGATACCTTCTTCTTTATAAAATGTCTTAACTGTTGCTCCATCTTCAATTAAAGCAACAATCATTTCTCCGTTGTGGGCTGTTTTCTGTTCCTCTACAAGTACGTAATCTCCATCTAAGATACCGGCATTAATCATACTTTCTCCCTTTACCTGGAGCATAAAAGTCTGTTTATTAGGCATAAATTCCATTGGGATAGGAAAATAATTTTCAATATTCTGTTCCGCTAAAATAGGTTCACCGGCAGCTACACGTCCTACCATTGGAACATTCACAATCTCTCTGCGCATGAGATTAAAACTGTCATCTAAAATCTCAATTGCTCTGGGTTTTGTCGGATCACGACGAATATATCCGTTTTTTTCTAAGGTTTCAAGATGAGAGTGGACAGAAGAAGTGGATTTTAAATTCACTGCCTCACAAATATCACGCACTGCAGGCGGGAAACCACGTTCCAGAATCTGTGATTTGATATACTCTAAAATCTCAAGCTGTTTCGCGCTGATCTTACCTTGTGCCATAATAGAATCCTCCTCGTGAAAATAATTATATAAAACATTTCTCAAATACTCTCAATAGTCCAATATATAACAAATAGAAAACACTCTTAATTATTTATAAATATAATATCATAGGGAAATATAAAAAGCAAACAAATGTTTAGAAAATATGTTCGATTTTTTGCTTAAAACTGTTGACAAACAGATGTTCGAAACGTATAATTTAAATACGAACAAAAGTTCGGTTCAATTGTTTATTAACATAATTAAGGGGGAGTTACAATGAACGGACGCAATATTAAAAAGGATAAACAAAGAGAGCAAAAAAGAATGAAATGTCTTTTATTAGGGCTATTATCATTAGTTATTATTGTTGCTTTTGGAAGTACGGCAGGAAGTAGTTTTGTAATGGCTGAGAGTAATTCCAACACCGCGTCCATTCAGCGTAAATATTACAAGAGCATCGAGATTGAGGCTGGAGATACATTATGGGATATCGCTAAAGAATACAGAGAAAGTCATTATGATTCTATATATGAATATATTAATGAGGTAATGGATATTAACGGATTGGATTCTGATGAGATCCATGCCGGTCAGTATTTGACAATTCCTTATTATGATTCAATATAATTTTCTGGTATATAAGAGACCTATCTTTCTTATATATATTATACTCACCCATGGCAGTGTGTTATGATCTCGCGGTATATGCGGTTTATACACATTGCCTTTTTCATTACATATACAGCGAAAATACATCTATACGTAAAATACCGATTTTTCCAAAAGATATGGACAAATAATGTCAGGTATGATAAAATATCGACTATAAGGGGCTTGGGAGGTATTTTTAATATGTCAAAATCCAGAACTTATCATGAACAGACTAACATTGATTATACATTACGTCTTAGAGAAATTCTAAAGACATTACCACAGTTTGCTCACGATTTTTTCCGAGCAATTGAACCGACATCATCTATTAGAACGCGTATGAATTACGCCTATGATATTCGGGTATTTTACCATTATTTAATGGAGAATAATCCAATATACAGTAAGTATACCATTAATCAGTTTACAGTCCATGATCTGGAGCGTTTAGAGCCTGTAGATATTGAAGAATATATGGAATATCTTAAGATCTATAAGCGTGATGATGATGAAACTATGGTCAATGGAGAAAAGGGTCTTGCCCGGAAAATGTCAGCTTTAAGAAGCTTTTATGGATATTATTACAAGAGACAGATTATTTCGAAGAATCCCACATTGCTTGTAGATATGCCCAAAATCCATGAAAAAGCCATTATAAGACTGGATGCGGATGAAGTTGCCATGCTTCTTGATTTTGTGGAATCTGCAGGTGATAAACTTACCGGACAGGCACTTACATATTATCGGAAAACAAAACTTCGTGATCTTGCGATCCTTACATTGCTTCTGGGTACTGGCATTCGTGTTTCTGAATGTGTGGGCCTTGATCTTAATGATGTAGATTTCAAAAATAATGGGATTACTGTCACAAGAAAAGGCGGCAATCAGATGGTTGTCTATTTTGGTGATGAAGTCGCACAGGCACTTCTCCAGTATATTGAAAATGATCGTAAGAATATTACTCCTCTCTCCGGCCACGAAAATGCATTATTCTTATCAACACAAAAAAAACGTATGGGTGTTCAGGCTGTAGAGAATATGGTAAAAAAATATGCCCGTCAGGTAACGCCAAATAAGAAAATTACGCCTCACAAGCTTCGCAGTACTTATGGCACCTCATTATATAAGGAAACGGGCGATATTTACCTTGTGGCGGATGTTCTTGGACATAAGGATGTTAACACTACAAAAAAGCACTATGCTGCTATTGATGAAGACAGACGACGTATGGCAGCATCTGCGGTTAAATTGCGGGAAAGTTAGAAGATAGATAAAATAATCTCCATAATATCCGAAAAATTGTAAACCAGAAAGGATTAATAAATAAAATATGAAGCTGCAACAATTACTTAGTTATACACGAAAAGCGGTAGATGAATACCAGATGATTGAAGAGGGAGATCATATTGCGGTCGGGATTTCCGGAGGGAAAGATAGTCTCACTCTTTTATATGCTTTACATGGTCTCAGGCGTTTTTATCCGAAACATTTTGAATTAAGTGCCGTAACTGTTGATTTAGGATATGAAAAATGTGATTTTACCCCAGTGGTCGAACTTTGCAGGGAACTTGATGTACCTTATAAAATAGTAAAGACCGATATTGCACATATACTTTTTGAGGAGCGAAAAGAAAGTAACCCCTGTTCATTATGTGCAAAGATGCGAAAAGGAGCCCTGAATCAGGCTGTTAAAGAAATGGGATGCAACAAAGTTGCTTATGCACATCACAAGGATGATATTATTGAGACTATGCTTCTTTCCTTATTATTCGAAGGACGCTTTTATTCATTTTCACCACGTACGTATCTTGATCGAATGGATCTGACGGTGATCCGTCCGATTATGTTTGTGGACGAAGCTGATGTGATTGGCTTTAAAAATAAATATAATCTTCCGGTTGTTAAGAGTCGATGCCCAATTGATGGTTATACGAAACGTCAGTATGCAAAAGAACTTGTAAAACAGCTAAATCAGGAGCATCACGGTGCAAAGCAGAGGATGTTTACTGCTATTCTGAACGGAAATATAAAAGGTTGGCCGGAAAGAATCCCACATACAAGAAGTTAAAAAAGTGGCTTTTAAGCCACTTTTTATAATTTCATATTTACAGTTTTTTATCAGTAACACTTTCTTTTAATTCAACCAATTGCTCGATAAATTTAGCAGTTCCCTCTATTCCAAGCATAGAACTGTTGATACATGCGTCATAGCTTTCTGCTGCGCCCCATTTTTTATTACTGTAATAGTTGTAATAACTGGAACGTTTTTTATCTGCTTTAAGAATCATCTCTTTCGCTTTGGCATCTGTAAGATCATAGATTCTGGCAATACGTCGGATTCGTGCATCAAGATCTGCATGTATAAATACCCGGAGAACATTATCATATTCTTCCAACGCATAATCTGCACATCTTCCGACTAATATACACGGTCCTTCATCCGCAATTTTTTTAATTGCATCAAATTGCGCAAGAAAAACTTTGTGATTAATCGGCATATCTGTATAGCTTCCTGATGCAGAGTATCCCAGAGAATAAGTATCCATGACAAGGGAATACAAAAAACTATTTGTTGGTTTTTCATCATGTGTCTCGAATAATTCCTGACAGATTCCACTCTCTTTTGCAGCTCGGTCAAGCATCTCTTTATCATATAATTTTATACCCAGATCACTTGCTACCTTACGCCCAATCTCTCTTCCTGCGCTTCCAAATTCTCTTCCTATTGTTATGATAGTTTTTGTCTTAGCCATCCTCATCATCTCCTTATGTATGTTATGCAATGCAATCTCTCAATAACATTAAATATTTTTTATAATCTATTTCTATTGTCTATTATATAACAATTTTTTGCTTAAGTACATATTTTTAAAACAATTTTAATTATTTACTGATGTTCTTAACATTTGTAATAAATTCTCAAAATATTCCGGAAGTGGTGCATTTATCTCAATGTATTCTCCCGATTTAGGATGGACGAACCCTAATGTTTTAGCATGCAAAGTCTGTCCCTGGAGTTTTGGAAAAGGGCACTTTTTTGGTCCATAAACCTGATCTCCTAAAAGAGGATGTCCTATACTTGACATGTGAACACGGATTTGGTGAGTTCTGCCAGTTTCCAGCTTACATCGAATATAAGTAAAATCACCAAATCTTTCGATTACTTCATAATGTGTAACTGCTTCTCTTCCGTTTTTGGAATGAATACTCATTTTTTTTCGTTCCGTAGGATGCCGGCCGATAGGAGCGTTTACAGTTCCCTTCTCTTCTTTTATATTACCGTGTACGATTGCTTCGTATACTCTGTTTATCGAATGTTTCTTTAACTGTTCAGACAATGACTGATGAGCAATATCATTTTTACACACCACTAGTGATCCAGTAGTATCCATATCAATCCGGTGTACAATTCCTGGGCGCATCATACCATTGATTCCCGAAAGATCATCTTTACAGTGAAAAAGCAATGCATTTACCAGAGTGCCACTATAATGACCGGGTGCCGGGTGTACAACCATTTGTTTCGGTTTATTGATAACGATAACATCATTATCTTCATACAAAATATCAAGAGGAATGTCCTCAGCCAGAATATCAGGCTCTGTAAGCTCCGGAATCGTTATCTCTATCCTGTCACCTAAAACAAGCCTGTAACTGGCTTTTACAGGCTTTTCATTGACTATTACATCCCCATCCTTTATTAATTTCTGAATGTAAGAACGAGAGCGGCCTTCCAGTTCTTCGGCAAGAAATTTATCGGTACGCTCTCCTGCTTCATTTTCCACTGTGAAAAATTCTTTCAAGATCTTCCTCCTTATAATACCAGAACAAAAGGATCACTAAAAAAACAGTTGCAACTGTCACATAAATATCTGCCACATTAAAAATAGGAAAATCAATAAGTTTAAAGTAAAAGAAATCAACAACAAATCCCTGCTTTACGCGGTCAATGCAATTGCCAAAAGCACCCGAAAGAATAGCGGCAGTGCATATCTCGAGTGGGAAAAATTTCTTCTCTAACGGGACTCTTATTAAAAATAGAATTGCTACAGCAGTAATAACAGCAACACTGATAATAAAGAAGATCTGTCGGTTTTGTAACATTCCGAATGCAGCGCCTCTGTTTTCAAGATACTGTAGTTCAAAAATACCATCTATTATGACAAATGGCTCCTGATCTTTCAGACGTAAAACTGCAAGATGTTTCGTATATTGATCTAAAATTACTCCAAAAATTATTAAAATAAAAATCATGAAAAAAAGTTTGATTCTTGTCTGTTTTTGTGTTTTCATAAAATCCTCTTAAATCTCTGTCAAATATATTTTTTTACAGACACAAACATGCGCCCTTTTTTCGTTTCAGATAGAATTTTTTCGTACGCAATCCTTCCCATACCACGTACTGAAATAATATCACCTTCATTTAAATGATAGCCATTACTTGTAATTAATTTACCATTCACAAAAACTTTTCCCGCCTCGATATAAGCAGTCAGTTTACTTCTGGACATTGGAAAAGCAACAGACAATATTGTATCCAGCCTGACAGATGGGACAGTTCCTTTTATTTCCTGAAATTTCGGCTCATATGAAACAGTAGTTGGTTCTTTTAATGAAGTTTTCACCATTGTATGCCTGACACGGGTAAAGTTATCCACAATATATTCCGCAATATCCTCACATGCAAAAACCAATGCCTTTTTATCATCAATGATAATATCTCCAAATTTTGAGCGTTCGATTCCGAGATTCATAAGAGCCCCTAGATAATCTCTATGCGAAAGATTTTCAGCAAATCGGATATTTAAGGGTTCAATTTCTATAATTGAAACAGGATATCGATATTCATAATAAAGAGCATCAGGTAGAAATGCTATCATCTGACGCTCTGATAACTCATATCCACCATATGTTTCATATCTGGCAGGAAACATATCTTTTGGTGTTGTATGAAGTATATTTAATTCATTTAAATTAAGAAAATCCGAGAAAGTCACAATGTCACGTTGAAACGCCTGATTCGATAAATCTATCAGACGTTTTCTCAGCATCAATTCTTCCTTGTTCATTCTTATTTTTACTCCTAAAATCTTGAACGCATAGAAGATGCGTCAAAAGAAGTGTTCAAAAGATCCTGTAAATCTCCGGATATATCTACATTTGTAGGTGTAACCAGGAAAATATAGTTTGAGATCTTCTGAAGATTTCCACTGATTGCATATGTAGCACCAGATGTAAAATCAATGATTCTCTGAGCAACTTCCAGATCCAGTCCTTCCAGATTAAGAATAACAGTACGTCCACTTAAAAGAGTTTCTGTAATCTCTCTTGAATCTTCTACAGAAGTTGGTTTTACAACACAAACTTCCATATTAGCGCTGCTTCTTCTTGCAGGCTGGCGCATAGGCGTTACCTTATTATTTGCTCGGGAACTCTTTGATGTGTTTGCAGGAAGGTCATATTCCTCGTCATCCTCATCGTCATAGCTTTTCCCTCTATTAAAGAACCCTTTTTTAGGCTTCTCCTCATAATCATCATCATATTCATCATCGTAGAAATCATCATAATCGTCCTCGTCATCACTCAACTTCATGATGTCTAAGAACTTATCTAATACTCCCATTTTAAAAACTCTCCTATCTTATGTTTATACATGCGAATAATCGCGTTCGCCAAAAATACCTGTGCCAACACGAACCATAGTCGCTCCTTCTTCTACGGCGACCTCATAATCATTGGTCATACCCATAGAAAGTATACTCACATTAACATTATCAACGTTTTTACTGGCAATGTCAACAGATAATTTACGTAAACGTGCGAAAACATCGCGATTTTCCTCGGGATTTCCAACATATGGAGCAATTGTCATAAGACCAGCAACCCGTATATGAGAAAAACCGGATATCTCATCGATAAATCCATCAACCTCTTCAGGTGCAAGACCAAATTTTGTATCTTCTCCCGCAACATTTACTTCAATTAATATATTAACTATAAGATCACGTTTGGCAGCCTCTTTCTCAATTGTTTCTGCAAGGCGTACAGAATCAACAGAATGGATAAGATCTACTTTATCAATAATGTATTTTACTTTGTTACGCTGCAGATGACCTATCATATGCCAATGGATATCCTTTGGAAGCGCGTCATACTTATCAACAAGCTCCTGGACTTTATTTTCACCAAACACACGTACACCCAGATCATAAGCTTCTTTCAGGACTTCTACAGGTTTAGTTTTACTGACTGCGATCAGAGTAACATCTTCTCGATTGCGTCCAGAATTTTTGCAGGCCTTAATGATCTTTTCATCTACAAGTTTCAGATTTTCTTTCAACACTTCAAAACACCCCTTTTAAAATACAACATCATTTTCTTTTACATATTTTCCATCAAGTGCAATATGATCATAATTTGCAAGACTATAATCATTTCCTGATTTTACGATATAATAATCTTCACTCTCACAGAGAATTTCTATCTGTTTAAATACAGCATATCCCTTATTGATATTATAAACACCTTCTAAACTCTTGGTCTGCTTTAGTTCCATTGTTTCTGAGGACTCTGGTTTTACAAGAGTAGTATTTTCTTCAAATGCGAGCGGATCCAGATACACCATATCTGACTCCTGATCCCAGTAATATACATCTACTTTCAGGAATGTAGCATTATCTTTTCCTTCATCTATGAGAACCCCGGTCTCTTTGCTGTTTCCTCCCTGTGTGATGTAATCCTTTGGAATCGTATAAAACTGCTTTTTTACAACAGAAGATTTTGGAATCTTGAGACCGGACTCGTCTTCCAGAATAAGTTCAATATCCAGATACCGTTCCTGTATATAGCGAATCATTGCTGTATCAAATGTAAGAAAACCGTAGTAGGAGCCACCTTTATGATACAACTCGAAGTCTGCTTTTTCAGTTTCATCATCTTTGGAAAATCGAACCTTTATGCGTTTTAAATCAGCCATTTCTTTTGCAGCACTGTCGCTGAGTGAAATCACTAATGTCCATGTATCCTCTGTCACCAGTTTATAAATCGGATCGCCAGTTTTTACCTGGGTATTGTTTTTCATATTTGTAATGGAGTAGTTGTCTTTAGAAAGTATATCTTCTGTAATATCACTGGTTTTCATACTTTCGTATCCATCAATGGAATAACAAATGATTCCGTCTGCCGCAGCTTTGTATACTTGAAGGTTTTCTTTGTTGTCTTCTAACATCGTACTAAGTTGCGCCTGTCTGCTCTGACTGGATTTACTCTCAAGAGTTGCCTGAATGTTATCTTTTAATGTATATACATCACGAAACTGCTGATCATTAAAATTTTCGCAAAAAGATTGTGTCCTTAATAATAGTGCAGCCTGCTCATCACTTGTAAGCTCTTCTGTATCATCCGAACTACTGTCTTTAAAATCCAGTTTTTTTGCTGATAGAGTATAGACACTTGTCTTTGCCCCTACTTTACTTCCTTCCTGACTGAAATAATTAATATATCCACTGTTTTCAGCTGAAATAACAACTTCCTTCCGGATTGCGAGTCCTGTATAGGCAGTGTCTTTTAAGATACTTCCCTCCCTGACTTCATAGACAGATATATGCTTATTTGTCATATATAAAAAAACTGTTGCAATCAAATAAATGAATATAATGCCAAACACTGCAATCCCGATATTAAAATGAGGTTTTCTACGATAAGTCTGAATGTTTGTCAACTTTTTTTTCGCCAAAATACTGCCCCCTATAATTTATCTAATGCGGCCCCATTAAGATAATGAAACTTTTTGCCTTGAAAACGATCTTCCTCTGTCATCTTTGAAATAACTTCATCACGAAGTTTCCACCAGCTTGTACCCCAATTTGAAAATACAGCATCTTTTTCCGGAACCCGGCTAAACAATCTCTCTACCACTATTTCCGGATCCAGATATTCCAAAAATGTAATCAGTCTATCAATATACTCTTCTTTTGAGCATACCGTTATTGTACCATTTTCGTATGCTTCGCACAACCTTGTGTTTTTGGCAATATATAGAGAATGTATCTTTACAGTATCTACTCCGATTGCCGAAAGAAATTTTGCTGTTTCAATAGTATCCTCCATATCGTCCCACGGGAGATTCAATATAATATGTGTACAGATTGAAAATCCATATTTTTTAATCTGAAGCACAGCATCTACAAATTCAGCAAGGGAATGTCCTCTTCCGATTTTAGAGAGTGTTTGATAGTTTACTGTCTGAAGACCTAGTTCAATTGTAATGTCTATATTTCGTTCTTGCGATATATTATTCAAAACATCCAGATATTCTTTGCGGATACAATCTGGTCTTGTCGAGACATCAATGCTTACAATATCAGAAACTTCACATGCTTCTTTCATATATTTTTTGAAATCATTGAGTTTCAAAAAAGTATTTGTGTAATTCTGAAAATACGCGATAAATTTATGGGCATGATATCTGGATTCAATGTACTGTTTCGTCTGCAAAAGCTGCTCTTTTACGGGAACCGTCTGTTCCATTGCTTCAAAGCCAGTCCCGCATTCTGCACAGAAGCTGCATCCTGACATTTTTCCGATGCGATTTGGACAAGTGATTGGAAGATTTACAGGGAGTTTGTAAACTTTTTCTCCATATTTGTTTTTTAAATAATCAGAATATGCATAATATAAATTTTTGTTATGTTCCATAAATTTCTCTTTTCATGTATATTTTTTATTCTTGAAACACATAATAAAGCCAGCATCAAAAAAGGAGGCATTCTTATGAAATGGTTTGATAATACCGCTTTAACACTTGTAATTATCGGTGCCATTAACTGGTTATTGATTGGAATCTTTCGCTTCGATCTGGTTGCATTCCTGTTCGGAAATCTCTCATGGCTTTCTCGTATTATCTATGCAATCATCGGTCTGTGCGGTCTGTATCTGATCAGCCTGTACGGACGAATTGGAAGCACTTCAGATGTTCGTTCATAAATATAAAGCATAAATAGGGGGAACCCTCCTCAAGAAGGATTCCCCCTGATTTGTTTTATTCAGTAACAGGAATCCCTTCTATCAGCGCTGTCATGTCCTGATACAAAATTTCTTTCGTTTCTGCACCCATAACAATTGATATGTAAGGTTTTCCACTTTCAGATTCATCCAGAAGGATAAGGCAGTTTCCTGCTTTTAATGTTGTCCCTGTCTTACCTCCGATAATTTTCCCCGTTTTAGGAAGTTTTGCATCTCCCAGGGCATAATAATTGGTCGGTTTCCATTTGATTTTTACATACCCAGGTTCTCCCTGTGTTATTTCCATATGGGAATCTTCACTCAGAGATGTATCTGTTGTATCAGAAGATACCGCATCGCTGCTTTCTGTTGTATTAGTTTCTCTTTTTATATTCGCTGTATAAGAATCTGATTCAATAATTTCAATAAATTTATCGTATTTGATACATTCATTAAAAATCAAATACATATCATATGCTGTTGTATAATGATCCTCATCATGCAGACCATTTGGATTTACAAAATGAGAATTTGTTGCCATAATCTCCTTAGCCTTATCGTTCATCATCTCTGCAAATTTTTCAACGCTTCCACCTACATACTCTGCAATCGCAACGGCATTGTCATTACCGGAATAAAGTAAAAGTCCTCCCAACAGATCTTCGAGTTTAAGTTCATCACCTTCCTGGATTCCACACACCTGTTCATCATATGCAAATGTATCAGAATCTGCATTTGCAGATACTGTCACTGTATCAGATAGATTACCGTTTTCCAGAGCAACAAGTGCCGTCATTAACTTTGTAAGACTTGCAGGATATAATTTTTCATGAACATTATATGCAAAATCGGTATTTTCTCCATCCACATCAAAAAGAGCTGCCGCTTTTAATGATCCAGTATCAGGGGCACCTTCCATGTCAATATTTTCTGATGCAACACATAAATCTGCTGAATATAAATCTCCTCTATAAATTGCTTTATTATAGTTAGAAGCTTCATATTCAGCAACGAATGTTTCTTCTTTTATATTTTGTTTTATCAAAATAACTACAGCAAATACACACAAAACTGTCAGCAAAAATAGCATTCTGCGAATCATAAGCTTACGCTTTCTGCGTGCTCTTGAATATCTTTTTACGTTATCAGTTCTTTGTGCTCTATTTAGGCTGTTTGATTTATTTGGTCTATCGGTACATCTCACGCCAATCTAAATCTCCTCTGTCAATTGCTAATATTATAATTTCCGCTGTGGCAAGATTTGTAGCCATCGGAATATTATAGGTATCACATAAACGAATGACATCATTGACATCCGGTTCATGTGGCTTTGGATTTGAAGGCTCACGCAGAAAGATCAATGCATCAATATCATTCTGTGCAATCTGTGCTCCAAGCTGCTGTTTACCTCCAAGCGGTCCGGCAAGATATTTGTGAATATTTAAATTTGTGACCTCTTCAATCAATCTCCCAGTCGTACCTGTCGCATATAAGTTATGTTTACTTAATATACCGCGATACGCTATACAAAAATTCTGCATCAATGTTTTTTTCGAATCATGCGCAATTAATCCGATATTCATGGTTTTCACACTCCTTACTGATACTTCTTCGGCTGCAGTCCGACATTTAATACAAATCCAATACCCATGTATAAGCTGACTAGAGAGGTGAGACCGTAACTAACAAACGGCAAAGGAACACCTGTATTAGGCATCAATCCTGTAGCTACTGAGATATTAATGAAACTTTGGACTCCGATGAGTCCACCTACCCCGCAGCAGATAATCCTCCCTGCCAGATTCTGCGCTCGTATTCCTATTAAAATACATTGTATCACAATTAATAACAATAACGCAATAATTATGCAACATCCAATAAAACCTAATTCTTCTCCGACAATTGCAAAAATAAAATCTGTCTGAGGTTCCAAAATAAAGTTACCGTTTTTTACAGATGTTGTTGTATTATTATTCAATCCTTTTCCGGTCAATTGACCAGAACCTATTGCCATAACAGAGTTATTTTGCTGA
Organism: Lachnospiraceae bacterium; assembly: GCA_051879455.1. Lineage (GTDB taxonomy): Bacteria > Bacillota > Clostridia > Lachnospirales > Lachnospiraceae > MD308. The sequence goes on from JBJEMB010000232.1 coordinate 18,970, forward strand.
TATGCTTCGTCACTGGCATATTTTTCCGGTTCAAGGAATGCAAGTATACGTTTCTGCTGATAGTCTTTTAAAAAAGGCTGATTCGGCATTACTGCTATGCTCAGAAAAATAATTGCCGCAGGAATTAAGATAAGCAAAACTTTCCCGATAAAACGGTAACTTAGTCCTCCTACATAAATCAACAGGCAGATTACCAGTGCTGTAACAATTGTGGTAGAAAGATTTGGCTCCACAATGATAAGTCCCAGAGGTATCGCAGAAAGGATCGCATATTTTATTAAGGTTATTTTTTCATTTATATCTTCTGCATGATTCATAATAAATTTTGCAAAGAATAAAATCAAAAGTATTTTTGCAAGCTCCGATGGCTGAAAAGTCGTGAAACCAAGATTAATCCATCTTTTTGCTCCATTAACAGTCTGACCGATCAATAGAACAAGTCCAAGACTCAGAATGGCTGCTGCATAGATTAACCAGTAAAAATCCAGCACCCATACATAATCAATCAGAGAGATGACTACCATTGCAACCAGTCCGATGATTACTCCAAGAATCTGCTTGCCCTGATACACTTCTTTTGCACTTCCTACAACGAGTACTCCAAGCACAGACAGTGCAAAAACAAGTGCAACCAATGTGAAATTGTAATTCTTTATATGGTATACTTTTGCAAATCTAGGTGTTTTCACTCTTCTTCTCCTAAAAAGTTGATAAATAAATGCGTTCGTGTTATCTCTACATGAAAATCATCTTCTGTAAATTCAATATATTTTGAAAGCAGTTCATACAACTCTCGGCATATCTTTTCGTAGCATTCCGGTGTACAATTTACACGGTCAGAAGTGACCAGCGCTTTAATCCGATCTTTCGCAATATTTACGGATGATTTTCTCTTCATAGTCTTCCTCCTTAATTTCTCTTAAATAAATGTGTAAGTTTGGAGAACAGACTATTATTATCATCAATGTCTGTAAATGGGACATCTTCACCGTCAATTCTTCTGCATATGTTCGCATATGCTCTTCCGGCTTTTGAATCAATACCAATGACCGGTTCACCCTGGTTTGTACCGATTACGACTCTTTCATCGTCTGGAATTGCACCAATAAGAGGAATGGATAATATCTCTGTCACATCGTCAATAGACATCATATCTCCCCGACGGACCATATCCATACGAACTCTATTTACAATTAAAGAGTTGTCTCTCAAATGATTTTTTTCTAAAAGACCTATAATCCTGTCCGCATCTCGTATGGCTGAAACTTCAGGTGTGGTCACTACGATTGCCCTGTCTGCACCTGCAATCGCATTCTGAAATCCCTGTTCAATTCCGGCAGGACAATCCAGAAGAACATAATCAAATTCTTCTCTGAGCTCCGAAGTCAGCTTTTTCATCTGTCCCGGAGAAATTGCAGATTTATCCTTTGTCTGTGCAGATGGCAGAAGATAAAGATTCTCATAACGTTTGTCACGAATCAATGCCTGTTTCAACCGACATCCGCCCTCAATGACATCTACCAGATTATATACAATCAAATTTTCAAGTCCCATCACAACGTCAAGATTTCGAAGCCCCAGATCTGTATCAATGACTACGACTTTTTTCCCAAGTTGTGATAACCCTGCACCGATATTGGCAGTTGTTGTTGTTTTACCAACTCCACCTTTTCCTGATGTAATTACAATTACTTCTCCCATGAATAACTTCCTCCTATCATTGTTTCATTGAATGCCTGTGCAGTATCTGCATTTATCATTCGTATCAGAAAGTTCCATGTATGGATTCTCAGTTTTAAAATTTTAATCTCCACCGGATCTATCTGTGATTTTCTTTGCTTTACCGGTAATAATTTCTTTTTCCGGAGCAAGTTTGTAATAATATTTCATAATATCTTTACCGACTTCAGCTGCATTGTGAGAGCTATAACCATTTGCAATACGAATCGCAAATGCTACTTCCGGATCATCACTTGGAGCAAACCCGATAAAAAGACCATGGTCTGGATGTGTTTTACTTTGCTGTGCTGTACCCGTTTTACCGGATAACTTTAAATCACTATTATTTATCTCTGAAAAGATTGCATTTTGTTCATCACGAACAACTTCTCTCATTCCATTGTGCACTGCTGTCCATGTAGAATCACTGATTTCATCCAATGTATTTTTTACTTTCGGTTCAAACTCTTCCAGAGTCTTTCCATCATTTGTAGTTGTCTTATCTAAAAGTGTCAGATCATATACTGTACCTTTATTGGCAATTGCTGTAACATATCTGGCAAGTTGTGTTGTAGTATAGTTGTTAGTACCTTGTCCAATTGCAGATGGTACCGATGATTCATCAGAAATCTCTGGTTCTGCTTCTGGAATTTCTACTCCGGAAACATCACCAAGTCCAAACATTTCTGCATATTTTTTCAGTTTGTCTGTACCGATTTTGCTGGAATAATATTTTGTCGTTGTAGATCCCTGCGTGTTATCAGAACCTATTTGATCGATTCCTTTTTCTTTCAGGCTGAGTCTGTAACCAACTTCATAGAAGAAACAGTTACAGGAATGTTCGATTCCACCTTCTACATTCAAGCTTCCGTGAGATCTCGGATAAGCCCAGCATTTGGGGTTAGGCTCTACCTTTTCAAATATACCTGTACATGGAAGGTAAGATCCAAGATTAATAACACCTTCTGTCAGTCCTGCAATAGCAACCAATGGTTTGTATGTGGAACCCGGTGCAGTTTTTTCCTGCGTTGCATTATTATAAAATGGACGTGACTGATCAGTTACAAGTTTATTATAATAATCAGAATCCATAGAATTTGCCAGCCTGTTATTGTCATATCCCGGATAAGATACACAGGCCAGCACTTCACCAGTTTTTGTATCTGTCATGACAAGAGAGCCTGTACAAGGTTCAAGTCCTAATTGACCCGGAGTGATCTTTAAGTCTTCAATCTTTCCACGTATAAAATCATATGCCCCAAGGCTTCCTGATTTCAGCCGGTTATACTGATCTTCATTGTATTTTAAGATTTTTTGTTCGTAAAGCATCAGGCAAATCTGTCTTCCTGTTACTGTTCCTTTTTTGATCAGATATTTATAAATAACTTTATCAAAAGAATTATTGGATTCCAATTGTTCAAGAATATATTTTTTTAATCCTTCATAGATTTCACTGGAATCAGAATACTTTCCGCCCTCACCAATGTAATCTTTGAATTTTGAAGTGTCTACCCAGTTTTTCGAGATAGCATAATTTAAGTAGGTATATACATTTATGGATTCATCCGTTTTCCATGCTTTATATGTCTCATCATTTGTATCAATGGCACTGGACATAATGATCTTCATATTTGAAGTGAGCATATCAGTAACGATATAGGTTAAGTATGCCTGCCATTCTTTTGACATGTCTTTATAAGCTTTGGCATCCGGATTGTCCAGAATCTCTGAAAGATTTTCCAGTATTTTTTCTTTCTCTTTTGAAAAAGTTTCATATACTTCTTTTTCTGTTTCTTCTGCATCATCCTCTGCAAGGTGGTTCATATCCAATATATCATTAGAGAAAAATGCATTGTAAACATCTCCGATTGGAATGATGACATCACTTCCATCACTAACCTTTGTTCTATCATAATCTAATGTATTGCGAATTTTTGAAAGAAGAATACCTGCAAGCTCCTGCTCCAGTATATTGTATGCCGCAACCTGAAGATCCGCATCAATGGAAAGGTACAGATCATTTCCCGCCTTAGGTTTTGAAACCTCAACCGTCTCAATAATCTTTCCTACATTATTTACATAAAGTTTAACTTCTCCCTTTGTCCCTTTTAAAGTGGAGTCCATCGTCTTTTCAAGTCCGGCCTTACCAACCGTATCTGTTTTATCGTATTCTTCTTTTTCTTCTTTGCTGAGAGCATCATATTCTTCTACGGAAATCTGTCCCGTATAACCAATTATATTTGCAAAACATTTACTGTTGTTGTATCTTCTGACAGATTCTTCCTGAATGTCTACACCCTGAAGAGAATCCATATTCTCCATAATATCAGCAACAGTTTCCTCTGACACATCTTTAGCAATTGTTGTAGCAATATATTTCTGATAGCTGTTAAGAGAAATCGCATACCGCACATTTACCAGTTTCAGAACATCTTCTTTTTCCGTCTTTTTCTGATCAATTCCATATCCGTAAACCTGATCTGTACACAGATAATCGATAATCTCTTCGGCTGTTTGGTTTTTCTGTGTTTTTGTCAATTCATCGATTGTCTTTTTCCCATAAACATCAGCTATGAAACGTAATCTTTGTGTTTTTGACTCGGCAACAAAAATATAATTATTATCTTTATCAAGAATAATTCCAAAATCATTGATTACCGTGTCATTATTTTTTTCTACTATATCAATTACCTTGGTAACAATTTTATTCAGTTCTTTGTTTTTCTGTTTTTTCGTATCATATTCGCCGTTATCTTCAATTGTAACAGAATATGCCAGCTCATTATATGCCAATAACTTTCCGTTACGGTCATAAATATTCCCGCGTGTTCCTTCTACTTCCTTTGTCTTCTGAATCTGCAATTTGTAATTATCGAAATATTCCTGACCTTTTACAATCTGCAGATAGAAAACTCTCTGGACAAGTATGGCGGAAGTCACACAAAATATAATGATGACTATGAATACTCTGGACTTTACTATTTCCGACACTTTGTTTTTGATTCTTTCCCAAATATCAGACAAATTTACTTGCACTCCTTTGTTCTTCTGTTTCAAGTCGTTTATTAATGTGTAATATAATCTGGTATAGGACTAATGTTACCAGAATCGTATATACCAGTTCAGGAATGATCACATGAAATAAATGTGTACTCAAAGAGAAATCTCCCTGAAGCATATACATACAAATATATGTCACGATTCCGTATATCAGTTCACTTCCTGCAATCAATGCAATCGGAAGCTTAATATCATCATCATAGAATACTCTCTGGAAACCTCCATTTAGATATCCGATCACAACGAAAAGAAGCATATTAAATCCTAATACTCCGCCCCAGAACAGATCGATGAAGAGCCCACAGACAAGACCTACATACATGCCGCTTTTCTGTCCTCTCATAAATCCAAAAGACGCTGTTACAATAATTAGCAGATTCGGACAGACATTACCAAAAGAGTGTGATTGGAAAATGGTACTTTCCATCAAAAAACATATGATAATGATCAGTAAAGTAATGATCTTTCTTTTCACAAAAAACACCTGCCTTCTTATTCATCACTATTTCCGGCATCATTGTCTGTGTCCGTTTTGCTGTCAAGCATTTCCTGTTTTGTCTCGGTGATAACAAGGACTTCCTGAAGTTTACTGAAATCAACGGCAGGTGTAATATATCCTGACCTTGTAAGATTATTAGAATCCACCTCGATTTCACTGATATATCCGATAAACAATCCCTGTACGAAACGATTACTTACATGAGATGTGACAACCTGTTCACCTACTTCAATCTTATTATCGTTATTTGCAAGTTTTTCAAAACGAATCCGGCCATCGGCGATTAATTCCAGATCTCCCCGCACAATACACGTATCGGAAGTTGACAATGTCATAGCGCTGATATTACTTGAATCATCAATGATGGAACGAACTCTTGCATAGTCAGGTCCTACTTCTGTAACAATCCCTACAAGACCACTCCCGGCCATAACATTACAGTTTACTTTTATACCATCATTAGAGCCTTTATCAATTGTAAAATCACTGAACCAGTTACTTCCGTTATTTGCAATAACATGGGCTCCGATCTTTTTATAATCCGAATAGTTCTCATCCAGTTTATAAAGCTCTCTCAGTCGTTCCAGCTCATACTGTTCCTGCCTGAGTTTTGTATTCTCAATTGTCAGCTCGTCCACTTTTGACTGCAATTCTTTGTTCTCTTTTTTCATCTCTTCCATCGTCTCAAAGTTATCCGACATATCACTCAGCCACATTCCGGCATAACTGATTCCTTTCTGCATCGGAACCACTGTGTAATTCGCAATAAATCTTAAAGGTCCGCCTGTGTCAACTAGCTGCTCGATTCCAAGAAGAATCAGACAAACCAAAACTAATATTAGAAACAAATATTTATTTGGCATTGATGATTGATTTTTTATCTTCATATTATCTCATCCACCTATACTTCTCATCTATCATTGAATATGCAAATTTGCTTAACTCTTTCGAAAGAATAATATTTTTCAGTCCCATCACAGTGCATAACTCCGGATTTGGAGCAGTTCTTGTCGGGATTCCGGTTGCTTTTTCAATATAAGTTTCGAGTCCGGGCATATTTGCGATTCCGCCCGTCAGGAAAATACCATTATCGTAAATGGCTGTTCGAATCTCCGGCGGTGTTCTGTCTACCAGTGACATGATGGAACGGACACAATCAAGAAGAGGATCTCTTAAAGATGCCCTTACAAGACTAAGCGCAATCGGTTTTCTGATTGGAAGACCGGTAATCAAATCTCGTCCTGCAACCATCATAGAAGCTTCTTCTGATTCACCAGTATAAACACCAAAACGTTTTCTAAGCGTTTCAGCAGTAAGTCTTCCTATCAAAAAATCGTGGCTGTGACGAACCAGATTCACAATCGATTCGTCAAAGGCAACTCCTCCTATTTTAAGAAGCTGGTTAAAAACCATACCGCCTCCGGCAAGAACAGACAGCTCTGTGGTCTCTCCACCAAAATTAGCGACCAGAAATCCATTTGTGTTCTTCACATCCAGATCCATTCCGATTGCATCAGCAATCGCTCTTTCTACGATATTCACTTCTTTTGCTCTTGCTGTGGAATGGACGACAAGATCAAAGAAAGCCTTCTTCTCGACTTCTGTCACGTCAGTCGGAACGGCAATAACGTATTCCGAACCTCTCGCAAACTGTCTTTCCTTTTTTAATAAACTCTGAAGCAGAAACTGCATATTATTAAATCTGGAAATCACTCCTCCCTTCATCGGGAAGATTACTTCAATATTACCAGGTGTTTTTTCAAACATTTCATAGGCATCATCGCCGACCGCGAAGATCTCCCGCCCATCTTTTATTGCGATTACATCTTTTGCTTTCCAGATCGTATCTTTTTTCTGATCAAAAACTTTAATCTCATAAGAGCCCAAATCCAGCCCGTATGTATTTTTAGCCATCTGTATTACCCTTTCTTAAAGAAGTTCTTCTTCATTCAGACTTATATAACAATTATTGCCAATCACAATATGATCTAACAACTCTATTCCAATCAATTCTCCAGCTTTTTTGATTCTCTGTGTCAGGAGAATGTCTTCTTCACTTGGCATGGGATCTCCGCTTGGATGATTATGCATCAGAACAATTCCAACAGCACCTTTTTGCAATGCTTCTATGAAAATCTCTCTTGGAGTGATCAAAGATGCATTCACTGTTCCTTTGGAAATCTCACTTTCACTGATTAGTTTTCCTTTGGTATTCAACATTAAAAGCTTCACGGTCTCCTGCTTTTTATGTCGTAAATCTTCCATATAATAATTTGCAATTGAGCGTGCAGATGAAAAACTCAGTGTTTCAGAAGCAGATGCTTTCGTAAGTCTTCTTGAAAGTTCAGCAATACAGACAATCTGCGCCGCTTTTACTTTCCCGATTCCTTTTAACTTCATAAGCTGTTCCATAGAAAACTGATGAAGTCCAAGAATCCCTTCCTCACCGGAATCATACAAAATCCGTCTGGAAAGTTCCAAAACATTTTCACCCTGGACTCCGGTTCTGAGAAGAATCGCTAAAAGTTCTACATCACTTAAACTGGAAGGACCCTGTCTGACACATTTTTCATAAGGACGCTCCACATCAGGGATTTCTTTTATTGTATTAGATTGACACATCTTATCTTTAGATTCATACGACATTCATACTGCAGACTGACAGGCAGATAAGAAAGCATGACAGTCTTTCACAGGAGAATTATAAGAAGCGGTATATAAAAATTGCAAGAACCACACCAATAATACTGGCAATTGTGATTTTAATAGAGAGGCCAAAAGTAATGATCAAAATACCAAGATCCAGAATGATTGGTTCCTCCAGACCAAAGGTTTGTCCATAAGCAAGCCAGTTAAGAGCCGGCACTCCCTCTGCCAGCATCCCGATAAAGCCGCCAAGAACAATTCCTGCTAAAATCATTAAAAATAATGCCCAGCTATTCTTGCTTCCCGTCCCTTTCATAATTATGTACTCCTCCTCAAATAAATTTCCTCTTTAGAAAACTCAATACATTTTATCATATTTAGAAAAAAGTGTATAGAGTTAAGCTATTAAAAATTTCTTAAAGATCCCATTCAGTGTCGAAAGGACTCCAGAGTTTCATGACGCTTTCTGACACTTTCAGTCCGTCCATGGCAGCTGATGTAATACCTCCGGCATAACCGGCTCCCTCACCACATGGATATACTCCTTTTATATTACTTTGATAAGAGTCATCTCTTACAATCCTTACCGGTGAAGAGGTGCGGCTTTCTACTCCTGATAAAACAGAATCTTCATTTGCATATCCATGGATTTTTCTGTCAAATGCACGAATACCTTCTAAAAGAGCCATAGCAAGCTCCTCCGGGAAAATATTTCTCACATTCGCCCATGTGTAACTGCCTTTCATCTGCGGAGTTATTGTTCCTTTTCCGTCAGATGGTCTGTTTGCGCAGTAGTCTTTAAACAGCTGAGCCGGAATTTTTCCCTGTCCTTCCTGGTATGCAGCTTCTTCCAGTTTTCTTTGGAACTCCATGCCCGCAAGAGCACCTTCCTTGCCATAATCATCCGGTGTAACAGTTACAATAACCGCACTGTTTGCATTTTCACCATCACGCTTACTGTAGCTCATTCCGTTAACTGCTAACTTTCCCGTTTCAGAAGATGCATTTACGACATATCCTCCGGGACACATACAGAAAGTATAGACACCTCTTCCTCCTTTCGTCTTTGCAGATAGTTTATACGCTGCTGCAGGAAGTGATGCATCATAATCCTTTCCATACTGACTTTCATTAATATATCGCTGAGGATGTTCCATGCGCACACCGACTGCAAATGACTTTGCCGTCATCTCAAATCCATTCTTCTGAAGAGAAATAAATGTGTCTCTTGCGCTGTGCCCGATTGCCAGCACCGCAACCTCGCACGCAAGTCTTTCAATTTCTCCGGTCTTTGTATTCTCAACAAGAAGATTTTTCAATTTTCTTCCTTTATTATCATGCCCACATGTCTGTTCAGTTTCAAAATCTATGACCTTTGAATGAAAACGAACTTCGCCGCCAAGCTTAATAATCTCATTCCGAATGTTTTTTACAACATTTGAAAGAATATCTGTTCCAATATGCGGTTTGCTGTCATACAGAATATTCTCAGGAGCCCCGAATTTTACAAAAATACGGAGAACTTCTTTATTTCTTCCGCTGTTATCATGCACAAGTGTATTAAGCTTCCCATCCGAAAACGTTCCTGCTCCTCCCTCACCAAACTGGACATTGGAATTTTCTTTAAGGATTCCTCCATTCCAGAAATTCTCTACGTCTTTTATTCGTTCATCAACCTCTGCCCCTCGCTCAAGGAGAATCGGTTTATATCCCATTCTGGCAAGCTGATAACCACAAAAAAGCCCCGCAGGACCTGTGCCGATGATGACCGGACGGTATTTCAGAGCTCTTTCTCCAGAAGGTGTCACCGAGTAAGATGGCGCTTTTTTTCCAAATGTGACATCTCTATTTTTTACTTTTTTCTTAATCTGAGATTCATTTTTCGCTTCAATTTCAACTGTATATACATAAAATAAAACTGGTTTTTTTCGTGCATCCAGTGATCTTTTTGTGATCTCAAATGATAAAATCTCTTCTTTTTTAATTTTGAGAAGCTTAAGGACCTTCTCCTCAAGCTTTTTTTCACTGTGGGGAACTCTAAGCTTCAACTGCTTAATCTGTATCATATACGCCTCCTGGATCTTTTATCATCTTTTTCATCAGTCAACCGTGAACATATCTATCATTAACATCTCACTGCAGCGCATCCTGCAATGTATCCACTTGCCCACGCCCACTGAAGATTATAACCGCCACAGATTCCGTCTGAATCTAAAATTTCTCCTGCAAGATAAAGTCCTTCACATACCAGAGACTCCATCGTATCCGGGTTAATTTCATCAAGACGAACTCCACCGGCGCAAACCTGGGCATTATCAAAGCCATTCGTATCTATGATTTCGATTTTCAAATGTTTGCAGCAGTGCAAAAGAGAATCTAACTGCTTCTTTGTAAGCTCCGATACTTTCGTGTTTTCCCGGATCTTTGCACATCGAAGCAGACATGGAATCAGTTTTTGGTTAAATATTCCAATCAGAAAATCGGCTGCAGATAATCCGCTCATCAATTTCATCCGGTTTTCGTAATACATCATAAGCTCTTTTTCTTCCATAGAAGGCAGAAAATCAAGTTCAGCATACACTTTCTTTTTATAATAAAGTGCCTTTGCAGCGTGACGGCTTACCTGAAACACAGGAATTCCTGAAATTCCGTAAGCTGTTATCTGAAGTTCTCCTGTATCCTCGGAAAGGAATGTTTCATCTGAGAAGATTCTTACTTTTGCTTCTGTTCTAACGCCAGATGCTTTTAAAAGTGGATGCTCCTTTGTCCGAAGCTGCACAAGTGCAGGAACAACGGGAACCATAGAATGCCCAAGGGATTTTGCAAGATCGTATCCACTGCCATCCGAGCCAAGAACCTTCGCCGCTTTTCCACCCGTCGATAAGATTACAGAACGCGCATTCAATCTTCCCTTTGTAGTATCTATGAAAAAACCACGTTTTGTTTTTTTTATTGATGACACAATGACTTCGGTTATAATCTCCACTTCACTAATTTTAAGTTGATTTTTTAAAACATTTAAGATGGCAGATGCCTGCTCTGAGCGAGGATAATAATATCCGTTCTTTTCTTTTGGCATAATCCCAAGCTTCCGAAAAAATACAAGGGTTTCGAATGTACCGAATTTTTCAAGGACGGGTCTAATATTTTCAGGATTGTCACTGTTAAAATACTCAGGTCCCATCTTTTCATTTGTAAAATTGCATCTTCCGTTTCCGGTGGACAAAATCTTTTTACCAATCATATCCTTTTTCTCAAGGATACAAATCTTCGCGTGTGGATTTTCCTTAGCCGCAGCAACTGCCGCAGCCAAGCCGGAAGCGCCACCGCCAATAATTACAACATCTTTCATTATATTATCCTCGATTTTTAAATGACATTACAAAACATTGTAGATTTATAAGTTCACTAACCCTGCTCTGACAAGATGCTCCAATGACATCAGGATACCCAGTTTTGCATGTGGCCATGTAAGTCCACCCTGAAAATAAACTGCATATGGCGGCTTGATTGGACCATCCGCACTGAGCTCAATGGAGGAACCCTGAACAAATGCGCCGGCAGCCATAATGACATCACTGTCATATCCCGGCATTGCCCACGGCTCCGGTGAGACATAGGAATCTACCGGCGCTGCCGCCTGTATTCCCTTGCAAAATGCAATTACACCTTCCGGTGTGCCAAGCTCTACAGCCTGAATAATATCATGTCTTGATTCTTTTCCGTTTGGAATGACAGAAAAACCAAGTCTTTCATAGATATTTGCTGCAAGGATAGCTCCTTTCAATGCACTTGCTACAACTGTCGGTGCAAGGAACAGTCCCTGATAAAAAGACTGCATGACTCCCAGTGATGCACCGACTTCTTTTCCGAGTCCCGGTGAAGTAAGACGGTAACCACAGGAATCAATCAGATCTTTTCTTCCGGCAATATATCCTCCGATTGGAGCAAGACCGCCTCCCGGATTCTTAATGAGCGAACCGACAACCATATCCGCTCCCACATCACTTGGCTCTATTTCTTCTACAAATTCTCCGTAACAGTTATCTACCATACAGATCACATCCGGCTTTATCTCCTTTACAAAACGGATGACTTCACCAATCTGTTTTACCGAAAAACTTGGTCTGGTCTGGTATCCTTTCGAACGCTGGATCGTAATCATTTTCGTTTTTTCGTTGATCGCTTTTCTTATATTTTCAAAATCAAAGGTACCGTCAGGAAGCAGATCTACCTGCCGGTAAGAAATACCATATTCTGCAAGAGAACCATTAGAAGGACGGATTCCGATCACTTCCTCCAGCGTATCATAAGGTTTACCTCCGGCAGACAACAGTTCATCTCCCGGCCGCAAATTTGCACCAAGTGCAAGCGCAAGTGCATGGGTTCCGCAAGTGACCTGTGGTCTTACAAGCGCACTTTCTGTATGAAATACAGAAGCATAAACTTCTTCCAAAGTATCTCTTCCCAGATCGTCATAACCATATCCACTGGCATAATTAAAGCAGGCAGCGCTGACTCTGTTATCCTGCATAGCTTTAATTACTTTAAGCTGATTATATTCTGCCGTTTTGTCAATGGCATCAAACCGGTCTTTCAATTCTTTCTCAATCTTTGTACCAAACTCTAAAACCGGAGCACTGATTCCGATTTCCCTGTACAAATTTGTAATCTCTGACATCTCGTTCTTCCTCTCAGTCTGTCTATTTTATAATGCATTCATAATTTTTGTCTTTAACTGTGCACATTTTGCATCAAACTCCGGATTCAGAGAATCAATCTCCATAATAATATCTGCTGCAGCCGCAAAACGTTTCATGTCATAAAGAAGTGCCGCACGATTCAGATTGTACCAAGAAAGTTCTCCCTGCGTCCTTATAAGTGGTTCCAGTTTTAAAAGCTCTTTGTACGTTGCATCTGCATTATGACTGACAGAGTAAAGCTCCATCAGCGTATTCATTTTCTTTAAAAATTTCGATCCTCCGAATATTCTCTGTAACATATAACTCCCTCCATATACGTTAACATTGTATTTAACACTTTTGTTTCATCATAATCACACGCCTTTTTATCAATCCAGATTACATCTCTCTCCCTCTTAAACCATGTGATCTGGCGTTTGGCAAAATGTCTTGTATCCCTCTTGATCCGGTAAATGGCATCTTCTAACGTACACTCACCGTCAAGATAATCCAGGATTTCTTTATAACCAAGTCCCTGCATAGAGACCATGTTTTTTGTGTACCCCTTATCTTTTAAAGCTTTGACTTCACACACAAGACCTTCTTCTATCATCTGGTCTACACGCTGGTTGATCCTTTCATAAAGATGTTCCCTCTCGTCTGTGAGAACAAAATAGAAAAACTCATACGGTGATTGTTTTTGCCGTTCCGTCTCATTATGCTCAGAAATGGGCATCCCTGACTGTTTATAAAATTCCAGTGCACGGATTACCCTCTTAACGTTATTGAAATGTATGATCTCGGCAGACTTTGGATCCACCTTTTTAAGTCTCTCATGAAGCGCCTCCGGGCCATACAGCTTTGCAAATTCCTCCAGTTCTTTCCTGTAACTGTCATCACCGTCATTCTCTGTAAAATCAATATCATATAAAAGCGCCTGTATATAAAATCCAGTTCCACCCACAACGATTGGAATATGTCCATTGGCGTAGATTTTTTCCATGGCTTCCTTTGCCATCTGCTGAAATCGAACCACATGAAATTCTTCATCAGGCTCTAATACATCCACAAGATAGTGGGGGATCCCGTCCATCTCTTCTTTTTTTATCTTAGCCGAACCGATATCCATCTCCTTATAAACCTGCATGGAATCAGCAGAAATAATTTCTCCGCCAACTGCTTTTGCAAGTCCGATAGATGCCTTTGTCTTTCCGACTGCAGTAGGCCCGGTCAGAATAATCAATAGTCTTTTTTTCATCTATACAATCCTCTTAAATTTCTTTTCCAGATCCCGCTTTGACATTGCAATAATAGTCGGTCTCCCGTGTGGACAATGATAAGGATTATCCAGTGTCAGAAGCTCTCCGATCAATGTATCAACTTCTGCTGCTGATAATTTCATCTTTCCCTTTACTGCAGCCTTACATGACATGGACGCAATCTTTTCATCAATCAGCTCCAGTGAGAGATTTCTGTTAAGTTCATCCGATAAGCTGTCAAGCATATCCATAAGGAGCTCTTTTTTTGCAATCGAAAACAGGTTATCCGGAACCGCACGCACTGCATAGGATTCCTGTCCGAATTCTTCAAATTCAAATCCGATTCTTGTAAACTGATCTATATAGGTTTTCAGAAGTTCCTGCTCCTGCATGGTAAGATTTAACACAATCGGAGGTGAGATCATCTGAGAGGTAAACTCCCTTGTCTTCATACTTTTTAATGTCTTTTCATACAGTACTCTCTCGTGTGCGGCATGCTGATCTATAATATACAGATTATCATGATACTCTACTAACCAGTATGTGTCAAATACCTGACCGATCAAAGTGTATTCTGCGCGGATCTGTTTGTCAAGGAAACGCTCCTCAAACAGGTCAAGCTGTTTTGGCTTTTCCTGCTCTTTTACAGTTTTTTCTGAAATCACATTTTCTTTGGAAGGTTTCTTTTTATCGGAACTTTCATACTGTGTACGGTAAGAAACTGCTTCACGGATCCGGTCAGCCTGCTGCTTTGGTTTGAAAATTTCGGATTGATTTTTGACTTCTGCAGAAGAATTCTGTTCATGGTAAGATTTTACACGCTCTTTCATCTTCTCCATGAAATAATCGAGATCTCTCTCTTCCTTCGGCGGAATGGCATTTTTAACCGGAGACTGTTCTTTTTTAGGCGTCGTGCTCTGCGCAGCTTTTATTTGAGATTCATTTTCAGGCTTTGCTTCCGGAACATCAATCGTCACATGCGGAATCAGTTCTTTTCCTTTTAGTCCCACAGAAACTGCTTCATAAAGGATATTATATACTTCCTGTTGATTGGAAAATCTGACATCCATCTTTGTAGGATGTACATTGACATCCACTGCTTCTCCATTCAGCTCAATGTGGAGAACTACAAACGGGAACTTATGCTGCATTGTATAATCTTTGTATGCATCTTCGATCGCTTTAGACAGCATATTACTTCTGATATATCGATGATTCATAAAATAATTTTCAAAATTACGATTACCTCTGGAGATGATCGGTGCTCCTAAAAACCCGGAAATATGAATCTGATTTTTCTCAAAATCAACAGGCAGCAGATTTGAGGCAATCTCTCTTCCGTAAATATGATAAATGACGTCCCGGAGATTTCCGTTTCCTGAAGTATGAAGTTTTGACTGTCCGCTATTGATAAAATGAAATGAGATCTCAGGATGAGACAAGGCGAGTCTTGTCAGAAGATCTCCGACATGGCTTGACTCTGTCATTGCTGTCTTTAAAAATTTTCTTCTCGCCGGCACATTATAGAAAAGCTGGCGGACAAAAAAGCTGGTACCATCCGGTGCAGCGGCATCTTCTATGCTCTCTTCTCTTCCTCCGGCAATACGGTAGCTTGTCCCAAAGGTATCTTCTCTCGTCTTCGTAAGCAGTTCAACCTGTGAGACAGCCGCAATACTTGAAAGAGCCTCTCCTCGGAAACCCAGTGATGCTATATGTGACAGATCATCCACCGAGCGTATTTTACTTGTAGAATGGCGCAGAAAAGCGGACGGTACTTCCTCTTTCGGAATTCCGCATCCATTGTCAGCAATACGGATGAAAGAAATGCCGCCGTCTTTAATCTCTACGGTAATGGATGTTGCGCCGGCATCTATGGCATTTTCCACCAGTTCCTTTACAACAGAAGCCGGACGCTCTATCACTTCACCGGCAGCAATTTTATCAATTGTCACCTGATCCAGTACTTGTATTTTACTCATGATCTATATAAATTCCTTTACTAACATAATTTACCATCGGTTTTTCAATTTATTCTGAAGCTGATACAGGGTGTTAAGTGCATCAATCGGTGTCAGGTTGCTGACATCCAGATTTTTAAGTTCTTCAAGAACATCGTCATCCTTAACCGTATCAAACAAAGACATCTGTGCCAGATCCACCTCGTCATATTTCTTCGTCTTGATCTTAGGTGTGTTTCCATGTACAGCAATATCTTTGATCCTCGTCGTAATATCTGCGTGAATCAGTTCTTCCACAA
This sequence comes from Lachnospiraceae bacterium, assembly GCA_051879455.1. GTDB lineage: Bacteria > Bacillota > Clostridia > Lachnospirales > Lachnospiraceae > MD308. The sequence continues at coordinate 35,092 of JBJEMB010000232.1, forward strand.
TCTCTTTTGCGCGGTTTGTAACACTCTCCGGCACCCCTGCAAGCCTTGCCACCTGAATACCGTAACTTTTATCCGCACCACCCTTTACGATCTTACGAAGGAAAATAATGTCATCACCTTTTTCCTTAACGGCAATACAGTAATTATTTACATTACTGATCTTTCCTTCCAGTTCAGTAAGCTCATGATAATGGGTAGCAAATAACGTCTTTGCCCCAAGAAGCTTACTGTTACTGATATGTTCAATCACCGCCCATGCAATACTGAGTCCGTCAAAGGTGCTGGTTCCTCTTCCAATTTCATCAAGAATCAAAAGACTCTTATTCGTAGCATTTCTCAAAATGTTGGCAACTTCCGTCATCTCAACCATAAAAGTACTCTGACCGGATGCAAGGTCATCAGAAGCTCCGACTCTTGTAAAAATGCGGTCGACTAAACCGATATTTGCCGAAGATGCAGGGACAAAAGAACCAATCTGCGCCATCAAAACAATGAGAGCAGTCTGTCTCATGTAAGTGGATTTTCCTGCCATATTTGGTCCTGTGATAATGGAAATCCGTTTCTTCTTGTCATCCAGATAAGTATCATTCGCAATAAAGAGATCATTGGAAATCATCTTTTCCACTACAGGATGTCTGCCATCTTTTATATCAATTACACCCTTTTCATTGATCGTAGGACGGACATAATTATTCTGCTCAGCGACCAGCGCCAGTGATGCCAGCGCATCAATCTGTGCCACAGCTTTGGCGGTATCCTGGATACGCACAACTTCTGCGCCAACCTTATCTCTCACTTCGCAATAAAGTTGATATTCCAGAGCAAATAGTTTATCCTCAGCGCCTAAAATCGTATCTTCAAGCTCCTTCAGTTCCGGAATGATATATCTCTCTGCATTTGCCAGAGTCTGCTTTCTCATATAATAATCCGGAACCATATTTTTAAAGGAATTTGTGACTTCAAGATAATATCCGAAGACTTTGTTGAATTTTATCCTCAGATTCTTAATCCCGGTTTTTTCGCGTTCCTCTGCTTCAAGCTTTGCAAGCCATTCCTTTCCCTCTGACTTTGCACGTCTCAGCTTATCAACCTCTTCATTGAATCCTTCTTTAATGATACCTCCTTCTTTCATTGCAATCGGAGGGTCATCGTTGATTGCCTGCGCGATAAGATCACAGAGTTCCTTTAATGGATCAAGTGAATCATAGAGTTCTTTAAGAAGAGGGCTTTTCATCTCGCTTAATATGTATTTGATATGTGGAAGCATCGAAAGAGAATTTTTAAATGCAATCATATCTCTCGGATTGGCTGACTGATAGGTAATTTTGCTGACCAGTCTTTCAAGATCATATACCGGTGAAAGATATTCTCTGATCTCTTCCCTGGAAATTGCATTTTCTATTAGTTCTGCAATTGCTTCCTGCCTTCTGATGATTGGTTCTTTATGAATCAGCGGCTGTTCAATATATTTTCTTAAAGTTCTTGCTCCCATTGCAGTTTTCGTCTTATCCAGTACCCACAGAAGAGAGCCTCTTTTCTGTTTTTCACGAAGTGTTTCGCACAGCTCAAGATTCCTTCTTGTTGAGCTGTCAAGAATCATATAAGTTCCGGTTGTATATGGAGTGATTTTTGACATCTGTGAAAGGGAGGATGATTTCTGTGTCTCTTTCAGGTATAAAAGTAATGCACCAGCAGCAATCACTCCACAATCATATTCAGCAATTCCAAGGCCCTCCAGTGTCCCTGTGTGAAAATGATCTTTGAGAGAACGTTTACAGAGAGCATCATCAAAATACCAGGAATCCAATGAATAGACAGTGATGCCAAGACGTTCTCTCAGATCATCAATGTCCATACCACTCATATAAAAAGCCTCATTGCAAATAAGCTCTGAGGGCATGAATTTAAAAATCTCATCAAAAAGTTTTTCACTGTTTGAAACCTCTGTTACAAAGTAATCACCGGTCGTAATATCGGCCACCGATAACCCGTAACGGTCTGCCATATATACAACACTCATGATATAATTATTCTTGGTCTCATCAAGCGCCTGTGTATCTAAGTTTGTGCCCGGCGTTACGATACGGACAACATCCCTCTTAACAAGTCCCTTTGCAGTAGCTGGATCTTCCATCTGTTCACATATCGCCACTTTATATCCTTTCGAGACAAGACGGTTTAAATAGCTGTCTACCGCATGATACGGCACACCACACATCGGTGCCCGCTCCTCAAGTCCGCAATTTTTTCCGGTCAATGTAATCTCCAGTTCCTTAGAAGCCTTAATAGCATCATCAAAAAACATCTCGTAAAAATCGCCTAATCTATAAAAAAGAATACAGTCAGGATATTCTTCTTTTGTCTTCATATATTGCTGCATCATTGGTGTAAGTTCACTCACAATAAAAACTCCTCTTCTGCATGAAATTTATAGTAAATCCATATTAAATCCGTACAAATTAGTATAACATTTTTAATATCTATTTAAAAGATGAAATTTTACAACTTTTATTAATGATATGAATCAAAGGACATGGTAATGAGGCTTTTCTTCACCGTACAGCCAGTGCAGGAGATATCCGCTGAGCAAAATTCCAACTGCACAAAATCCCGAGAAGATAATCGCAAACGGAAGACAAATCTGCCCAAACAACTGGAATGGCAGTCTGCTGTAATCCCATATTCCAAGATTCATCCATTTATTCAAAACAATTCCACTAATAAATTCCATGCTGACCACAAAAACAACACATCTTAAAATCTGGCGCCACATGGGGTCTTCCCAGTTTACCATTCTTCCCTGAACAGTAAAGAAATCAAGACAGATTCCTCCGAGCACAAACATTGTCCAATGTGAAAATCCCCTGAATAAAATTTCTGTTAAATAATAAATGCATCCGCCCACTGCCCATAAAAATAAATACTCACTCAGTTTCTTCATGTAAAAAACGTCCTCACTTTTGTGTTCTTACACATAGTTTGGACGTTTTCGAATCACAATATAGTTGGAATTTATTAGTATGTTTTCGGATTCTGGTTTACGATTTCACCGATATAATAAAATCCTTTGCATTCTTTTAAGGATACGTCTACGTAACTTCCAATCAAGTCTTCGTTTCCATGGAAATGGACGAGAAGGTTGTTGCTCATTCTTCCTGTTACCATGGAAGAATCGTGTTCGCTTACAGATTCTACAAGTACTTCCTGAACCGTTCCTTCATGTACAGAACATACTTCGGATGCGATGCTTTGGACTTCTTTCAAAAGTCTGTCAAAGCGATCTTTTATTACCTCTTCCGGCACCTGATCCTCCATGACGGCAGCAGGTGTTCCTGTTCTCTTTGAATAAATAAATGTAAATGCACTGTCGTAACGAACTTTTCTCACTACGTCAAGGGTCTCCTGGAAATCTTCTTCTGTCTCACCTGGAAAACCTACGATAATATCCGTAGTCAGAGAAATATCCGGTACTGCTTCTCTGATCTTTCTCACAAGTTCAAGATACTGTTCTTTTGTATATCGACGATTCATCTTCGATAAAATCTCCGTGCTTCCAGACTGGACCGGCAGATGTAAATGTTTACAGATCTTTTTTGAATTTCCCATAACCTCAATCAGTTCATCGGAGAGGTCTTTCGGATGTGATGTCATAAACCGGATACGCTTAAGTCCCTCAATCTTTTCAATTTCTTTTAAAAGCTCTGCAAAAGACATAGGTGTATCCAGAGTCTTTCCATAAGAATTGACATTCTGACCAAGAAGCATAACCTCTGTCACTCCGTCTGCGACAAGACGCTCTATCTCACGGATGATTGCCTTTGGCTCACGACTTCTCTCGCGTCCACGTACATAAGGCACAATACAGTAACTGCAGAAATTATTGCATCCGAACATAATATTTACACCGGATTTAAAAGAATACTTTCTTTGATTTGGAAGATCTTCTACGATTTTATCAGTATCCTTCCAGATATCTATAACCATTCTCTCAGACTCAAATCTGGTAACCAGAAGCTCCGCAAACTTATAAATATTATGAGTTCCAAAAATAACATCCACAAAAGAATAGCTTTTTTTCAGCTTTTCAACAACTTCCGGCTCCTGCATCATACAGCCGCAAAGTCCAATCATCATATGTGGATTTTTCTTTTTCAGCGGCTTTAACTGACCAAGACGTCCATATACTCGCGTATTCGCATTTTCCCGGACGGTACATGTATTATAGATTACAAAATCTGCTTCATCTTCAGCCGCTTCGGTGTAGCCAATCTTTAAAAGAATACCGCGAAGTTTCTCTGAATCTCTGGCATTCATCTGGCATCCAAATGTAGTCACACAAAATGTCATTGGGCGACCAAGCTTTTCACTTCTCTCCTGCAAAATCTGTCTGGCTTTTTCTATAAAATAATACTGTCTCTCCGGTTCGGAGACAGGTATGTTTTCGTTGTCACATTTATAGCTATTTGTTTCCATTTAATTTTCTCTCTTTCATGCTTTTTTAATCTTTATTTTCTTCTGCGGATTATTATAGCATGATTTATTTATGAATAGCAACATACAATGAATCCATGGCAATTATTATTACTTTTATTGCTTTTAAATTACATACCCCTTTTGAATTTATTTTTTTGAAAAGAATTATTTGGCGTTTACTTATTCCTTTCTACATTTACCATATATGCACAAATCATAAATATTATCAAATTTACACACTGCATTTTTCATAGTTCCTTCAAGAATAAAATCATTCTTTTCTAAAACCTTTATTGAAGCAATATTTGGCTGATATACCAATGCAGTTATTCTAATAATATCCATTTTTCTCCATGCTATATCACAAATTTGTTTCACTGCTTCTGTCATTATGCCTTGAGATATTTTGTCTTTTAACAAATAATATCCAATCTCTGCATCTTTTTCTGTGTAGGGCTCTGGAATTTTATTTCCAAGATACATACGATTCATATTATTACAAATTCTCATTAATTCTGCTTTTTCATTTTGAGTCCAAGTTTTTAAAGTAATCCTCATTTTTCAACTCTCTCTGCCCTTTCTTATACCTATGTCCTTTTATTTTGTACAATTTGTCTGTATGAAATATATTCAGATTATTTCCAACTTTTTCCTACCATCTCTTCTGCCTTCTCAATTGGCAGCCCATATTTTTGTATAATCTGAGTAATTGTATTTTCACGACTCGCTCCGAGATCGGCACAAATTCGAATTGCATCTGCGATTGCCGACAGTCTGCCCTCTTCTTTTGTCTGTCTCATATGCCTTGCTTCATCATATTCATAAATACTCACTGACTTCGCCTCCGCTCTGTTCTTTGACAGAAAATCTGCCAGAATCCTCTTTTTTCACTTCTTCCATTGAAAGCCCTCCTTTTTTGTTTCGGGCTCTTATGAAAATCCATATCATACATTCTATAAGAAACCCCTTTGCTGTTTTATTGGATTGAAAGCATTGCGATTTCTTAATAGATATTTCAGATGATATCAGATGCGTTTCCGCCTAGAAAAGTTAGAAATATAATGCTTTAATTAGAGATTATCATATACTATCGGGATTTACCAGTATAATTTTATATCTTCATAAAACAAATTACCCCAAAAAAAGCGCTTTCCAGCATCCATCCAGGGCATTGTAAAATAGTCGTATTCTCTTCAGAAAATCAAAGACCTGAATCTTACATTCAAAAGCCCATAGATGCCGTCCAGAGAGACAAACGCCATTTGGAAGTTTAAAATCTCCATTCGTTGATAATTCTTTATAGCTTTTAATAGAATACGTCTGTGATTCACCGTCATCATCCCTGATTCTGACTTTTAAAGGTATAATCGTCCCATCTCGATTGTGCTGACAGATTACATCCGCTTCTCTCTCACTCATTATCAAGCATCACATCTCCTATCTTAACAATGTCATTAATTGGAATCTTCTCTCCATGGATATAAATATATCCATCCTTCCATTTTTCAACAATACCCCTTGTCTGATGGTATGAACCACCATTCTTTATTACATCCGGCACAAACCACACAACAAAAGTCTCTGTATTCATATGCTTTTTCAATACTCTGAGCTTCCAGTCAATCTGCACTTTTTCATGCTCATCTAAAATAATTTTTCTATCAGTGAAACGTTCCGCCTCTCTGACAGCCTCTTCATATCCAGTCAGCGCCGCAAATGGAGCAAACTGCGCTGCCCGGTTTTTCCGTGACATCTGAGGGTGTACTTTTGACACATGATGGGGAAGCCCCATAAGATCTTTATAGCTCATGCTTTATGTCCTCCAATCTGTTCGTTTCGCGCTTTAGCAGTTGCTCCTTCTTCCAGACTCATCCCCTTCAGGACAGCATTCTTTCCAAATTTCTTTTTTATCTCCAGAACAGCACTCTGTATCTTCTTCTCACGTTCCAGTTCTTTCTCTCTCCGCTCTATCACCTCATAATCAGTAAAAAGTTCCAACTGCTCATACTCTTCTTTCGCTGCGCCGGATTCCGAAACGATATGATTTGCTGTAATTGTGATTCTTTTGCTCATAAGATCAGGATTTACGATATGATCATATAGTTTCATTACAGCTTCCGTAATCAATTTTGCAGAAGAGGTATATGATACAAGATTTTCAGTTCCATGGGCGTGCACCGGAACTTTTCGGCCATAATGGTCTGTAGAAAATTTCCCTTTATAGTGTGTATTGTTCTTATCATAACTAATTGACAATACGATTTGATTCGTGACCAGACCTTTTTCTACCAGATCCAACGATAAAAGTTCGACCATTTCTTTTACTACCAGGCGTGTTTTCTCATAAGAATAGGGCTCTTGTAAAACCTGACCGGAGCTGATACTGTTCATTTCCGGTTTATATGCTTTAATATCGGCCATTGTACAAGGCTCCCATCCCCATGCATGGTCAATCAAAAGCTCTGCATTAATTCCAAAAAGGCGGTACAATAATTCCTCATTGTAGTAATCTGTCTCTTTTCCAACGGAACATCTTGCAATATCTCCCATCGTATAGAGACCTATTTGTGACAGTCTTTTTTCGTACCCATGTCCAATCCTCCAGAAATCCGTTAACGGCTTATGTTCCCACATGGTCTCCCTGTAAGTTCTCTCGTCTAACGCAGCAATCCGTACTCCGTCTTTATCCGGCTTAGTATGCTTGGCACCAATATCCATAGCAATTTTGCATAGATATAAATTTGTCCCGATTCCAGCAGTAGCTGTGATTCCGGTGTGTTCTAAAACTTCATGAATAATCTTTCTGGCCAGTTCATATGCAGACATATGGTAAATATTGAGATAAGAGGTTACGTCCATAAACACTTCATCGATGGAATAAACATGCATATCCTCCGGCGCAATATATTTCAGATATATTTGATAAATCTTCGTACTGTATTCAATATATAGAGACATGCGTGGCACTGCCACCAGGTAATCCAAAGTTAAATCTAAATCTTCCTGAAGCTCCTTTGCATTAACAGATGTGCCCTTCTTTCCTCTTTGGGCATTAATCTCTTTCACTTTCTGCACTACTTCGAATAATCTTGGACGCCCCGGAACCCCACAGGCTTTCAGAGTGGGAGATACAGCAAGACAAATGGTTTTATCAGTACGACTCTTATCTGCTACTACAAGATTCGTTGTTAATGGATCTAATCCACGCTCCACACACTCCACAGAAGCATAGAATGATTTCAAGTCAATTGCAATATATGTTCTATCCAGCGCTATCCCCTCCTCTTAAACAATATTATATCGAACATATGTTCATATTTCAAGAGGGCAATTATGGAATTCCTGGAATTATAGAAAACATAATACTGTCACATCATGATACTACCTTAATTTTCTTCCGACACATACATATGCTGATTAAATCCAAACAGAAAATAAATTGACATATGATATGCAGAATCATACTTTTTTTCGTAATCTTTTCTTCCATGTATGCCTTTAAAATCCCTGCAACTCCAAAGGAAGAGGACGTAACAAGGACTGCACAGTCAACTGCTATTGGAATCGGGAGAATGAAAATGGCAAATGGGGCAAAGATACAGCCAACTCCCCATATAAACATAAGGATATATAACGGAATCAGCATTATTTTTGTCCAAAAGCACTGGCAGATCAGTATTAAGCTTTCTTCTTTTTTAAACACAGCGCGGAAAGCGCAAATAATATACCAGACAAATCCAACCAGGCAAACAACACATCCTATTCCTGCAAGGAATGGATAAATGTCATCGGTACCGACCACAGCCAGTGCACAAACCATCAGTCCATAAGAAAAACCAATAAGAACCCACGATTTTTTTGTCATAATTCTCCTCCTGTCATTTGCTGTTTATTTACCAAAAAGCATTCCAATATTGTTCTTCATCCCAGTAAGTTGTATACCAACCTTTACCTTTCTTTAAAACGCTGTTCTCATCCCACACATGCCACGTATATGTTTTTCCGTCATATGTGAACCTGTAGAACAGTGTAAAATCTGAAACATCATACCAGGTAATTCTGCCTTTTACTTTAAAAGAAAGAGTTTTACTGGAATGTGGTTTGATTCTAATAGTTTTACTTAAGCTTACCTTTCTGTCATAGGATTTATAATCAACATCTTCTACTTTTCCGGTTCCTTTTTTTATGTATAATGTTTTTGAACCCCAATTTTTTATTTTTACAATAAATTTATTGCTACGTGTATTATAATCATAAAGCACTGCACCAAAATTAGGCTCTGCATATGCAACTTTAATCTTACAATTATATGTTTTTCCTTTGCATTTTACTTTTATTGTACAAGTACCTATGCTTTTTCCTTTAACGACACCCTTAGATGAGACAGTCGCAATTTTTTTATTTGTGCTTTTATATGTAACCTTCCCTACAGGATACATTAATTTTAAAGTAAACTTTGAACCGCGATGAATAGTCTTAGATTTATAATTCAAATACGGAGCTGGATTCGTTATTTTAACAGTACAAGCTGCCGTGTATCCGTCTTGTGTTGTTGCAATAATATTACATGTACCTGCTTTTTTCGCGTGAATGGTTCCGTCTGGATCCACAGTCGCGATTGATCCATTACTTGATTTCCAATCCACTATTGAATATGTATTAGAAGGGAAAAAATTTACTTTTAAAGTCTTGTTTTGCCCACATTTTAATGATAGCTGACTGGTCATTGATATGGATTCTGCATATCCATCGTACATTCCGATTTCATAAGCAATATCATATATATAAGATTCATTAATCCAATTTGAATTATATGCTTCAATTTCTACATAATAAGATTTTCCAGTTTCAAGTTCTTTTGATCCTACAGCAATCCAGCCAGTATAACCATCTGCCAGTCTAACTTCTTCAATAATTGGGTCTTCATCATTCAATGTCAATTCACGAACTCTAAAATAAATATTCTTTCCGCCATCATCTTTGCCAACAGACAAACTTACAGCTACACGGTAATAGTATAAATGTACCCCATCGTAGCTATCAATTGTATCTATTGTTTCGGTCTCCCCCCAAGAATCTAGAATTATTTGCTTAGAGGTGTTTTGAGTTTTAACAATATCTGGCAAAATGCAAGAATTATCTTGTATATTTTTTTCATTTGACTCATTTAGAACATCTTTCGTTTCATCATCTGCTTTTTGCTCTTCTTTTCGATTTTCTGAACACTCCTCTGAAGTATCTTCATCAGTACAGATTTGATTGTTTTGATCTTCTATAGATACTATTTCAGGAATTGTCTGTATTTCTGTGTCTTGTACTATCTCTTGATTGTTCTCATCCTGAATTTCACATGCTGAAACGGGTATAACCAAGCTGAAGAATAACGCTAAAGACATGATCATTACTAGTATTCTCTTTTTCATAATCCTTTCCTTTCTATCACCACAATACATATCTTACCTCTCTGTTCTGTGATACAATCAACTTATCTTATCCCGAATGGAGACTATGCTTATGAACACCATTACAGAAAAAGAACTTGTAAAGAAACTCAGAGAAAAATACACCAAAAATCCACCTGAAGGTATGACCGCAGAGATGATTAAAAGAATGCGTGACAGTGACCTTCTTGATATGGATTACTTTTTACATGAAGATGTATTCGGTGAGGATGTTGAAGATGGATTTTTTATCTTCTAACACGTCACTTTATTTTCTCTGCCCGCCTCCGTGCGGGCTTTTTTTATCAAGAGTTCTCCGGCAGGAGAACTTTCCTATTACAAAATAAAGGAAGACACTTCTGCAGCTTCCTCTGTTGACTTTGTATAATCTTCTGTCCGAATCAATGTTATTTACACAAACTGATTTCCCGACTTATCATATTCATAATCAATTTTTTTCAATGTATCTTCTATCTCCGTTTTTTCTACTTCCATGTCATCACACAATGCATCCAGCGATGGATAATAATCTCTCAACTTTGTGTTGATAACACTCAATAAAAGAACCGGATCCTTGGGTAAATTCATATGTTATATCTCCCTCTTGTTTTTAGAGCGTCAATGTCTCAGTGATGACCATATCAAGAGGCTGGTCACATTCCTCTGTCTGTATCTGTTCCAGAATCTGTATATCAAATGCAATTCCCATCGTATCCATATCCGGATGCGCTTTAATATAGCGATCATAAAATCCTTTTCCATATCCGATTCTGTTGCGCATGTGATCAAAAGCTATCC